>QHZN01000362.1 GCA_003225365.1 Acidobacteriota bacterium
CCGATCGGCGGGGGGTTCATTGACTGGCGGGGGCAGTTGAAGAGGCTTCGCGCCGATGGCTATGACGGCACTATGTCCCTCGAAACGCACTACCGCCGGTCGGATGGCAACGCGATGGAAAGCACGCGCGAGTCCTTGCAGGGGCTGTTCAAAATCCTGAAGGAAATGTAACAGGCTGACGAAAAACCTTTCTTGTAGCGCCGGTCTATGACCGACGGTCTTTCGGCTTCAATGATTTCGCCGCTCATAGAGCGGCGCTACAGTGGCCGAACCTCCTTTTTCATCAGCCTCGCAAGCACACTCAAATCTGTGAATACGGCGTAGGCCGGAGCAGGACGTTCGAGATGCTCGAAACGATCTCGGCGTCGGTGTAGCCCGGCGCGGTGCTCAACTTTTTCCAATCCGGGTCGGCGACGAATCGCGCCCAATTTTTCTCGCGGGCCTCAGGGCTGTCGAAGGCCAGCATGTAGGTCAATTGCGGCTGCCGAGTCCCAATGAGAGTATCCCCGAAAAAAACCGGTGCGAGGCCCGTGCGCCTGAAAATCGCAATCTCGCCGGAATTGAACATCTCGATTTTCTTGACGTGACCCTTGCCGCTGTGGCTTTCGTAGGTCCGCAGCTCGAATAGGCGCGGGCGATGCTCGGCGGCCCCGGCCGGCGGTTCGAGCCGAGGCATACCTTCGAACGCCACCATCAGCGAACTTTCCATGCGCAGAAAGGCCGGGTCGGTGGCGGGCGCGTTGATTACTGATTCCCCAGCCTTCAAGTACTCCTCGTCCCTCGCCAGCTTTTCGTCGGTCTGGACCCAGGCTTCAAGCGACGAGAACGGCGCGAGCAAATAGAGAGTGGGGCTGTCGGGCCCGATCGCGACCTCAAACACCCCGACCGGCCGCACTCCGGCGCGGCCCATGGCGGGCAGCCAGGCGTCACGCAAGAAGCCGTTCATTCGCTCAACCTGAGGCCCCCGGCGCAGATGAACCAGTCTCAATTCGTAGTATTCCTTCGGCATTTCAGGCTCTCCCTCCTCGGCCATCGGCTTAACAACCGGTTCCGCGCCCGCCAGGGCCGCCGCTGACACGGAGGCGGCCAGAAAGTCTCGCCTTTTCATGCGACCCTCCTCCGCATCGAAGATTCCCTTTCACAACTCAAGAAAGCGAATTCGGCGCACTTTGTTCCATGCGCCATCGTATAATGCATCTTTCAATTCCTCCGCCTAAGGTGCGGCCATGCAACGGCACATTAAAGCACATTCCGATGGAAAGGTCAGTCAAGTTGTTTCGCCCGGCACGATGCGCTTTCTGGATTTTGCGCGGCTCCAATTCGCTCGAAATGAGAAGCACGCGGGCACGACGGGCGGACGAGAATACGTACTCGATGTTTTCGCCGGCGGGGGGCGCGTGACGGTTGACGGCGCCGGCAAGCAGCGAACCTTTGAGCCAGTGGGTGGCCGCGCCGACGTTTTTTCCGGCCCGCCGGCGATGGTCTATCTCCCCCCAAACTGCTCATATGAAATTACCTCGCTCTCGGACGAATTCGACGCCGGCCTGTTTTCCGCGCCGTCGAAGGCCGCTGCCGAGCCGAAGCTCCTGGAGGGCGGGGCGGTGACAGCCAAAGAGGCCGGGCGCGACAACTGGCGGCGCACGGTCTATTCAGCGCTCAACGAAACCGTTCCCGCCGAGCGCCTGCTTGCCGGCGAAACCCTCAATCCGCCCGGCAACTGGTCGAGCTACCCCCCGCACAAGCACGACCGAAGAAATCCGCCGAACGAGGCCGTGATGGAGGAAATCTATTTCTTCCGCGTCCGGCCCCCGCAAGGCTACGGCTTCATCTGGACCTACACCGCCGCCGAGGACCCGGAGGGATTCTCCACTGTCTTTGTCGTCGAAGACGGCGATACCGTGCTGTTGCCCAAGGGCTACCACCCCGTCGTCGCCGCGCCCGGCTACGAGCTTCACTACACCTGGGTGCTGGCCGGCGAAGAGCGCCGCTACGGCGCTTGGGCCGACGACCCCCGGCACGCCTGGGTAAAAAACCAGTGACGCGCAGCGAGAAAAGAGGGCCTCGGATGCGGCCCTGGTCGCTCGCCAATTCGATTGGCTGGAATCTCCCTTCCGGCTGAGCTCATGGACGCCTTCCGGCCCACAGCGTAGAATCGCTCGCGCGGCTCGAAGCCATGTTGATCCCACTTTCTTACTCCGACTTTGAACCCCTGGATGTCCCCGAACGGAACTTGTTGGCGGACCTTAAGCCGATTACCGTGCCGTCCTCCCAACCGATCGAGGAGCTCGTCGAAAATGGGCTCGACCACCCCTTGGGCTCCCGCCCCGTCGAAGACTTGGTGTCGCCTTCGACGCGCCTGCTCATTTTGGTGGACGACACCACGCGCCAGACACCCGCCGCCGAAATCCTGCCCCCGCTTCTGCGACGCCTCGAAACGCGCGGACTCCCGAAGAAAAACGTCCAATTCCTCATCGCCGCCGGAACGCACGCGCGCATGACCGCCGCCGAAATCGAACGCAAGCTCGGACCCACCGTTCCGCACGAATACGCCGTAACGCTCCACCACTGGAAAGAAGAAGGCGCGCTACAAGAAATCGGCGTCACTGCCGACGGCACGCCGATCCGTGTGAACGCGCTCCTCGGCCGCGCGGACTTCGTCCTCGGAATCGGCCAGATCGTCCCGCACCGCGTCATGGGATTCACCGGAGGAGCGACGATTGTCCAGCCGGGTGTCTCCGGACCGGAA
>QHZN01000086.1 GCA_003225365.1 Acidobacteriota bacterium
AAAATCGCCGAACGATACTGAGAACCCTCGTCCGGCCCCTGTCGGTTCAATTCGGTCGGGTCGTGCGCCACAGAGAAAAACACGCGCAACAGATCCGCGTAAGACACCTTCGACGAATCAAACTTGACTTCCACCGACTCGGCATGCCCGGTCGCCCCCGTGGAGACGGTCTCGTAATGAGCGGCCGTCGCGCTTCCTCCGGCATACCCTGAGACGACACGAGTAACGCCCTTCACGTGTTTGAATACGGCGTCCACGCCCCAAAAGCACCCTCCGGCAAATACCGCGGTCTGTTCGCCATTCGTAAGAGGACCTCGAGGGTTGCCTGCAAATCGGGGGACCTGGGCGCGCGCAGAGAGGCAACCGAACGTCCCGGCGATCCCTGCCAAAACCATCAAGAAAACCAATAGCCGTAAACGCTTCCCGTCACATCCCACCATGGTGGCATCTCCTCCAATCGAAGGCAGAATTTCGGAGGAATAACTGATCAGCCGCGATCGCCTTAGTATGAGATAGGAAATTGAGTGAAAAGGTTTCAACTCCGACACAAAAAAGGTTGTTCAGCTTAAGCCTGCACGGCCGCCCTTCTCTCCGTAGTCAAAATATCTGGCGGGGTCTAAACGGAATCGTGCATCAGGGGGAATTTCTAGCGCGGCCTTCGATCTGGTTCATCAGCGGTATCCGAAAAATCCAAGGACCAAACGTGCGGAGTATTGGTTCCGTTAGATAAAGAACCGCGAAGGATACTTGGTGCCAATCGAGCGACGGCTGGACCCCGCCAAGATAGGTCGGGAGGAAGCCCAAAAAAAAAGGGGGGATTACTCCCCCCCAAGCGTCGGGTGTTGGGTCTAATCTTGGAGCCTTGCGCCAGATTGTCCCCGCTTTTCGGCGGGTCTGGAGTTGGCTCGGTTACATCAGGGGCAAGCCGGGTACCAAATCAAATTATACGGACGTTGACCACGTAAGTTGTTGTCAGGACAGGGTATCAGCGCGAACTTCCGAGTTTTTCCACACGATTGGAGTTCGAAACTTATTCACAATTCAGAATTTGGGAGGGCTAAATCCAAGATTCTGCAGCGTCAGAGCGTTTCGCAACTATTGCGCGGCTTGCTTGGAGCTCCTTGACTGTTGTGTCGCGGGAGCGCCTTGACGAATGCTCGCCCCGAAGTTAGGTTTAGTATCTTGTAACAAAGAGCCGAAGAGGGCGAGCGTGAACCTTGGTCGCCCCCTGTCGCGCAAGGCCAGAGCCCAGATGATTGACATTCACTGCCACCCCCTTCCCCAAACCGACGACGGGCCAAAGACCTTCGAAGAGGCTGTCGAGATGCTGAAGATGGCGGCGGCCGACGGCACCACGCACCTTGTGGCAACTCCGCATTGCAATTACAAGTACGCCTTCAAGCCCGCGGAGAATCGCACCAAGCTCGAAGCCCTTCAGGAGGCCGTGGGTGAGAAACCCAAACTCTTGCTCGGCTGTGACTTCCACCTCTACTACGAAAACATCCGCCAGCTTGTCGAGGACCGCGGCTCATTTACCATCAATCAGAGCGATTACGTGCTGGTCGAGTTTGGCGATCAGTTTGTTCCCGAGCAGATGGACCGAGTCTTTTACGAAATCGAATGCGCGGGCCTCATCCCAATTCTGACCCATCCTGAGCGTAACCCCGTCTTCAGCCGCAAGCCGGAGCTTTTGCATCGCTGGGTTACGCGCGGGTGCCTGTGCCAAATCACGGCCAAGTCGTTAACGGGGGGCTTCAGCCGCGAGGCCCAGCATCTTGCCGAAGGCTGGCTCGGCCAGAACCTCGTGCATTTCTTTGCTTCCGACGCGCACGACTTGAAACACCGGCCGCCGATTCTGTCGGAATGTTACCGGAAGATCGCTGAGACGAAAGGTGAGGACACAGCCAAGCGATTGCTCGAGACTAATCCGGAATGCGTCATCAACAATCGCCGGCTGCCACCCGGCCCCGAGCCGCTGGAGCTTGCCCCACGAAAGCCCAAGCGGAAATGGTTCGCACTCTTCAGGAGTTAGCCCAGAACATCGCTGAGGGTGGTGGGGGCGTCGAACCGCCAACTGGCCGGCAGGGAGGCGATCGCGCTTGTTTGCCCGCAAGGTTTCGGTCGAGGTCTTAAACGATGAGCGGGCCACGACCTGCCCGCTCGAATGGCTCGACAGTTTTTTCATGCGCAGTTTCACGGGCCGCACGGCCTTCGATGAGGCCTTGCCCGTCGCGGCAGGGGAAATCGAAGTGAGCTTTCGAGTGGACCTCGCCGCATTGCAGACAGACCTCGAAGATTGGCTCACCAAAAAGTTCGGGGCAGGCAAGCCCGTCAAACTGCGCCTGACAGAAGTGGACAAGGAGTAGTGCCGAATTGCCCCGCCGGACTAGATGAGGATCCTCAGCACCTGGCCCTGCGGATAGAAGCGCGTCGGCGGCTGGGCGTCGGTCAAATCCGAGCAATGGCCAAGGTGGATATCGAAGCTTTTTGGGGCAAAGAGGTTACTCGCGTATACATTGCGGGCAAGTTGGGTGAAGCAAAGCAAGTGGAGAGCACCCTCACGGAAAACGGCATTGACTACGCAGTTGAGGTCGAACCTTTTGTTACGCTGATTCTCGGCATTCTCCCCTCAGAGTACGCAGGGGCCGGATTTTACGTTCTATCCGAGCAGGCGGCCCTTGCACGGAGCATTTTGCTTGCAGCCGGTTTCACGGCGGGTATCGAAGTCGATTGCCATGGTTGAAAAGAAGCAGGCAAGAAGTGCCAAAGGCCTGAAGGCCAACGTCAGTGTCGCCCGGCGAATGCAAGGGCAATTGCCGGGATGGTATTTCGGATGACGGAGATGCCCGCGGCACAGGAATTGCGCCTTGGCTTGCCGCTACGACGCTGAGGGCCTCAGACGACTTTAATGGCGATCATCACTTTGTCGTCTATGTGGGTTCCCTGGCGGGAGAAGGCTTCGACGTCGTCGCGGACGGCCTCGACGATGTCGCTCGCCTTGCGGTCGGAGACTTCCAAGACTTTGCGGGCCAGCCGTTCGGTTCCGTATTCCTCGTTCATGGCATTCATAGATTCCATGATACCGTCGGTGCACAGCACCACCACGTCGCCGCTTAGGAGTTTTACTTGCCCGCGCTGGTAAGAGGGATTCTCGAACAGGCCGATGACCATACCGCCTTCGGTGAGCGAGATTGGTTGGTGCCCGCGCCGGACGACGAAGGGCGGGACGTGCCCGCAATTAATGTAGTGCACGGCCTTGTTCCGGGTGTCGAGCAAACCTATGAATAGGCTCAGGTACTTCTCGGCGCGCGTGTCATTCCAGATCATGCGGTTCAGGCTCTCGACGATTTCGTTTAGAGAGTGGAGGTGCAGTACCAGCGCCCTCAGCGTCGCCTGAAGGTTTGACATGACCAGGGCGGAGGCCACGCCTTTGCCTTCGACGTCGGCAACCACGGAAAGCAGCGTCCGCGGGCCGAGGCTCAAGAAGTCGTAGTAATCCCCGCCCACGGCGTAGCAGGGCTCGTTGAGCACCGCGATGTCGAAACCTTCTACGACTGGCGCCCTTTCCGGCAGCAGGCTGTGCTGGATGCCCCGCGCCAGCGCCAGCTCCTTTTCCATCCGCTCCTTGTCGAGAAGCTGCTGGTGCAGTTGCGCATTTTCGAGTGCCAAGGCCATGTGGCCGGAGAGAGTCAAGAGGAATTCATTGTCATCCCTACTGAAGGCGCCGCCCTCTTTATTGAGCAATTCCAAGGTGGCAATGATCTTGTTCTCCTTGTTGTAGATGGGAAGACATAGGATGTTGCGGGTTCGGAAGCCGGTGCGCTTGTCCACTTCGGGATTGAAGCGCGGGTCGGCATAAGCATCCGGGATGTTCACGGTCTGGCCGGTCTTAGCGACGTGGCCGGCGATGCCTTTACCGAGCGGCAGGCGGATTACCTCTCTTTCCAGGCCGTGTGCGATCAGCGACCATATTTCTTCAGTCCGGTCGTCCACCAAGAAGATCGTGCCGCGTTCGGCGCGCGTCTGAGTCTTCGCGACGTCGAGGATGCGACCCAGAAGCTCGAGCAAATCAAGCGTCGAGGTGAGCGCCTTGCTCGCTTCCACCAGGGTGTTAAGCTTACTCAGCGTCTGCCGGGTTGAGAACAACAGCTCGGCGTCACGCAGGGCAATGGCGACCAGCCGGGCGTGCAGGCGGAACAGGGCCAGAAGCGTTTTCGAGGGCGGCTTTTTGCGGGCGACCAGCACCGCCCCCTGCGCGGTGGAGTCGCAAACCAACGGGAAAACCGCGACGAAGGCCAGGCTATTCTGCCGGGCCCATCGCTCCACCTTTTTGTCTGCCGACTCTTTCTCGCTCAACAATTGCGGGCGGCGCTCGCGAACTGCCTTGCCAAGCAGCGTGTCGTCGAGCGAGGCTTTTTCCAGACCGACAGGTGGTTTGAGCGCGCCCGTGTGGGCGGTCAATTGGAGCGTTGACGTGGCGTTGTCCGTTACCCACACACCCGCCAGCGCTACCCCGTAACGCTCCACCAGCCGCGTAACCAGCGTTCGGACGATGGCCTTCGGGTCGCTTTGTGCCGCCAATAGGCTCGAGAGATCCTCGACCTCGAGAACCAAGTTAGCCGCGCCGAATTCCTCAGGCGGCGCGGCTGTCGCGGCTTTCACAGTTTGCTTGGCTTTGGGCACAATCGCTTCCAGGGAGTCAGAAGCTGTTCCGGACGAAAGGACGAGTATATACGGGGGCGGGGATTCACGCAAATTGTCTTGTGGCTTGCTAGCGTCCTAATTTGAAGGCCCGTAGGGAAAGGCGTCCATCCCGAGGGGCTGTCATCCTGAGCGGAGCGAAGGATCTCGCAGTGAAGAGCTGGCTGAATTCAATTATCAGGGCGAGATTCTTCGTCGTCCCGATGGAATAAATCGGGGCTCCTCAGAATGACAGCTCTTATGAAACGGCTGTTGCCTTCAAAATAGGACACTGCCTGCGGCTCGCCGATTGCAGGGGGGATGTCGAGGAAGGAGGAAGTGAGTAACTTGGTCGCCCTAAGACGCTACCCACTTCCCCAGGTAGTCATCTGTGTTGAGTTACAGTTTTCGACGCTCGGGTGAGGCAAAAGGTTGCAAGAATTTTTTCACCGTACTGTAAGGTCCCCCCAAACTGTGGATTTTTACGCTTTGGGATCGCGCGGGCCCGGGAAAAGGCGCGGACCCCACGAGCCCTCACCAATTCCCGAAGTAGAATATAATGACCATGTGCGGCGATGAAGTCGGGCGCAGGTTCAACCCACCTGCCGGCCCCCGCCAGCCGCGGGCAGGGCGGGCGGGTAAGAAAAAGTGAGGCCAATCGAGTATGTGCGGAATCGTGGCCTACGTCGGGGGCCAAGACGCGCGAGGCATTCTGGTTGAAGGCCTGAAGCGGCTGGAGTATCGCGGCTATGATTCGAGCGGGATCGCGATCCTCGACGGCGAACGGCCGCCGTATCTGGCGCGCGCGGTCGGCAAGGTGGCGGCGCTTGAGGCGCGGGTCTGGGGCGAAGAACCACGAGGCGCCGTCGGCATCGCGCACACCCGCTGGGCGACGCACGGCAAACCCTCCGAGGCCAACGCCCACCCCCACCGCGACTGCGCCGGCAAGCTCTTCCTGGCCCACAACGGGATTATCGAGAACTACCTCGCGCTCAAGCGGCGCCTGGTGAGCGAAGGACATCAATTTCTTTCCGAGACTGACACGGAAGTTCTGGTGCACCTGGTTGAGAGCCGCTACCAGGGAAACCTGGAGTCGGCAGTGCAACGGTCGCTGCAAGAGGTTCAAGGGACGTTCGGCATCGCGGTGATCCACTCGCAGCACCCGGCCGAGATCGTCGTGGCGCGGCGCGGCAGCCCCATCGTCCTCGGCATCGGCAGGGAGGAGTCGCTGGCGGCCTCTGACGTCGCGGCGCTCGCACAGCACACCGACCAGGTGGTTTTCCTCGAGGACAACGAGGTGGCGCGGCTCGAGCCCGGAAAGTTCACTATCACCACGCTCGAGAACCGGGCGGTGTCGCGCGGCACGACCGTGCTCGAAGCCGGCCTCGAAACGATGGACCAGGGCGAGTTTCCGCACTTCATGCTCAAGGAGATTTTCGAGCAACCGGAGGCGGTCGAGAACGCGCTGCGCGGCCGAATCAGCCACTCCGAAGGCGTCGCGAAACTCGGCGGCCTGGAATCGGTGATGGACCGGCTTGCCGCCGCGCGCCACTTGATCATCATCAGTTGCGGCACGAGCTATTACGCCGGCCTCTTCGGGCGCTACGTCTTCGAGGCTTTGACGGATCTGACCGTCGAGACGGAGCTGGCTTCGGAATTCCGTTACCGGAAATTGAACCTCCGGCAAAACACGGTGGTGCTCGCCATCAGCCAGTCGGGAGAAACCGCGGACACCCTCGCGGCGCTGCGCGAGGCCAAACGCAAGGGCGCGCTGGTCCTGGGGCTGGTGAACGTGGTCGGGAGCTCCATCGCCCGCGAGACCCACGCCGGCGTTTATTCGCACGCCGGCATCGAAGTGGGCGTCGCGTCCACTAAATCTTTCACCTCGCAAATCACGGTTCTCACGCTCATGGCGCTGTTGGTCGGCCGCGGCCGCGACCTCTCCTATGGGGAGGGCTCGGCGCTCCTCCGAGGCTTGGAGCGAGTCCCGGATCAGATCCGCGAGATTTTGAAGCAATCGGGGCGCATCCGGGCGCTGGGGGAGAAATACTGCTCCGCCGAACATTTCCTCTACATGGGGCGGAAGTATCAATACCCCATCGCGCTCGAAGGCGCGCTGAAGCTGAAAGAAATCGCTTACATTCACGCCGAAGGCTACGCTGCGGGCGAGATGAAGCACGGCCCCATTGCGCTGATTGACCCTGCTTTCCCCACCATGGCGCTTGCGCCCGAAGACGGATCGTACGAAAAAGTGGTTTCGAACATTCAGGAAATCCGGGCGCGCGATGGCCGAATTATCGCCGTCACCACGGCCGGAAACACGAACCTCGGTTCGATTGTGGACGATGTCATCGAGGTCCCCTCCACTCACGAACTCCTGGCTCCATTGCTGACCGTCGTTCCACTTCAATTATTCGCTTATCATTGCGCTGTTCTGCGCGGCTGCGACGTCGATAAGCCGCGGAACCTCGCCAAAAGCGTTACAGTGGAGTAGAACCGCTGTCCCCGGCCACGCCTTTAAAGACGCATATCGCCCCCCGCCTGCTCCAGGTAGTTGTGGTGTCATTTGGAATCGGATCCCCCTCGAGACTCCGGTCATTCCCGCGAAAGCGGGAATCCATTCCCTCGGCGGCGCATTTCCAATGGCTCGCGCAGTAGATTCCCGCTTTCGCGGGAATGACTGCGCCCGGGAGCGCCCGTGTCTCGCAAATGACACCATCACCCGCCAAGTTGTGAATTTGCATCCGTGGGGACGGAGTGCTACTCTCTTCCCGGATGATTCACCTAAATTCCGATTGAAGGAGGAAAATATGGCAACAGCTTCTACTCCGCAGGCGGGGAGGCAGGATCCCATCAAGGTGGACCAGAAGCATTACACCGTCGAATTGGAGAACAACCGAGTGCGGGTGCTTCGAGTCCGTTACGGACCCCACGAGAAATCCTCCATGCACGCGCACCCTGCCCTCGTGGGAATTTCCCTCACCGATTCACGTGTAAGGTTTTCCTATCCTGACGGCAAGACGGAGAATGCGGAACTGAAAGCAGGACAGGTTTTGTCTTACGAGCCTGTCGTGCACCTTCCTGAAAATCTGAGCGATAAACCCCTTGAGATTATCCTCGTGGAGCTGAAAACGTAGATGCGCTGCCCGCTTTCTCGGGGAATTCAAGGGGACAGCAGGCAGCCGAAGGCTCCAAAATTTGCCTTTGCTCTCTCGAGGGTGCTGGTGCTGTCCCTTTCTTCTATCCGATCAAACGGGACTAAGCGCAGGTACCGGGGACAGGAACTGGCAGTAAGCAAAGCGAACGGAGAGACCCGTTCTTAGATCCCCTGCCATTGGACGCCCCGACAAGAAACTCACGCAGCGACGATCGAACCCGAATACCTGACCTCGCCCGGCGTGACGATGGGTACGGCGGCCTACATGTCTCCCGAGCAGTCGTGCGCGGCTCAAGGCCCGGGCTAGCCCGCTGCGGTTCGACAGGCTCACCGCCATGAGCGAAGTCGAATGGCGGCCTCTATCCGCGATTTGAAATCGAGGAAAATCAGGTGGGCGAGGGTCAGATGCGCGTCCTCGATTTTTTGCATGTGGTCGGAGGGAACAACGATGGCGCAGTCGAGCAGGGCGTTCATCTTGCCGCCGCCCGAGCCCACCAAGCCCACAGTGGTAGCGCCCTTTTCGCGCGCCAGCTGGAGGGCGCGAAGGACGCTTGCTGAATTGCCGCTGCCGCTAATGCCGAAGGCCACGTCGCCGGCGGTCACGAAATTTTCCATCTGCGCGGCAAAAACGCGCTCGTAGTCCGTGTCGTTCGCCCAAGCGGTCAGGAGCGGCACATTGTCGGTGAGGGCCAAGACTTTCATGCGTTTCACACCTTCGAGCGAGGCCGGCCCGGGGACGTGCGTGCCTTTCCCGAGGTCGGCGGCCAGGTGCGAAGCGAGCGCCGCGCTGCCGCCGTTGCCAAACAGGAATACGGTGTGGTCGGTGCGATAAGCCTCTTCGAGAATGTCCACGGCGCGGCGCGCAGCCTCGAGCGGCAGCGCGTCAATGACCTGCTTCAAATCGGCAAGATACGCCGCATAGGCATCAGGAGGGGGAGGCGATTTCGCGATTTTTTGGCGTTTCATTCCATCGCCAGGCGATTGGGCAGCCGCTGGTCACTCACCACTCATCTCACGTCACTCACGAGGTCGCAGGCATCAAGCCAGGCGATTGTAGCACGGGAGCGCGCCTCTACACGCACCGACGCGATTGACTCGATGCGTGGGTCCCACTATTCTGCGAGAACGATGAGAGCCCTGAAGGCTCGAAGGCTTATTTGGCGGCCCGGCTTGGTAGGAGGGCTCGCGGTTTGGAGCGCGCTTGGCCTCGCTGGTCAAAAGCAGCCGGTGAAGCCTCAGGGCGAGATGAGTTCGCCGGAAGTGGCGCGGGCGCTGTCGCGGGGCCGTGAGGCGATGACCCGCGGCGATTTTCAGGGCGCGGCCGCCGCCTACGGCGAGGCCGTTCGTCTAGCACCGCACGTCGCGGAATTTCATTCCGACCTCGGCCTGGCGCTCTATTCGAATGGCCAGCCGCTCGAGGCCTCGCGCGAGTTCGCTCAGGCGCTCAAGCTCAAGCCGGCGCTCTCGGCCAGCCACTATTTCCTCGGCGCAAGCTTGGCGGAGTCCGGCCAGTGCCCGGCGGCGATGCCTTATCTCGAAAAGGATTATCCGCGCCTCGAAGACCAGCGCCTGAAACGCGCCCTGGGCCTCGACGCGCTGCGATGTTCGATGGCCTTGAACCGGCCGGACCGCGCCGTGGCCCTGCTCGAAAAGCTCGGCCGCGATTTTCCGGACGACTCGGACGTGTTGTACTACACCAGCCACATTTATTCCGACCTCTCGACCCGCGCCTCCGAACGCTTGCTGGCCACCGCGCCGGGCTCCGTGCGGGCGCGCCAATTGAATGCGGAAGTCATGGAGCTTCAGGGCAAGCTCGGGGACGCGCGGGCGGATTACCTTAAGGTCCTCGAGATGAATCCGCGCCTGCCGGGGATTCATTATCGGCTGGGCCGGCTGATTCTGGCCGATCCTGAGAATGCGATTGACGAGGCGCGCAAGGAATTCGAGGAGGAGCTGAAAGTCGATCCCGCGAGCGCGCCGTCGGAATACGAGCTCGGCGAGATGGCACGCCAGGCGCGCGATTGGAGGCGCGCTATCGAACACTTTTTGCGGTCGGTGAAGCTCGACCCGGAGTTTATGGAGGCACAGATCGGTCTGGGGAAAGCGCTGGTCTCGGCAGGGCGAGCCGAGGAAGCAGTGGCACCGCTCGAGGCCGCCGTCAAGCTCGACCGCGCGGACCCCGTCGCGCACTATCAACTATCCTTCGCTTACCGCAGGGTTGGCCGAAGTCAAGACGCGGAGCGGGAAATGGCGCTGTATCGCCAGACCAGCGACGAGGCGGCCCGCCGCCGCGAATCCATTCGCGCCGGCATCCTCGGCCGCACCGGCCAGGAGCAAAAAGCCGAGCCGCCGGAATAAACGCCGATTCTCCCCGATTCAAGGCTTGACGGGCCGACCCGGAATATAAACGCTGAGCACGATTCCCATAGTTAGCACCGACGTGACGAGCCCTATCAGGGCCCACTTGAGCTGATTAGCCACCAGCAGTGTTGCGGGCACCTGTTGGCTTAAGTCGGGAGCGGCCTGGAGCGCAAAGATGACGGGAACGAGGAGCAACATGACGTTCGAAAACGCGCGCCAGAAGTCCGCGCGCTCGGGCGTCCCGCAGAGCTCGATGAGGAGCTTGCGGAGGTGCGCCGCAATGTAGAAAATCACGCCAAGACCAGCCAGACCCGTCCCGGCTACACCAGCTACAAAAATTTCGGTTGGATTCATGGAATGGCCCCTCCGTTTTTGAGCTCTCCGGCGGCATTCGATCGCTCAGCGCGAAGCTGGATGTGCCGGAGCACGCGCTCGTGAATCCGGTGAATGATGAAGTCCGACCATAGGCGCCAGTATTCGGCGGGTTGCATGTGATGGCGATACCAGGTGGATCCTTCGAGAAGCGTTTGATGGGGACCGAGCGAAGTCAGCAGAAATTGGCCGCGCTCGGAAACGAGGAAGCCTTCGAGGTGCGGCGGCTGGATATTTTCGTAGGGCGTCCATTCCGTCATCGAAGGCGGGTTCGACGTGACGCTAAAAGCCAGACGGCGCGGCTCGTCCCAGACTTCGATCGGTTCGACGAAAGCGCCGGTCGAAAAAACACAATGCCGCACGGCGCCCGGACCGCGGCCGGCAATCGTTGCCCGCGTGGGGCAGGCAATACCCAGGCGGAAGAGCCAATCGGGCGGCTCGTCGATATCGTTGAATGTCACGAGCTCGCGCCACACCGTTTCCGCCGGCGCGTGAATCACGACTGAAGTCGTCACTTGGTAGAGCGGGGCTTCGGGCTTTAAGGCACGCTCGGCCTGAATGACGCCCGGGGCGAACAGGATCGCGATCAGCATTGTCGCAGGAGTCTGGCGCGCTGCGCCCGAAACGGGTTGGATGAGGTAACCGACCGCACCTCCCACCACGGCTAGAATCATTCCGATGGGGACCGCCATGATGAGGCAAAACGCGCCCTCAATGGCCAGCGCGAAAAGCCCCACGCCGACGAGCACTGCGGAGAGCGCGGAAACCGCGAGGCACCGAAGAAGACTTCGCGGGTGGTGATACCCATCGATAAGCGATGAAATCAGCCCCAAACAGAAGGGCAAGCCGACGTAAAGGCCCACACCGTAAACGGGCATTTGCGAGGTCGCGAACCCGACCGTCGCGACGCCCAGAATCGCGGTGATGAGCACGGCCAGCGCTGCGCTGCCAACGATGTGATGGGGAATATAGCGGTCGAAGATTCTCTCCAATCTGTCCCTTGCCGGAGGCGGCGCGGCGCCTTTCGGGGCCCGCGAAGGAAGGGTACTCAGAAGAAGAAAGAAAAGCAGGTTGAGCGCCGGTACAAAAAACAAAACGACAAGCCAGATGGGCAGGCCGATGGCGCGAAGACGACGAACCGTGAGCGCCACGCCGACCCAAATGAACGGCAGGGCCATCGCCAGCAAGCTGCCGAGAAAAATGGCGTCCGCGCGGGGAAGAGAGGAGAAATGCAATACCTGGACGGGCGGAATCCAATAATTGAAAATGCCCCAGCGGCGATGGAAAATAACCGTCGCCACCAACCGGTCGAGGTTGTGCTTGAAAGCGAAGCCAATGACGCCCACCAGGGCGTAGAACCCTCGCCCCACCGTGCCGTCCCACCGAAAGAGGATTGAAAGTTGCTTCATCATGGGCCTCCAGGCTGTCGGCGATCGGTTATCGCCCCGCTCTGGGATTCGCCTTTGGCCGGCCACGGAATAGGCTTCGGCAGTCGCCCCAGCCAAAAGGTTCCGGCGAGGGCAGTCCCTGTCGAATTTGCTGCTCGCTAAAAACGGTCTTGGGCCGAAGGCCCTCCGGCAAAGAGTCGCAAGCGGGCAGAGGCTCAACCAATCCTTCCGCAAGGATGCGGACTTGCGCGAGCGAGATGAGTGGAATGGTCATCAAGCGCTCGAACCACCAAGCCAGGAAATAGTGCGCACTCAGAGGGAGGGGCAGAATTCGGACCCGTCGACCGAGGACTCCACCCACTCGCCGCACGACCTGGCTGAACGGGAGCTCCTCGGGCCCCGTGACGCCAACCGTTTTGCGCGAGAGGCGGCCCTCGACAAGCGAAGCTTCGATGATCGCGGTCAAATCCTCAACCGCCAGTGGACGGACGGGCGCGTTACGGCCTCGGAGCAAAGCGAAAATCGGAAAAGTGTGCAGCGCGCGGCTCAGGTGATCGAGTAAGTGATCTCCCCGGCCGTAGATGATTCCGGGCTTGAGGATCGTGAAATCAAGCCGGGAGGCTCTGACGATTTCTTCCGCCGCCCACTTCGACTCGTGATACGGGCTGCCGCAGCGGGGCCGGGCGCGGAGAAAACTGACCAGCAGGAGTTTCTTGGCGCGGGCGCGCTCCGCAGCGCGAACCACGTTTTGTGTGCCCTGGATGTGCACCCGCTCGTAGGTTTGTAAACCCGCTTCGCGATTAATTCCCGCACAATGAGCCACGGCGTCGCAACCTGCGAAAGCTTCAGAAAGCTTTTCTTCATCGCTCGTGCCGATGGCAAAAAAACGCGCGCGCGGAAGGCTGAAGACGCCCGGATCGCGCCGGTCCAAGCCTCTCGAGACCAGAACCACGTCGTGCCCGTGGTCGGCAAGGCGGCACGCCAGATGCCGACCCACAAATCCCGTCCCGCCAGTAATAGCAATCTTCATAGAATCCCTCACGCTAGTCCTTGCCACGTCGCGGCCATGAAAATCACCGCGAGAAACGCGCAAGCAAGAGAATACGATATATGTGCGAGCAGATGGCGCCGCGCGAAGTCTTTGTCGAAATAGCGGACTTGCAGGACGAAGCGAAGCGACCAGAAAAGCGAAAGGAAGGTGGATACAGCAATCGACAAGGGATCGGCTGCGATAAGACGCGGCGCGAGAAACAAACACAAACCGCCCGATCCGATAACCACCAGGACGACGAACAGGGAATGAATGACGAAAACCTGGCGGACGATGGGCGAGAGCCTTGCGAGGTTTTGGGCATAATCGAGTTTCGCCGGCACGAACAGGTTGGCGGCGGCGATGACCCAAAGCAGCACTCCGGCGGCGCGGATCAGAAGGACCAAGTCGCTCATAACAGCCTCCTCTAGAAACCCCTTTGACTCTCCCGCCGGCCTGTTCGCATGCCGACGGACTAGCTTGCGCCCTTGCCGAAGGCTTTGCGCAGCTTCTTGGTCGCTCTGAGCAATCCCCGCAGCCGGCCCGCGGGAAGCCTCCGGGCCTCTTCGTAGAGGGCGGTAAGCGACTCCAGAAAGTCGAGCATCTCGCCAATGCGGCTGCGAAGGACGCGTTCGGAAGCCGGCGCCGACTCGAGCTCGCGCATCGACTCCCGGAGCATCTCGAGCGTCGGGTCAATCTCCCGCCGCTTGCGCTCTTCAAGGATCACGCGCGCCATTTCCCAGACCTCGGTCATGGACTCGTAATGCTCGCGGCGGTCTCCGAGCACGTGGACCGGGCGGACAATGCCCCAACTCTGAAGCTCCCGAAGGCTGGTCGAGACGTTCGAGCGGGCGACCGTCAGGGTCTTGGCGATTTCCTCGGCGTCGAGCGGCCGGGGCGATAAATAGAGCAGGGCGTGGACTTGGGCGACCGTGCGGTTGACGCCCCAGCGCGTTCCCATCTCCCCCCAGTGGAGGATGAACTTTTGCGTCAAGGGGGTCAGCTCCATATGTCCATCCTTTCTGTCATTACAGAAAGTACAGTATAATCCATCGCCTGTCAAGCCCTTTTTTAGCACCGCGAGTCTCGCCGCGGCGGCTCTCTCCCGTTGACTTGACTCGGCGGCGCCCCTTATCATCACCGACGCGCGGCGAGCCGCAGGGGCGGAAAGTAGGATGGCACCGGCCGCGCCAACAGGAGGCTCGAGATGCGAAGCAATCGCTTAGTGAGTTTGTCCCTTCTCGGCGCAATTGTTTTAGGTCGGGTCGTCTTCGCTGGGGCAAAGGAAAAATCGGCGAACGTTGGCGCAAGCTATTTCCAGTCCTTGATGCGGCAGCAGCTTACTGCCTGGGAAAAACTCGATCCCGCCCAAGCGGCCAAGTTTTACGACCAGGATGCGGGAGACGTGTTTTTCGACCTCGCCCCAATGAAGTACGACGGCTGGAAGGATTATGACGCGGGGGTGAAGAAGACGCTGGCACCGTTCAGTTCCGTTAAATTCATACTCGGAGATGACGTGAAAGTTCACCGGCACGGTGCTCTGACTTGGGCGACGGCTACCTGGACCGCCGATGCCGTCACCAAGGCGGGGGAGAAGCAGCGTTTGGCTGGGCGATGGACCTTGGTCTGGGAGAAGCGCGGGAGGCGTTGGCTCGTCGTTCATGAGCATTTCTCCATGCCCATTCCCCAGACGGCACCCTGATTTCCGCCCGGGAGCCATGAAGATTCAAAAAGCCACGCGAGAGTATGAGTCTTGGTTGGGGCGGCACACTGCTCTGATTTCCGCCGACCTGAGACTGAAACACCAGAATATGTCGGCGGAAGTCTTCCCGTTCCTGCGGGCGACTTTTTACCGCTGGATGCGGCTCTGGCCGGAGGTGGTGGGCGAGGCGGCCAAAGCCCCCGCTGTGCTCGCCGTGGGCGACCTGCACGTCGAAAACTTCGGCACCTGGCGCGACGCGGACGGCCGGCTCGTCTGGGGCATCAACGACTTCGACGAAGCCTACCCGCTCCCTTACACGCTTGACCTGGTGCGCCTGGCGGCAAGCGCGCATCTGGCCATCGCCGCAGACAACTTAGCCGTTAAAAATGAAGAAGCGTGCGAGGCGATCCTCGCGGGCTACGCCGACTGTCTGAAAAATGGCGGCAGACCCTTCGTTCTGGAAGAACAGCACGGCTGGCTGCGCCAAGCGGCGACGGGCGTGCTGCGCGACCCTGTGCACTTTTGGCAGAAGATGCAGAGCCTCCCGGCCCTCCGCGAGCCAATTCCCAAAGGCGCGCGGACGGCTATCGAATCGCTGCTGCCGGAAAAAGGACTGGCGTACCGGCTGGCGCGTCGCGTGGCGGGACTCGGCAGCCTCGGTCGGCGACGCTATGTGGCGCTCGCGGAATGGCGCGGGGGCTTGGTGGCACGAGAAGCGAAGGCGCTGGTGCCCTCCGCCTGCACCTGGGTGAACGGCGGCAAAGGAGGAATCTACTACGAAAAGATCATGACGAGCGCCGCGCGCGTGCTCGACCCGTTCGTTCAACTGCGCGGCTGTTGGATCGTGCGGCGTCTCGCGCCGCATTGCACGAGGATCGAGCTCGCCGCGATGCCGAAAGAGCGCGACGAGGCGCGATTGCTCTACGCCATGGGCTGGGAAACCGCCAATGTCCACTGGGGCAGCCGGAAAGCCGTTGCCAAAGTCCGGCGCGATCTGGCGCGGCGGCCCGGACACTGGCTCCACGCGGCTTCGAAAGAAATGGTTAAGGCGACCGTGAAAGACTGGAAAGATTGGAGGAGCCAGTAGCACTCATGCTGCGAGCCATCGGACTGGCAGGCCGTGGAAGCCTGCTTGGGCGAGAAGTCTTTCTTCGCCGCCCGGCCAAAGAGTCAGACGGATCTCGGCTTGGTCGCCCCCGGCTTCCATTCGCAGCCAGGCAAGTGGCGAAGAGTTTGTGGCGCCGCGCCCGGCCTTCTTGAGCGTCTCTTTAATTCTTCTCCTCCCGGCCCTCGAAACGTAGGGCATGAAAATGGAGTGAAAAACTACGGTTGCTGCGCCCGTGGGCAGCACCGCGAGTTTTGCCGGGAGCCATAGGGGCGCGTCGGCTCGGTCCACGCGCGCGGGAACGGCCCGTGCCACTCTTAGCGCAGCGCGAAGCTGCCGCAGCCGGGCAGTCTGATCGGCCCACGTGTACGATAAAAGTGTCAGTCCGCCCTGGCGCGTCGAAGGGTTCACCGGATGGAGGTCCGAGCCCGCTCGCTCGACAATTCGGACGCGCGCGTCGAGGCGAGGTGCCCGGCCGACGAAGACGTTTTGAAACTTAACGGGCGAATTGGGTTTGCCCCAAGCGCTTCGTCCCGATTCAAAGTGGAAGTGGTCCCAACGCAAATTCAAGCCGGCGCTGGCTCCGAGTTCGAGAAGGCGCAGAGGGAGGCGGGTCTCCCTTGCGATGCTGTGAAAGCCGCCGAGGAGCGCCGCCGAGCGGCCGACTTCGTTCGTCTGCACGTTCGGACGGATGAGGCGGCGAATCGCGGGGCGATTAAGCTCGAGGGTCGACAGGAAAGCTTCTTCCGCACCGCTGCGATTCGCGTCACCGCCCACTGAAGGATAAAAGGGCTCGAGAAGAGGCGCGCGTCCTGAGAGCACCAAGCGATGAACGGCGCCCATCAGGCGCAATGCCAGCCCATGGCCCGGCGGATCGTAGGCGAGATCCACCAGCAATTCCCACGCCGCGCCCCGGCGCTCGACATCGCGCGCCGCCGCTTCGAGAAGTTTCGCATAGAGAGGCGAGCCGAGCTTTCGACACCAGTCGCGCTGCCACCGCAGCTTTCGCGCGAGCCGAGCCTTGCGGCCGCTCACTCGTCCCCGCCCGCCCAAATCACGCCTCCACGCCAATGCGGGCGAGGTCCCTCCTGAGTTGCTCGACGCTCTGGAAGTGAATGGTTTGCATGCCGAGAAGCTGGGCGCACTCGACGTTCAGTTTTCGGTCGTCAATGAAGACACATTCATCGGGCGGGGTTTGAGTGATCTCGAGTGCGCGACGATAGATCTCGCGCCGAGGCTTGCGCAAGCCGAGATAACAAGAGCTGAAGAAATCCTGGAAGTAGTCGCGCAAGTGAAATCTTTCGATGCGGTAGAGATTCAGCTCACGAGATTCGTTGTTGAGCGTGGCCATCCGGAAGCGGCCCGACCGGGCCAGGGAGGCGAGGACGGCGAGGGCCTCCGGCTTCACCTCCGACTCGCGGAACATGAACTCGCGGAAGTCTTCGCGCGAGAAGTCGCGGCGGCAGTAGAAGACCACCCAGTCGAGATATTCGTCGAGGGTGAGACGGCCTTCTTCAAATTCGCTGTCAACAAGCTCGTGCCGCTCATTGAATTCCTCTTCCGCGAGGGAGTACTTCTGGATGGCCCTTTTTCGGGATTCGGCGCCCCAGGCGTTTGAAAGAATCACTCCCCCCACGTCCCACAGCAAGGTTCGCATCTCGGCCACACCGCACCTCCCGTGCGCGGCCGCATGGGAATGAGCTATAACGGCCGGCGCATCTTTGACCGTGCGATTATGCCACTGCCGCCTTAGGACCCCTCGTCGCGCCATTCCTTTGCGACAACAAATTTGAAATCTGGACGAAAAGTTTTGGTTTGTGGGACTGGCTTGAAGTCCCCCTCCAACTTGAAGAGCGCGTGATAGGCGCCGTTCGATGGGCAGCATTCCGGATCTTGTGGCTTGTAAACTCCCGCCTCAAAACTGAAATGTTGGTTCTTGAACATATACCGGCCGTTCCGGAGTTCTTCGCTCGCCTTGAGCAGCTTCGACTTGCTCACATTCTCGAAGGGGATGCTTGAAAGCTGATCGTCACTGGACATCGTGTAAACATCGTGCATCACAATGCCGCCTGATCCCGAAATGTTGTCGCGAACGTACAAAAAGTGCAGGTCGCCGATGGTGATAAAGTCCTGGTCGAAATCATTGTCGGAATAAAGAAGGCCCTCGACGATGGCCGCCTCCGACTCAAAGGCCTTCAGGATTTTGTACTGACCTTCCTTTTCGAGCGCGATAACAACCTGGTCGTCGTTCATGCTGAATTTCGCCGTCGGTTTGGCGCGGTAATGGACAGCAAGGACCCGTTTGGGCTCCGGGCGGCAACTGATTTCTTGTTCCTGAGCCGCCATCACAATCCGCGGTACAGGATGGTCGGCGCTCGCCGGCAACTCCCTGACCAGTTCCGACCGGGACACTACATCGCCTTCCTCCTGCGCGGCGTTGGTTTGGTGCGCTGCCAGGGTCAGGGCAAGCAGCGCGCAAAGTAATGCGAGTCTTCTCATTGCGACCGGTTCATCCGAACATGGATCAACATGATTTAGCTCAAGGAATTCAAGAGTTGGGCTGAGTTGCGTGCTTCCGCCGATACACGCCCAATAGCAAAATAGCGAGAGCGGTCACGAGATAGCTGATCATGAGAAGCATGCCCGGCGTGAAAAGGCCAATGCTGGCCGCGATGACGGAGGCCGTCAAGACGAAGGAGCGAAATTCGACATTGGTCAATCCTCGGCGGATCAGGCCGACATCCACAATGAGAAGCGTCGGTAAGAACCAGCCAGTGCCGTAGGCCGGCCCGATCGAAGAGACGAGTTTCCATACCGCCGGTTGCGCGTCCTTCAGGAAAAGCCAGAAGAAACTTGCCAACCCTTGCACAAGCCCTAACAGGGGAGCAAGGAGGAGCCACAAGAAAACCTGCTGCCAGCGCCTCATTTATCGAAATCCGAGCGGTTCGTCGACCTCAAATCAGAAAATCGGGCTTCGCTGGGTTGGCCTTTTCCGAGAAGCCGCCGGGCCTCAATAGACCACATCGAAGGCCAGGTTGTACACGCGATGCTGGAACCCGACGAAATGGCCGAAGAAGGGGGAATCGAGGTTCGAATAAATATCGCGCGGATTAAGGCGATTGGTGAGATTGAACGCCGTGAACATGGCGCGGAACGTCCGTTTCTTCAGCCACTCGACCAGCGGGAAATGAAAATCCTTCGTGACCTGCGTGTCGAGTGAAAGGAATGTGGGGAAGCGTTGGGCGTTGGGCGTTCCGACGTAATTTTGGAGCGCGTCATAGTTTGAGTAGGGGAACCCGGAGTGGACGTCGAGGACTGGGCCAAGGGTGACGCGCCAAGGAATGCGGATTCGAGCCCAGGTGATCAGCCGATTGGGAACGTTCGAGGGCTGGTCGCCGAAGAAATTCGGCCGGACCACAGGCTGCTCGAAGGGCACGAAGATTGAGGTCAAGCTGTTCAGGTCTCCGCGGGCTCCGCTCCAAACATAGGAGGCGTTGAGGTCGGCCCGGTCGCTGGCGTGAAACCGGACGGTTGACTCGAACTCGTGGTAACGCGAAGCGCCGCTATTGGTGAGGAGCATGGTCGGCGCAGTGCCGGGCTGGAGCAAGGGATTCACGACAAACATGTTGAACGTGCGGCTGGAAAGGTAGCTGAGGCGCACCAGCACGCGGGGGCTGAGTTCCTGGTCCATCTCTGCGTTCCAAGTCTGGTTATAAGGAGTGCTGGACAGCCGGTTGTTGGAGGGAACAATTTGGTGTCCATTCTCCAGGACTTTGATGTAGCCGTTGTGGAATGTGAGCGGCGGTCCCAAAGGGTTTCCCAGCGGGTCGAACTGGGTGACGGTTCGCTCAGGGTTATTTATGAAATCGCCGGCGAGCAGGGGAACTCGGTCGTAAAAGACGCCGAAGCCGCCGCGGAAAACCGTACGGCCTCCGGCGCCAGGAGAGAACACGAGGCCGGCGCGCGGCGAGATTGCGGCGGGCTCTCCGAGCGTCTGGCCGGAGACCCGCAGCCCTGCGTCCACGGCGACGTGGTCGTTAAAAACCCAGTGGTCCTGAATGAAGGCGGCGCCCTCGTTGTCTTCGGCGTGAAGGGAAGCGGGCCCCGAGAAGTCAATCTGCTCGGCCAGCGAGCCGTCGGCCCGCAAGAGCCGGACGGCGTGCGAAACATCGCTGCCTCTGAAGCCCCGGTGAACCAGGTCTCCACCCACTTGCCATTGGTGCCGCCCGTGCCATCCCTTGCGCGGGGACTGGTAAATAGTCAACAGCTGCTCCTCATTTGAGAAGCGCGTCCAGGCATCAAAATAATTGCCGTCATAGCCGTTGGGCGTGACAAGCATATCGGCGGAGCCCTGCCCGTGGGCGTAGCTGTTGAACTCGGTGTACTGAATCAGGGATGTGAGGACGCCGCCCGAGCTGAGCAGATGGCGGTTCGTCGCGCCGAGCGAAACGCCGCGCTGGCCGTCGTTTGAGGAAGCCGGCTGGGGAATCAAAGAATTGATGTTGGTGAACTCGTGGCGAAGCGGGAACAATTGCACGTTGACCGAGAGCAAGTTTGAAGGCGACGTGATGAACTGGAAACTGGTAAAAGAATTGAATCCCTGGGTCTTGATCTCGTTGTGGGGCCACGCCAGACCGCGCACGGGCTGGCGCGAGATTTCATAACTCAGGGCCTCGCTGAAATTGATGTGGTCGGCCCAAACAGGGCCGGTCAGATAGAGGCGCGGCTCGTCGTCCTGAATTCCGACCAGTTCTCCGCTGCGGATTCGGGGTGTCGGCATGAAGTCGTTCAGTTCGTAATGCCATTGAGGCGCGGGCGGCTTCGTCTGGATGCTGGTGAGACCACCGGAAAAGCGCCCGTATTTGGCTTGGTATGCGGTTTTCTCGACTTCGAGGGACTCGATGGCGTCCAGAGGCACGTCAATGGAAAAACTTCCGGTCACAGGGTCCACCGTGTCCGCCAAATCCACCAGCAGCAGGCCTTGAGTTTCGACGGCTCCTTTGATGTGGGTCTTGCCGTCCGGAGTCCGGATGACGCCGGGAACGAGCGGCAAGGCGGCTTTGAACTTCTGTTCGGTGAGAGGCAAGGTCTTCAGAAGCGGGAGAGTCAACTTCGCCGAAGGGGGGTTCGCCTCCTCGGTGACCACGTCCGCCTTCTCCCGAACCAATACCCTTTCCCGCACCACGACTTCTGCGGGCAGGATGATTTGGAGGAGTGGGGGAGGCTGATCCGTTATATCAATGTCTTTTTGTTCTACGGGTTCGTAGCCCACCGCCGCGCAGGCGAGCGCATAGCCTCCGGGAACGAGGCCCGGAAACGCGAAGGCGCCCTTCTCATCCGTGGTTTGAGAAATTCCCTGGTCGGGCAAAATGCCCGGGCGGTTGGAGGTGACAGTGCAGACAGCTCCTGCAATCGGCTGGTTCTTCTCGTCGAGAACTTCGCCCTTCAGGGCCTGGGTCTCCGCCCATGCTGGAATGACGGCAAGCACGACCAGGAAAATCACCCAAAGGCCCAGCCGAAGCATGCGTGGCTCGGCAGAATATGAACTCACATCGGAATTGGATGCACGCGTCAGCCGAATCGCTTCCAAAGAAGTCTCTAAACTTCCGGGTCGCTCGAAGTTGAGTGGAATCCACCTCGGAGCGAATGCCGGCAGGGCCAGAAATTCTCCGGAACGCCGCCGTTCTCGGCCTGCTATTATACTTCGTCAGGCAAACGAAGGCCACGAAACCTGTTTGCGGTTTCAACCGAACCCGGTTGTCTGGTCCTTGGCCTTCCACTGGAATTCGCCGGCGCATTTCGGGCACGCTAGCCGAAGGCTGCTGGCTGTCTTGCGCGTGGAGGTCGCGGCCCTCGCATGCTTTTAGACTTGAGTTTGGCTGCCCTTCTCTTGCCTGTCATTTTCGCAGGAATTGCGACTTATCGACACTGGGACAATCTCCGCGAGTGGGCGGGAAAGATTAACTCTTACTTCCTTCCTCCCGGCCGGCCTTCGGGAGGGATTCTCCTTCCGCTTTTTTTCGTCAGCGTGAGCTCGCTGTACCTCGAGATAATGCTGATCCGCTGGGTCGGCACCGAGGTGCGCATTTTCGCCTATTTCCAGAACTTGGCGCTGATTGCTTGTTTTCTGGGCTTTGGTCTCGGGTGCTACTTTAGCAAGCGGCGTATTAACATCCTTTTCTCACTGACCGCCGTCACCGCGCTGGTAGCTCTTGTCAAGGCCCCGTTGAATCTGTGGCAAATCATTTTGACCATGACATCCAGCCTGCTGTCCGGTTCCCCAGACGCGGTGATGTGGGGAGGCGTGCTGCCAGAGTTGAGGACAGACACGATAGTTCTGGCCTCGATTGTTGCCATTGTCGCGGTAGGGCTCTTTCTGACTTTGGCTATTCTGGCCATGATTCCCGTCGGCCAGTGGGTGGGGTACTTTCTCGACTCTGCCCCCCAGCCCCTCACCGCCTACTCCGTGAACCTGTTAGGCAGTTTGGTAGGGATATGGTTGTTCGCGGTGCAATCCTACTTCTGGCTCCCTCCCAGCGGTTGGCTTGCCACCGCCTTCATCCTGCTCGTGCTATTCCCTCGATCTTCTTGGCGAATGAAGTTGGCGGTGGTGGTTCTGTTTGGGGCAGCTTTAGGGTTGCTCGCGGCCGGAGGGGGCGCTCAGGCGGGGACTTTCTGGTCGCCCTATCAGAAGATCGAGGTCGACAGTCATGGGGACCAGCAGTATGTGCTCAAGGTAAACAGCACGAATTACATGAGCATTGCGAACGGGACGCCCGCTTATATGGCGAAACATCCCCAACTAGCTGCGGTGTTCGAGCAAGTGAGTTCTTATGACGCGCCGTATCGCTTCGCGGCACACGCGGCAGACGTCCTGATTGTCGGTGCCGGAGCCGGCAATGATGCCGCGGCCGCACTGCGGCACAGGGCACTGAGCGTGGACGCGGTTGAAATCGACCCGGTGATTCTGCACCTCGGTATGGTTCTGCATCCGGAACAACCCTACTCCTCCTCCGGGGTGCATCCGATTTTAACTGATGCGCGCGCCTTCTTGCGCGGCTCGAAGCGGAATTACGACATGATCATTTTCGGTTTATTGGATTCCCACACGGAGTTTTCCGACTTCAGCAACGTGCGCATCGACAACTACGTTTACACCGAAGAGTCTTTGCGGGAGGCCCGGCGACTTCTTAAGCCGGAAGGCATCCTTGTAGTCAAGTTCGAGGTGCGTCCACCCTGGACGTGGATCGGCCAGAGGCTATACGCAATGTTGGAAGAGGTCTTCGGCCGGCCGCCTGTGGTTTTTTATGCGAAACCCATCGGGGGGTATAATTCCGCAAGCGTTTTCATCACCTCAAACGACCCGGACCTTTGGCGTCGCGCCAAGGAGCCACTGCTGGCTTCGCTGGTACAGACCAATCCGCCGCCCTTCCCGGTTTTGTTGGAAGGGTCCCCTCCGCTGACGACGGACGACTGGCCTTATCTCTATCATCGCAGCCACTCGGTTCCACGGACTTACTGGACGGTGTCGCTGATCCTTCTGATTGTGGCATTTCTTTTTGCACGCCCGGCATTCCAGCCCCGAAGCCCGGGCACATGGCATTTTTTCTGTCTCGGTGCAGGGTTCCTGCTGCTGGAGACGCAGATGGTCTCACGGCTGGCGCTCTATTTCGGGACCACTTGGCTTGTCAATTGCATCGCTCTTAGCGCCATCCTCATGGTCCTCGTGGGCGCCAATCTCTGGGTGCTGTGGCTTCGTCCTCAGAAGTTGACGGTTTATTACGCCCTGTTGATCGTGAGCTTGCTCGCCAACTACGCGACGCCTTGGGAACTATTCCCCTGGGGTGTGCGAACCGTGGGAATCCTGTTGACAGGCGCCTTTGGAGTGTCCGTATTCTTGGCTGGAGTCATCTTCGCGGGCGTCTTCAACCTTGCGCCACAGCGGTCAACAGCGCTCGGGTCGAACCTCGTCGGGGCGGTGGTGGGAGGCTTGGCGGGAAACTTCTCTTTCATTGCCGGCCTGAAAACGCTCCTCATGATAGCCGCCGTGTTTTACGGAGCAGCCGCAGTTTTCGGCCGGCTCGATCGCGACGGGGAGGCTGAGACGGAACTCGAACGGTGACGGCGCGCCATGAAATTCACGATCGAAAAGCACTCCCCTTCCTACCGGCTTTCATGTTTGGGACTATTAAATTGGAACGGCACTAGCTAGGATCGGGCCTGGAAAGCGTCAGGCCGGCGAGGGTAAAGATGCCCATTGAATCAGGCGCATTCCGCCGGCCACTCGCGCAAGAGCTAATTTCGCGGGGCGTCCGGATGACGCGCCGGCGGCGTCTGCTGGTCGAGATTATTCAGGGCGCCGAGCGCCACCCCGACGCCGTCTCCCTGTGGCAGCGGGCCCGGGCGCAAGATGCCACACTCAACAAGGTCACCGTTTACAGGACACTCGGCATGCTCAAGCGACAAGGGTTGGTGGACGAACTCGACCTCATGCACCTGGAGGGTGAAAAGCACTTTTACGAAGCCCGGCCGACGCGCGACCACATCCATCTGGCGTGCATCAAGTGCGGGCGCATCCAGGAATTCGAGAGTTCTCTGTTCGAGAAGCTCAAGGGCCAGATCGAGCGCGAGCGCCGCTTCCGCATTGAGGTCGTCCGGGTCGAGGCGGGTGGCTATTGCGACCGCTGCCAGGAGTGACATCGAGCAGTCCGCCGCTTTTCCTCCTATCCCTTCAAGTGAGATGTCGCGTCGCTTCGTAGGCCGGCAAGTTATCGGCTTCCATATTCTTTTGCCGCAACCGGTGCGTCAGGATTTTGAAAATGCTGAAGGCGATCTGCGGGCGTTCGTGAATGAGCTCCGCGAAGCTTTCGCGGTCGACCTTTAGCGCCAGAGTTGGCTCGAGCGCGCGGATGGAGGCTGAGCGCGGCTCGTCGTCAAGGATGGCCATTTCGCCGAAGAACTCCCTTTCACCTAGCACCGACAAGGGCTGCTCGGTTGCATCCACGCGCCGGAAGACTTCGACCTTTCCCTCAACGATTACGTAAAGGTGGTGCGCCTGCTGGCCCTCCTCGAAAATCACCTCGCCGGGCTTGAATTCTTTTTCCAGTGTGATCTCAGCCAAGGCGGCAAGCTCTTCTCCCTCCAGACTTGCAAAGACCGAAACGGACTTCATGAAGACCGCTTTTTCTACGGTGAGGAGCATGGAATCCCCTTTCTCGCGTAATTTCAGGAGCCCGGAGGCTCCCTCGACCCGTTCCGCCTCAATCCGCCGCGCGCATCGAGCCAGGCGGGAGTCCGACGACCGCGCTGCGAAATCCACTTGCGGCTGCCAGGAATCCGCGAAGGCGCGCCACCCCGCATATAGCGCCGCCTCCCGAACGACCGGCTCTCTGTCCGCCAGAAATCCGAGAAGCATGCCCCTTCCGTCTGCACCGGGATTTGAGCCGAGATAGTTCGCGGTCAAGGCGCGCAGCCAGGCCTTGGGATGATGCATGAGCTCATCGAGCGCGCGCGCCGGCTGACCGGCGGACGTGGCGCCGCGAGGGAGCGGTGGAGGCTCCAGGATGGCGAGCATTTCCTTCCCTATTTTCTTCGGGGCCAGATTGTCCAGGGCTTCCAGGGCGTCCGCGCGTCCCGCGTGCGCGGGATCGGCCGAGCGGAGCTGTTCGAAGATGGATTTCATGCGGTCATGGCCGCAGAGGATGCCGAGAGTCCTGAAGACCCTCTCCTCAATATTAAGGCGGTCTTCTTCCAGAGCCTCCGCCAGAATGCGCTCGCTTTCGTTTTCGGGGTGGGGAAGGAGCGCGCGCGAAATAGCCTGGCTTCGCCGGAAGGACGTCAGCTCGCTGTGCGCGTAGTCGAACAAGGCGGCGCGGGCGTTTTCGGGGAATGCGCCCGAGCGGCTGAGCCGGCCGAAGGCCTTGAGCACCTTCCAGCGGACCCTCCACTCCGGGTCCGGTAGCAGTTTGATGAGCGTGTCGAATACTGTCGGACCGCTTAACCGGCCCAGAACATCGGCGAGTTCGCTGCGGATTTCAGCGCGTGGCGTCTCAAGAGCGGCGCGGGCAAGCTCTTCGGTCCCTTGGCCGCCGCTGCGTTCGACGATCTTGGCAATGGCGCGACGCGCATCGTGCCGCAGCTCGCCGGCGCCTCCCAACGCCTCGATGAGCGCAGGGAAAACCCGCGGCGTCCCGACCCGGCGGAGGGCCTTGGCGGCCTCACAGCGGATTCTCAATTCAGGATCCTTGAGGAGGGGGGCGAGAAGGTCCATGGACTGTTCGACGGGCAGGCGTGCCAAGGCGTAGATCGCAGCAGAGCGAGCTTCGCTGTCCCCGTGCGCTAACTCCGTGATGGATGGTATCCAGTCAGGAGCAGCCGAAACACCCTCGAGGGCCGTGATTGTCAGCAGCGAATTCACCCGCGCCCGCACGGCGGGGTCTCTTAGAAGCGGCATAATCTTTTCTACGATGTTTCGGTCGCCCGCTTTGTGCAAAGCCTCAACCGCATTGGCGCGCACGCGCGGGTCAGTGTCCGCGAGCAATGACGTGATGGGCTCGATGTGCTTGTCAGGTCCCAAGCGCCCGAGCGCGGCGGTGGCGGTGGCGCGCACGCGGGCGTCGGGATGGAGGATGAGCCCAGCAATTCTATCTGCGGCATCGCTCGTCGCAAGCGTTTCCAGCAACTGAATGGCGGTCACTATTTGCTCGGGATCCTCAGAGCTCAATGTCCGGAAGAGGATGGAAAGGCTCGAAGGGTCTTTCATCTTGCTAAGCGCGGCCGCAGCCGACTGGCGTAAGGTCGGGCTGCTGCCCTTCAAGTTGAGCAACAAGGCTCGGATATAACCCCTTTTTGCCGTTGTGGCGACAACCAACCAGGTGGCGGCAAGCAGGACCGCTCCCCAGGAAACCTGCTGGCCAACGGCAAACTCCCGCTCGCCGATGGTCACGGGCTTAAGGAACCGCTCGCCGAGGAATATCAGGCCGCCCGATGCCGCCAGGGACATCGGCCGGATGTAGCCCTCGATGAAGCCGCGAATACGTGCCCGGCGCTCGAGGGCGATGGGGTTGTAAAGAAGTTGGTACGAGGAATCGGAAAAAGTGTAGAGCATGGTGGCGTCGGCGAGCTTGGTGCTGAAGACCGACGGAAAACCATAGGACGCGCTCATCCACGATAGGCCCAGCACCAGGCAAGCGGGGTGAAAGTTTATGGTAGTCCCCACGCCCAGGCGGGCGATGATCGAACGGGTAAGGAGAACTTGTACGGCAAGGCAAAGAAAGCCCTGTAACCCGCCGAAGTGCCCAAGAAATGCCGTCAGCTCGTCCGTCTGCGGATACTGGGCCTTCACAGTCTTGTTGAAATAGAAATCCACCACGGAATAGACCGTCCACATCAGCAGGATGTAGCCTCCCATGGACTGCAGCAGGGGTTCCCGCTTTATTTCGCGGAAGCCGGCGCGAATCTTCTGCCATTCGGAAGGCCGGACGGCAGGGACTCGGGAGGCGGTGCCTGTTTTGACTGCGTCGGGGACTTTTGGATAGGTGCGATAGGTGGTGGCGGCCGGGAGCCATGCCGCAAAAATCAAACCCGCCCAAACGACCATGACGTTTTCGGTCCCAATAGCGACGATAACCTTCTTGCATGTCAATCCGACACTGATCATGCCCAAAAGCGCACCCACAGCGAGAAAAGGGAACAGTCGCTTGGCCTGCCGCGTGTCGAACAAGTCCCCGGCAAACGTCCAGAACTGCATGAGTGAGAAGTACCAGGTAATTTGGGCGAAAACGTAAAGGACGGGATAAAAATAGCGCGGATGCCCGAACAGGATCACCCGGCTGACAAGCAAGCCGGCGATGAAAATCATGGAAATGCCGGTCCGAAGCTTGCCGCGGTCCATCCGGTCCGCCAGAAAGGAGTAGGCGACGGAGCAAAGCACTAGGAAAAGGGCGTTGAAGAAATACATGATGGGGAGGTATTGAATCCCGAACTTGCTAAAAAAGAGGGAATCGCGGGCGCTCCGGCCGAAGGTGATCCCGGCGTTGAGAAACAGATTGACGAGCAAACAGAGAGCCACCACACGGCCCTCGCCGGGGTAGATGGGGGCGATTCGGGCCAGCCAAAGCTTCATTCGCGAAGAGGGCACGGTCATCCTTCGAGCCGAAGCACAGTGAGGCGCGCAGGCGGAACGCCGCCCGCCTCAACCTTATCCTTTACTCGTTCCGGATGGCCGCCTTGACCATGGCCAGGATGGAGGGTGGAATGTTCTTCGCGGGCATGCCGTGGTCCTTCTCGGCGTGGTCGGACGCGAGCTTGAGCAACTCATCTTCGGTCTCGGCGCGGATTTCCTTGGAGCAATCGAGTCCCAGGTCGCGACAGCGCAAGACTTTGGGCATGGTTTCCTCCCTTACCAGGTGGACAGCCCGCGCATTGTAGCATCGCGTGGCACCATACCGCGATATTTCCAGCCTCGGAATTGACTTTGGGGAATACTGCTGTATAGTAGGGCACTATGGAGGAGCCGAGTGTCCAAAACAGGCGTCATCCGCGCTATCTCGCTGATCTCGAAGTGATTATTTATCGTCAAGAGGATGCAATTCGCGCCCACATCGCACAAATCAGCCGCGGTGGCTGCTTGATCTTTCCCCCCTTGCCCGACCCGGCGGCGTCCCAGCTCAAAATGTCCTTCCGCCTGGGAGAAGACCTCCCATATACCAATTGCAAGGGGGAGGTTGCCTACAGTATCAACGACCGGGGAACGGGTGTGGTGTTCACGGAAATCTCGCGATACAACCAGGATTTGATTACGGATTATTTTGAACGACGGCTGGCCGCCCAAAAGCAACCTGGCGCCTGAGTGCTCCCTCGTCGCCTTTTCTTGTCTTGCTTCCTCCCTTGAGCGATAATAGCCCCGCAAGACGACGCGAGGGGATGCCCTTGTCCCTGATCACCCGCCGGCCACGGATTCTCGATCGCATCGGCAGGCTGGTTGTCCCGAGCGAAGACCAGCGGATCGAGCAAATGCTTGCCGCCGCGCGGACATTTCTGGCGGCCGGCACCTTCATCGCCATCTACCTTGAGCCCACAGAGCCTAAGCGCTTTGTCTCGCTCATCTATCTGTTGATGGGTTTCTACGGTATCCACAGCCTGGCTATCCAGTTTCTCGTGTTGATTCGCGAGAGAGCCACGCGCGCTTTCCGCCTCACCGTGCATGCCGTGGATATCCTTTGGCCTCCCTTGATATCCTTGTTCACGTCCAACACAGGCAGCCCCTTTTTTTTGTTTACCGTGTTCGTCCTTTCAGCGGCCGCTTACCGTTGGGGGCTGACGGAGACGATTACGACCGCGGTAGCATCGATCCTCCTTTACTCCGGAGAGGCCTTCCTCGGCCCCACCTTAGGCGGCCGATTCTCGTTGCTGACCCCGGAATTTGAGTTGAACCGATTTATGGTGTCTGCAATTGAACTCCTCATTATGGGTTACTTGATTGGTTATCTGGGAGAGGAAGAGAAGACCTTGCGTACGGAAGCTTCCGCCACGGCCCGCATCACCGCACGGATCCAGGCCGAATTTGGGGTCCGGGGGGCGGTCGAGGCGGTGCTGGAGGAGCTCGGACAGCTCTTTGGTTCGGATCGTGCTCTAATTGTAATGACTGATATCAATACGGACCGGACCTACCTGTGGCAAGTGGCGCGAGTCGGAGGGGACGACCACCCGAGTGTCACTCTGGCGGAAATCAACTCCGCCCAGCACGCCGTTTACAAGTTCGACCCTCCGGCCCAAGCCTGGTACGCCGCTCGCAGGAATACCAGGAGCGCCAGCGGAGGATTTAAAACTCTGGCGGTTGGCGAGAAGGGAAAGCGCCTTCATCACTCGGTTTGGGCGCCGCCTCCTGGCCTCCTCCACGCGCACCCGTTCCGGCACGCTCTTGGCCTGTTACTTTCTTACGGGAATGAATGGTCCGGCTACCTGTTGATGCTGGATCCGGAGCGTGCTCCGTCCGGGGAATCGGCCACTGCATTCCTGCTCGCCTTGTCGCGCCACATCGGCCCGGCGCTGTACAACGTCTATCTAACCCGGCGCCTGAGGTCGCGCGCGGGGGCCGTGGAAAGGGCTCGCGTCGCCCGCGAACTCCACGACGGTGTCATCCAGGCGCTCATCGGTTTGGAAATGCGAATGGACGCCCTCAAACGTCAGCAAACGAATCACGAGGGCGGATTGGTTCCTGAACTCGACCGAATTCAGATGCTCCTTCGCAAGGAAGTTCTGAATTTGCGAGAACTGATGCAGCAAACCAAGCCGCTGGATCTGGGCCCGAAACAATTGCTGGACTTTATGGCATATTCTGTGGATAAATTTCGTCGGGATACGGGAATCGCCGCGAAGTTCACCTCTGCCTTTGAAGAAGTGCACTTGCCGGCGCGGGTGTGCAACGAGGTCGGTCGCATTTTACAGGAGGCGCTGGTCAACGTGCGTAGGCACAGCGAGGCGGAGAACGTTTTGGTTCGATTCGCCTCGGCGAGCGGCTACTGGAAACTAACCGTGGATGACGATGGAAAGGGCTTTGCCTTTGACGGCCGCTTGACCCATGCCGAGCTCGACGCGGCGCGCGTCGGGCCGTTGGTGATCAAGGAACGCGTCCGCGCGATAGGCGGAGAATTGACGGTAGAATCCGGGCCCGGCCGCGGCACGCGGCTGGAGATCACCTTCCCTCAAAAGACTCATGCCTAAGAAGCCTCCAGAGGTTCGGATTCTAATCGCGGACGATCATCCCATCTTCCGCGACGGCCTGCGCCGCTTGCTGCAGGCCGAAGGCTTGCACGTCGTGGGAGAGGCGCCGAACGGCGAGGAGGCGGTAAAGCTGGCTCGCCAGTTGAACCCCGACATCCTGCTCCTTGACGTCGCCATGCCCCTAAAACCCGGCTTGGAGGCGCTCCGCGAGCTGGCCGAAGCGAAGACGCCCGTGCGCACGATTCTGCTGACCGCGGCGATCGAGCGCACCCAGATCGTTGAAGCGTTGCAACTGGGCGCCCGTGGCGTTGTCCTGAAGGAATCAGCCACAGAACTGCTTCTCAAGAGCATCCAGGCCGTCATACGGGGAGAGTTCTGGGTGGGGCGCGAAAGCGTCTCCGATCTTGTTCAGACCTTGCGCGACCTCATGCCCCCGGCAGGAGCAGAGGCGCGCAAGTCCAAGTTCGGCCTTACTCCCCGGGAACTTGAGATTATTTCCGCCATCGTGGCCGGATACAGCAATCGCGACATAGCGCAGAAGTTTTCCATCAGCGAACAAACCGTCAAACACCACCTCACGAATACCTTCGACAAACTTGGAGTTTCCACCCGCCTCGAGCTCGCGCTCTTTGCTGTCAACCATGGTCTGACGGAATAGGCCGCCTGCCGGGTCCTACGCCTACTCCTATGCCCCGCAGGGCGGGGCGAAACGCACACCGTCAGAAAGCGGCGGCCGCAGGCTTTCTCGCAGAGCGTACGATGCAGCAGCTTTGTCCCATTCGTTTGGCACTTTCGTGGAATTGCCATTAAATGAGTCCGGGTGAATATTGCAGGACTTAAGCGGAACCGTGTGGCGATGGGTTGTGTTTTTCGAGCGCTGGGAACGAGCGCGGAGTGTGTCGGTGACGATCGGAAAGTGGGCCTGAGGCTTTCCAAAGATGATGCCGTGTTTGCAGAAACCAAATCATGCTTTGGGTTGAGTTCCTGAGCCGCTTTCACGGGGCTGAGGAACTGGGGGCTGAAGAACCATCAGGCTCTCGCCCCCTTTTTTCGACCTGCCCCGAAAACATAAAAACGAACGCCGGGCACGACTCTCGGGACTTTAAGAGTATGCAGCCACCTCCGGCAACCCCCGGTCGGGGACCGGTGTCTAAGGCAGGGGGAAAAGTATTGAGAATTGATTGGCGTCACTCGGAATGGAAGGCTGAGAGCGTTTGAAAGAAACTCTTGGAACAAAGACTCCAAGAACCGGCGTGCCAGACCCGAGGTTTGTGGCTTGCGTTCGGGGCGATGATTCGGGGATAATTAGGTTTCGAATGCAGACAGATTCAAGACGGGAGAACAGAATCGCCGGCCGCGTAAGTCGAGTGTGGCCCGTCATCGCCACGGCGTGGCTGGCAATGTCTTGCGGCCCCGGCAGCACCGCATACAATTTGGCCCGCAAAGCGGAATTGCGTAAGGACTGGGATACAGCCCTGGTGAATTATCAGAAGGCGCTGGCATCCCAGCCCGAAAATGCAAAGTACGTCATCCATGAGCGGTTATGTCGTACCAATGCAGCTATTTTCCATGTCAAACGGGGCCAGAGTTTGTTCGCCGGCGGCCGTGTGGATGACGCGGCCGGCGAGTTCCAGAAAGCGGTGAGCATCGACCCTTCCAACTTGGCCGCTGCGGCGGAATTGAACAAAGTTCTGGCCATTCAGGCCGAGGGGAAAAAGCAAAGAGAGACAAACCTGAAGGAAGCCCTCAAGGCCCGCGAGGGAGAGGGCGTCCCTGTCGGAGTTACGCTCAAGCCTCTCTCGGAGGAGCCCATCGGGCGCTTCAAGCTCTCCGGGCCAAGCAACACTGTGTTTACAACCATTGGCAAAATGGCTGAACTCAACGTCGCCTTCAGCTCGGAGTTCCACCCCGTCCCCATAACAGAGGACCTGGCGAACGTTAAGATTGGAGACATCCTATCGATTGCCTGTTTTCAAACCAAGACGTTCTATAAGGTGATTACGCCCAACACTATCCTGCTGATTCCCGACACTCCGGCCAACCGCCGCATTTACGAGGATGAAATCGTCAAGACGGTTTACCTGACCAACCCTTTGGCCGCAACTGACCGCGCCGCCATCACGACCGCCCTCAAACAGATTATGGGGATGCAGAAGATCATCGAAAATCCGGACACCAATGCCATCATTCTCCGCGACACCCCGGAAAGGGTGGAGGAGGCGGAGCGGCTCATTCACGACCTCGATCGGGGGAAAGCTGAGATCCTGATTGAAGTTCAGGTGGTGGAAGCCGACCGCGACCGCGTCCGAGACCTGGGCTTGACGCCCGCCACCGTTTCCGCCTCTGGCTCGGTCACGCCCGGCATTCAGGCGGGAGTGGCGTTTAGTCCCACCTCAGGGACCACCCTCACTCTTGGAAACCTGAGCTACCGGGACTACAGCGTTCTATTGCCGAGCGCCGCTGCCAATGCCGTGCTGAACGATTCGCGCTCCCACATCCTGCAATCCCCCCAAGTTCGCACCACTGACGGACAGAAGGCGACTTTGCATATTGGCAGCCGCATCCCCTATGCCACCGGAAGCTTCCTGCCTTCCTTTGGCGGAACGGCTGGCGGAGGGCAGGGGGGGGTTGGGGGTGTGGGCTTGTTGGCCAGTACCCAATTCCAGTTTCAAGAGGTCGGAGTCAATCTTGATTTGACGCCGCGCCTGGAGCCCGACGGCCAGATCGCCATTCATGCCCTCGTTGATATCTCTTCAGTTGGACCCTCGCAGAGTTTCGGCGGGGGATTGTCCGAGCCGACCTTCAACCAGCGCAAGATCGAGCATGATATCCGCCTGAAGGAGGGGGAAGTAAGCCTCCTCGGCGGCTTAATCCAGACCACGGAAACGAACTCAGTCTCCGGCACGCCCATCCTCGGGGACGTCCCTCTCTTGCGTTACCTCTTCTCGACCACGCACCACGAACGTTTGGAAACCGAAGTGCTTGTCATGTTGACTCCACGCATCATCCGCTTGCCAGAGACGCCCGCCAAGGCAGCCACCGGCCAGCCTGTTGGCGGAACTCAATCGCCTGAGCCCGTCCCGGGAGTGGTTCCGGAACCGCCCGGTGGTCCACGGCAATGAACAGAAAGAAGGCAGGAATTCGGGTGCCGCTCCCGGCTTTCCGGGATCGCGCGTTTACGCTCCTGGAATTGATCGTGGCTATGGCGTTGCTCTTGCTCCTTACGAGCGTCGCTCTGCCCATCGCCCGCAACCAAGTTAAACGCGCTAAAGAGGTGGAACTGCGCCGGGACCTCCGCGAAATGCGCCAGGCCATTGACCGGTACAAGGATTTTGCCGACCGCGGGATGATCGCCGCGAATCAGAATACTTTCGGCTATCCTCCGGACTTGAAGACGCTCGTTGACGGCGTGGCGCTGAAAGGCACCGCCACCGCCAAGTACAAATTCTTGAGGAAAATCCCTGTGGACCCGATGTCCGGGACCGCGGATTGGGGAATGCGCTCCATGCAGGACGAGGGGGACTCCAAGAGTTGGAGCGGGGAAGACGTCTTTGACGTTTATACTAAAAGCGATGGCATCGCTTTCGACGGAACAAAGTATTCGGACTGGTAAAAGATGCGAAGCTTCCGAACTATGAGCGTGCCCGCTCGTCACCCCGAGCCAGTGAAGCGGGAAGCTCTGCGGGCGGGGGACTCCGGCCGGGGCGTGATTTCGAGCGGGTTCACGCTGCTCGAGCTGATGATGGTCCTCGCTTTGTTGTTGATCTTTGCAGCGTTTGCCGTGCCGGGGTACCAAGCCGCGTTGCGGCGCGGGCGGGAAGCGGTGTTGCGCGAGGACCTCAGCACGATGCGGAAGATGATTGACGAGTTCACCCTCGACAAGCAACGGGCCCCTTCCTCACCCGACGAACTGGTTGAGGGGCATTACCTACGTGGTGGAATTCCCACCGATCCCATGACCCAGTCGGACCAGACCTGGGTATGGGATTACGAGGATGTGCCCATCACCCCGGAACAAGCACTCCCCGGCATCGTGGATGTTCACAGCGGCTCCGATGCTATTTCCTCCGACGGTGAGACGGCCTACAGCAGTTGGTGAGCCGCGAGGAGCGAGACTAGCGTGGCGGAATACGTTTGTAAACTCGGGACAGGAGCAGGCCGCGTGCTCCATGAAACGCGGCAGGCGCTCTCCGAGGAGGAGCTTCGCCGGCATCTGGCGGCCGAGGGGTATTACGTCTTTTCGATTGAGCCCCGCCGGGCGCTCAAGTTGCGGCTCTCGGGCGCGGGCCGCGAAAGGATTCCGCAGGACGAATTTCTAGTTTTTAACCAGCAGTTCCTGACGCTCTCGAAATCCGGGCTGCCGCTGCAAAAGTCCTTGGAGCTATTGGCCCGCCAGACGCGCAGCGAGGCGTTGCGAACCGCGGTCGAAAGCGTCACCGAGCGCGCCCGCACGGGCGCCCTGCTCTCCGAATCTTTCGAAGCGGTTGGGATGTTTCCCAAGGTCTATTGCGCCACGCTGCGGGCGGGCGAACGGAGCGGAAACCTGGACCGCGTCCTCGGGCAGTACATCGCCTATCAGAAGGTCTCGCGCAGCTTTCGGAAGAAGCTCCTTTCCGCCCTGGTCTACCCGACTTTTCTGATGGTGGCGCTGACATTCCTGATAGGGGTGGTGGTCTGGTGGATCATTCCCAAATTCGCGCTTCTCTATTCCGACCTGAACGCGCAGTTGCCCCCTCTGACGCTGGCGGTGATCGGCTTTTCCCTGACCGTCAAGAGGTTCGCAGGGGTGATTTTGATCGGAATTCCGCTGACGATCGTGGGGTTGCGCGCGGCGTTGCGGGCCCCCCGCATGCGGCTGCTGCTGGAGCGTTTGAAGTACCGTTTGCCTCTGGCGGGAAAACTATTGCTGAAATTCTCCGTGGCGGAATTCGCCCGCACCCTGGCCACGCTACTTCAGGGAGGTATCCCGATCGTCTCGGCGCTCGAGACCACGCGTCTATCGGTTTCGAGCCCCCTGCTCTCGAAGGCCATTGCCCAGGTTCAGGAAGAGGTGACGGGCGGGCGTTCGATCGCCTCGGCGCTGCGCCTGACGGGCTTCTTCCCGGCCATCGCTCTGGACATGGTGGAAGTGGGGGAGGCGACCGGCGCTTTGCCAGGAATGCTTGAGTCGGTGGCTGAATTTTTTGAAGAAGACGTAAATATCGATTTGGCGACGCTCGTGGCGTTCGTGGATCCGGTGATGCTCGGGGCTATCGCCTCGGTGGTGGCTTTCGTTCTGATCGCCTTTTATCTGCCGCTGTTCTCGCTGGCCGCGCAGGTGCAGTAAGGGTTCGCAGTCAACCCGCGGTCATGCGCCAAAATGACGAGCCGAATGGAAGAGGCTCGAAGCTCAAGGGTAAGGAGACAGCCCTCGCATGGAAATCGCAACCCCTCTTGACGCCGAATTGAAGCGCGCCGAAGAACTGGCGAAGCGATACCAGTTCGAGTTCGTGGACCTGCGCGATTGCCACCCGGACCCGTTCCTTCTGCACTCGATCCCGCTTGAACTGATGGTGCACTACGAGTTTCTGCCGCTGGCCGCCGAAGACCATCGCCTGGTGGTGGCGGTGGGAGATCCGACAGACCTCGCCCGGCTCGACGAACTCGAGATGAAACTCGAGCGCAGCCTGGTTTTCAAAGTCGCGGCGCGGAGCCAGGTGCGGGAATTCTTGAAGAAGACCGAGCCCTCGCAGCGCGTGCTCGAAGAGGCGACCGAGGAGTTCCGCCTCGACGTCATCCGCGATGAGGACGGGGAGGGAGAGGGGCTCTCGCTCGAGACCCTGGTCGAGGAAAAAGATGCCAGCCCCATGGTCCGCCTCGTGGACTCGCTGATTTTTGCCGGGCTCGAGCGGCGGGCGAGCGATATCCACGTCGAAAGCCGTGACAACGCCGTGGCGGTGAAGTACCGCATTGACGGCGTGCTCCAGGAAGCCATGGCGCCCCTGGCGCGCGAGTTCCAGTCGAACCTCATCACCCGTATCAAGGTCATGTCGGAGCTGGATATCGCCGAGCGGCGCGTGCCCCAAGACGGCCGTTTCAGGGTTCGGTACCGCGGCCGGCCCATTGATTTCCGCGTTTCCATTATGCCTTCGATCCACGGCGAAGACGCCGTGCTGCGAATTCTCGACAAAGAGTCGCTTAGCGAAAAGTTTCGGGAGTTGAGGCTGGACGTGCTCGGTTTTTCGGCGCCCGAGCTGAAGCGCTTTCGCCGCTTTATCCGCGAGCCCTACGGCATGGTGCTGGTGACCGGGCCGACAGGGAGCGGCAAGACCACGTCCCTCTATGCGGCGCTGTCGGAAATCAAGACCGACGAAGACAAGATCATCACCATCGAGGACCCGGTGGAATATCAGATCCGCGGCATCACCCAGGTGCCGGTGAATGAAAAAAAAGGCCTGACGTTCGCGCGCGGCCTGCGCTCCATCCTCCGCCACGACCCCGACAAGATCATGGTGGGCGAGATCCGCGACAACGAGACGGCGCAGATTGCTATCCAGTCGGCGCTGACCGGCCACCTGGTTTTCACCACCGTCCACGCCAACCATGTGGTGGATGTCCTTGGCCGTTTCTTGAATATGGGCGTTGAGCCCTACAATTTTGTCTCGGCGCTCAATTGCATCATGGCGCAGCGCCTGGTGCGGTTGATCTGCGCGGCGTGCAAGCGCCCCGTCCAGCCGTCGCAAGAGCTTCTGGAAGAATCGAGCCTGGATCCCGTCGCCTGGAAGGACATGATTTATTACGAAGGCGCAGGATGCCCGCAGTGCAATCAAACGGGGTTCCACGGGCGGACGGCCATCGGCGAGCTGTTGGCGCTTTCCGATAAGACCCGCGATATGATCCTGGCCAAGCGCCCCTCATCGGAAATCCGTCACCACGCGCGGCAGGAAGGGATGACGACCTTGCGCGAGTCGGCGCTCGACAAGATTCGCCAGGGCCTGACTACGCTCAAGGAGATTAACAAAGTTACTTTCGTCGAGTAAGCCCGCGGAACGGTACAGAAAATGAGCTGGTCGAGCCTCAAGTCGTGGTTGAGTTCGAGCGCGGAGGAGAAGACCGCGGGTTTTGTGCTGCCCGCCTCGGTCATGGAAATCGCGCCGGGATTTGTGGCTGGGGCGCGTTTCGACCGAGCGAGCCTCCGCGCGCGCCGAGTGCGGCGCATGGCGGTCCGCGGATTTGCGCCTGCGGCTGTCCAGATTTCCTTCAACCGGCCGAACGTCGGTGGCAGTGAGGATGTCGCGAGGGCGGTTGAGGCTGTTCAAGCCATGGTCGGGAACAGCGGGGGAGGGGTGGGGCTGCTCGTACCCGACGGTGCCGTCCACACCATGATCCTCGGCTTTGAGAAACTCCCCGACAACCGGGAGGAAGCGGACACTTTAGTCCGATGGCGGCTTCGCGACCGGGTGCCCCCGCCGCTTGAGGAAATCCGCGTTTCTTATCAGGAAATGGGCCGCGGGCCGGAAGGTGTGGAGTTGCTGGTAGTGGCGGCGAGAAGCTCGGTGCTCGCCGACTACGTGGGGACCTTGGGCTCGAAGAGCAGCCCTCCGGCGCTGGTTCTTCCCTCGACGGTGGCCTTGCTGCCTCTAATCGCTTCCGACGGCGAGGGGAGCGACTTGCTGGTCCACATTGCGACCGGGTGGGTGACCATGGTCGCTCTGGCAGAGGAGAGAGTCATTTTGTGGAGAAGCCGGCCCGCGCAGGATGATTTACTGACGGATTTGAGTTCGGAAGCAAGACGCGCCGCGGCCAGCGTCCGCGACCGACAAAACTTGGAAGTCCGCCGCCTCTGGATTTGCGAACGACCCTCCGCATCATCCCCCCTGGCCGAAGAGCTCGGGAAAGCGCTTTCGGTCGAGGCCAGAGCTTTGCGGCCGCCGGAGCGGGAGGCGGATCGGCTGTCGGAACCGGAAAAGGTGGTTTTTCAGCAATACGGGGCTCCCGTATCAGGGCTCCTTTCCAATCTCTCGTGAGTGGCTGATGGAAGTCAAACTCAATCTCGCTATCCGCGCCAGCCTTCGGGAGCGTTACGGCCTTTACTGGACGGTGCCGCTGTTGATCCTTTCACTCGGTGGATTGTCATGGGTGGTTTCCCACGGCGTATCCGCTTCCAGAAGGTACCGGCAGCTCAGCCAGGTCGTGGTTTTCAAACAGGAGGCCAATTTGGCCCGCCTCGAAAATCAGGAAAACGAGCTTCGCAAACAATTGGAGAAGCCCGGATTTCGCGAGACCGCGCTGAAGGTGAAGTTGGTCAACACGCTGATCGAGAGGAAGGCCGTGTCGTTCCCCGTGGTGACGGAGCAGGTGACGCGCTTGCTTCCTGCCGACGTCCGGCTGACGGGCTTGGCGCTCTCCTTCGGGGAAATGGGCCCGGCGGTGCGCATCGCGGTGGAGGGGAAGGGCCAGTTGGCTGCCGAAGGAGTTCTCAAGGCACTGCAAGACTCTACGGATTTCGCGGACGCGGAAATCCTAAGCGAAGAGTTGGGAATGAAGCAGAACGGGGAAGCCGGCGTAGGGATGGTGCTGTTCGCCCGCTACGTGGGCAGGACGGGCCGAACGTAAGGATTCGGACTTATGACGCGGGAACGTTTCCAGAAAATCGCGCGGTGGTTTGAGTGGGGTGCGCTCGCCATGGTCGCCGCGGACCTGATCCTTTACGCCGCATGGGTGGTTCCGGTGGACCGTCTGGCGGCGGGCGAGGAGCGGCGCCACGCGGAACTCAGCGAGCGCCTGCTCGTGGAAACGGAAGTGATCGGGAGACTCGAAGAGTTCAAGAACGCGGCGCCGCAGACCGCCCAGGAGCTCGACACGTTCGTAAATAAGCATATTCCGCCCCGTCGTGAGGCCTACTACCGCGCGGCGCGCCTGATGCGCGAGCTTGCCGATCATTCAGGGCTGCAATTGAGCGGGATTTCTTATAAACTGGACCCATGGCGCGACGAGCCCCTGCGCCGCCTCGCAGTAGAAGTCCGCGTGGAAGGCCCGTTCAACGCCTTGCTGAATTTCGCACACGAGTTGGAAACGACGAAGGATTTTGTGATGGTCGAAAATTGTAATGTGCAGGGCCACCAAGGCGAGAGCTTGGCGATGCGTCTGACGGCGGGGATGTACTTGGAACCATGAAAGCGCACACCCAGCTCCGGAAACCGAAAGCCCGGCTCGACCGATGGGTCAGCGCTGCGCTGGGCTTGGTATGCCTCCTCCTTGTCGCCTACTTGATCCGCTATTCGGGAGTGTGGGCTCAAGCGTCGCCGTCACGCTCGAAGCCGAGCAGGGCATCGAGCGCCTCCCCTCGAGGGCGGGATCGGAGGGATGAATTGGCACAGTTCGACCCCGTGGTCAAGCTCCAGCTTTTGAACGAGCTTCAATCTCGCCCGGCACCGCATTTCAGCCGCGATCCGTTTGAGTACCTCGCGCCCAAACTGCCGCCAACCCCCGCGCCGGTAGTCACCGCGGCCAGCCCGCCTCCCACGCCCACGCCGCCGCCTCCTCCGCCCATCAAGGCTCTCGGTTTTATGGAAAAAGCCGGAGGAGTTCGCGAAGCGACGGTGACGGATGAGGCGGAGAACCTCTATGTCGTCCATGAGAACGAGACCTTCGCGAGCCGCTACAAGGTCCTGAAAATCTCGCCCACGGTGATCGAAATTGAGGATACGACAACTCATCAAACCATTCAGATTCCGGTCCCGGAGTAAGAGCGCCGCGCCGACCACTCTCTCTCCGGACGAGGGCGGATATGCCCTGCTGGTGCTGATGATCGCGGTGACGGTGCTCTTGATTTCGCTCACTGCCGTCCTCCCCAGTGTCTACACCGAGGGGCAGCGCGAGCGGGAAGAGGAGCTGATCTTTCGTGGCAACGAGTACGCCCGCGCCGTCGCCCTTTATCACGCCCGGTTCAACCGCTATCCGATGAAAGTAGATGATCTGGTTAAAGCGACGAACGGCATCCGCTTCCTCCGCCACGCCTACCGAGACCCCATGACGCACGGCGGGGAGTGGCGGTACATCCACGCGAACCCCCTCGGCGTGGTCGTAGATTCGCGGATTCTTAAAAATTTGGCCAACATGCCTCCTGGGGGCGCCATGGGTGCTCCTGGCGGGGGGACAGGCTCCGGCTTCGGCCCCGGAGCGTCTGGCGGTTTTGGTGGCGGAATTGGAGTTGAGCAGGGGGCCGGTCAGCCCGAAACAAACCCCCCGGAAGGGGAACCGGTGGAGGGCGGAGGAAATCCGCAGGGGACTACACCCGCCTCGACACCTTCACCTGTAACAGGGTCGGCTTTCTCGAACGACACAACCGGCATGTTCATCGTCGGCGTCGCCAGCACAAGCCACAAAAAATCCTTCCGCATTTGGAACAAGCAGAAGTATTACGATGACTGGGAGTTTCTGGGCATCCCTTCAATGCTTTCCGGGATGTCTGGCACAGTGGGCCCCATGCCCGCGGGGCCGAGCGGGACGCAACCCGCTCAGGGAACCACACCAGTGACCCCCACCCCGAATCCTTAGGCCGGCATCTCCCGGCTGGCCCGCGAAAGTGAAATTCGAATTGTCCAAGGGCTTCGCCGATTTCTGTCCCGATGAACCCCATCGGGACATCGGAGCCCTTAAACCGGCCGAGCCCGTGAAGAGAAGGATCGGGATGGCCGCGGCATGGGAAGTCGAGTGTTCAGGAGCCCCCGGCGACTTCCAGGACTTGTCCTGAAACGTAATCGGAAAGTGGGGACGCGAAGAACAAAATTACGCCTGCGGCCTCGCGTGGCGTGCCCGGGCGGCCCATGGGGATGACCTTCAGGGGGACTGGGAACTTCGGCCGTATCTATGGGTCCGGAACTGAAGCATGCTTGCGTCCGGGGCGCTTCAATGCGCGTGCGATCGAGAAAAGCCAGCCGGCTGCACTCTGCGCTCCCGCCCGGTTGATAGCACCCGCCAGCCAGCGGGACAGTTTTCTCACTCCTTCTTTGATAATGTCCGAGGTAAGCCATCCGAAAACGAGTGGAATGACAAAAAGAGCCCACGCGATCAGGTTCTCTCCTTGCCGCGTCATAGGCTTGCGATCTCGAAACGATCCGACTACATAAAACAGCATAGTCCGCATAGACGTCGCTGTCGTTTCGAAATTGGGATTGAACCTTCCCTCTGCTTGCGTTAATTTGAATGCAAATCCGCACCACAAAAGCAAGAGAATGACGAATAAGAGGATTGTGTACGAGACTGCAGAGGGGTTCGCCGTGAGCCACCGAGGCGGGCGGTAAATCAACAAGAAGAGAAGAAAAAATGCCAGAGACCCTATCGCCGTCAACCAAACAAACCTAAGGTCCGGCCCTTTCAAATGGCTCTGGGCGCCCGCGTGGACAAAGCCTGCTAGATGCTCGTGTTCTGCCACTTTTCTCTCCAACAAATCGAGCTCCACTCCAGTGCCCTGTTCGATAATCGACTTGTTGTTTTTGATCATGTTAATTAGATAACGAATTTCTTCTGCTTTAAGAGATTCAGCGGCGGTGAGGACAGTGGGGACTCCGACTGTTGGCAAACCCTGTTTGAGCCGCTTGCCACCGTATGCGTCAAGGGGAATTGCAGTTTCCACGTACAGGTTGTCCATGGCCAAGCGATCAATGACTTCGGGTGGCAAGGCGGCGATGTGGGCCTCGCCGTCCAGCAAACAATAAATCGGATCTCGATCCTTGTCCGCTATTCCCGGGGGATTACTCTTCGCGTCTTTGTCAGGCTTCAGAGAACCCTGAGGGGGCTGATCAATTGTTTGGACGGCTCTTGTCCAGAAGAACGCATTGAGATAGGGACGGTTACCCTTAATGGGAGCCAGAAGTCTGTCCGAAGCTACCGTCCAGGGGTTGGTTTGATTCATTGAGTTTTGACCGTTTGGACCATTGCAGTCCGAGAAACGCTGATCGATATCGCTCTCGACGAGACCCGAGGCTTGCAAGAGCCTCCTTGCGGTTTCTCTCGAACCACTTCTGCACGGCCCCAACCAGACGTGCTCTGCATCCCGTTTCAGATCTGCTAGCGAGTTCACGTAGAAATGAGGTCGAAGGATCACGTGAACCATTTCATTGTACAGATAGGTAACCAGTACAGGCTTTTCCGCTGACCGCTCCGGCTCGGGGTGCGGATTACATGCTTCAGCGTCATCTTTGAACCCGCTCGAAATCTCGGCAGATTGGTGGTGAACCACTACTGCATCCAGCGCGTCGATCTGTGCCAACGCCAGGCTCACTCTCCCTTCTTGGAGCAGCCGGATATTGTCGTAAGAACCTCTGGTGGCACACACCTGTATGTTAAGACCCTGGGTCTGGCCGACCGCGGCAATCTGCTTTCCGAGACGATAATACGTGCCATCCGGACTGCCGGTGGCCAGCCAGACAGGCGTGCTATCTTTGGGCGCCGCGGGACGCTTGTGGAACACCGACGCCAATGTTGAGAAAATGTTTTGGTTTCTTGCCAGCAGGAGGACGGAGGATACGAAGAGGAGCAAGAGGATGCCCATCACAATCATGGTGGCTGGCCGAGACATCTTCTTCATAAGTCGCCGCCGGTACTCCGAAGCTGAGCCATGAAGCAGCACTTTGTCGAGAACCTTGGCCCGGGATTTGAGGTGTAAGATAGGCTTAATTCTACCCTTTATGTACCTAAAGTCAAGGCGTTATTCCCGGGGCAGTATCCAGCATTTCCGTTCAAAGTGAAGCCGAAGGCGCTCCGAGTCATATTCAGCCTCTCAAGAGGGGGCCTGCTGGCAGGCCAGCATGAAGCAGCCCAGGACCTACTCGCTGTGGGCCGCTTCGACGCAGCCGGGGAAACGACTCAGGTGCTTGCGCAGATGGCGGAAGAAGCCTTCCGCCAGGTTGGTGGTGCGCAGACGATGCCGAACGGTCTGGCCCGTGAAAAGATGGATCGGGATGGCCGCGGCATGGGAAGTCGAGCGTTCAGGAGCCCCCGGCGACTTCCAGGACTTGTCCTGAAACGTAATCGGAAAGAGGAGACGCGAAGAACAGAATTACTCCCGCGGCCTCGCGTGGCGTGCCCGGGCGGCCCATGGGGATGAGCTTCAGCGTGGCCGCCCGAATTTCGGAAGGAATTCCGAGCTCGATCGTAACCGGCGCGGCATTGGCCGGTGAGTCCGCGGGCCGAAGGGGGTGATGCTCGAATTTCGCTCCGCCTTCCTTCGCCTGCGTCAGCCGCGTGTCAATCAGCCCGAATGCCGCGCAATTGACCTGAATATTGAACGGCCCCCACTCGCGGGCGAGAGTGCGCGTGAGCCCGATCACGCCGGCCTTGGCCGCCGCGTAGTTGCCCTGACCGAAATTGCCGCGGGTGGCGGAGGTGGAGCTGATGTTCACGATCTTGCGCGGGCGGGCCATGCTGGTCTGGGCCAACTCGGCCTTGGCCGCGCCGCGCATGGCGGAGGCAAGCGCCCGGATCAGGCGGAAGGGCGCCGTCAGGTGGACTTCCACCATCGCCTGCCACTGCTCGTCCGTCATCTTGTGAAGCGTTTTGTCCCACGTATACCCGGCGTTGTTCACCAGGACGTCGAGCGCGCCGAAGGTCGCCTCGACGCGCTTGGCCAGTCGGCTCGGGAAATCGGCATCCGTCACGCTGCCTTCGAGCCACTGGACCTCGCCGCCGCTTTTCCGGATTTGAGCGGCGGAGTCTTCCAGCGGCTCCCGGTCGCGGTCGGTGAGGAACAACCGCGCGCCTTCGGCCGCGAATAATTCCGCTGCTGCGCGGCCAATCCCGCGCCCCCCGCCCGTGATGACGGCCGTTTTCCCTTTCAGCCAGCCGCTCGGCATGAGGCCTCGAAGCTTCCGGGGCCATCGTAAGGAATGAATGATGAAAAGACAAGCAACGAGGGTGGCAGGAAATGCGCTTAGGCTTGATGTGTAAACTTTGCGGCTCGCCGATGGTCGGCCAGCATCGCGAGGATGGAGCCGCGCTCGGGCTTTTCCGGGTGGACGGTACAAAGGGAAAGGGGAGTGAGAGTACGCACGTAATCGTGCACGAGCTTCTGGTAGGCCAATACCATTTCCGGGTGAAGGCCGCTTCCGTACGCCCAGCTCCAATCGGAAACCCAACGCATCACGGTGCCATTCCGCCGGAGCTGCGTTCGCTCGAAGGCCGGCGTGGGTTTTACAAAATGGGTGAGGCATTCCGGCGCGGTCAGAAAAACCAGGCGGCCGTTTCGCAGCAGGGCGTCGGGACGCAAACCATTTTCGCTAAGGCCCCGCGCGATTTCCTTCAGGCAGCGCGGCCCCGCCAGCGCCACCACCTGCTGGCCGACTTCCAGCCCCGCAACCAGGAATTTGATCACTTCGGTGAGAGATTGTTCCTGCCGAACGACCAGTCGGCAGGCGGTTCCGTTCATCGCCTGCGCCGGCGGTACAGCTGTGTAGGATGTCATATAGCTCTATCTTCGGCGAAATTCCGCTCCGATGTCAACGGCCACGGAGACGAATTTTTGCAGGGCGCCGGGGGCCGGATTCCTCTTTCGCCTGTTCTTCGCGGCAGAGATAAAACCGGCAATCCGCAACCTGCTAGAGCGGCTTCTTGCTGAGTGTAGGGGAGACTTTCGCCAACTCGTCCACGAAGGGCCGGGCGGCGGCGGGCGTCTCGAGGTTTCCGTTGAGCAGGACTTCGCGAGCCTCCACCTCACGCCCATAGAGGTTGTGGTTGCCGTCACGATCCTGCTTGAGAACAGCGCCTTTGAGCTCGAGCCCCGCAAAGACGCCCTGGCTTCGCGAATAGGTCAGAATTTTGGCGTTCATTTGTGCGTCGGTTTCCGCAGAGGCCGAGCGGCCGACGGGACCCGCAGCCGCCGAGACATCTCCGCCGAGGGTGAACTTGTCCTCGAGCAGGCGGTCAATCCCCGAGGGATTCATCACCAGCATGACGACGTCCACCGCCGCCGCGCCGATTTGAAGTCCGAAACTGCCACCCTCGAGTGTCACCATCGCAGGGGGACCCCAAGGCCCTGCCCCTTGCGACTTGCGGCAGGAGACTACGCCCTTGCCGTAGCGCCCGCCGATGATGAATCCGCCTTTCTTCATGGAAGGAATCACCAGCACACATACGGAGCGGTCAATGAGATCGCGCGGGATGCCCTGGTCGGGGGCGTCCATGATCTCCCGAAAGGCGCGCGTCGCGCGGTCCAGGCGTTCCAGTTCGGAATTCGCGGCAGCTTGGGCAGGAAAGTTAGAATCCCCAAGGGCGGCCGCGGGCAACAAGTGCGCGGCAGCGATACTCACCAGTACCGCGAGAATTGACGGCCCAAGCTGTATTGCGTTCTTGGATCTCTTCAAGGTTGACTCGCTTTCTCCCAGGGGGCGCTCCGAGATTCCGGAGCGGCCTCCGGGGCGCGCTTCTCACCAGCGCTCCTGGGCAGTTTACTACGGCGGCGGAACGAATGTCACTGGTCCGGCGGCTCTGGATCGGACTGCGCTGCCAGAATGAGTATGCTGGCAGGGACTACGGGACTCGAACAGGCGGCCTCAGGCGTGACAGGAAACGGACCATTTCCATACTCTCCATCCTTTACCATATTTTCCGTGGCCTTATGCGAATTCGGGGCGTCTGCTTACGCTCAAAAGAAGAACGCCGTTAGCGCCAATTTCATAGAATTTTGGAACAATTTTGGAACACACCGGTTGGGACGATTATGATGTCCGCCCTGCGTCTTGTGACCCGCGCGGGCTGAAGTCCCAATACTGGCACCCGCGCGCCGGCCCGAGCCTCGGCCCCCGAGGCAAGTTCGGTCAGCCGCAGCTGGTCGGACACGTTGTAGAGAAACAGCGCCTGAAACGAGCCCCTGAGCGCCTTCGCGCCCCTCCCTGTGTCGTAGAGGGTTAAGTCAACCTTACTTTGGCAAGGCTCTTCCGCGCAATCGAGTCCTCGGTTCGTTTCGCTGGATTCCCGCTTGCCGTTCGACAGGCTCACGGCGGTGAACAAAGTCGAACCGTGAGCGTAGTCGAAGGGAAGATGTGATGACTGAGCGAATTCGAAGAACGAACGCGTGGAGCAAGACGTGGATTCCAGCCGCGTGGATTCTCTCCGCGCCATGTCCGCGGGCCCGGTACGAAAGTAATGGCACAAAGGTGCCATTCACCCCCCCACCTCCGTGCAATTGCCGAGGTTGCAATCCTAGCTCACACTCGTCTCCGACGGGTCGACAAGCCATTTTCCCGTCATTGGGAATATCTCTCGGCAAGGCCGCGGAAGCGGAATGAATGAAAGGCCGCCGGAATTAGAAAATGACGAAGACCGGTTACCAACGGGCTGTGCGCTTTCCGATTCAAACCGAGATCCATTACCGGCCCGAAGGCAAAGCGGAATGGCGCACGGGAGAGACGAAAAATATCAGCCGCTCCGGAGTGTTGTTCAATGTAACTGAGCTCCTCGCGGTCAACACGGCGCTGGAATTGATGTTTCCCCTTCCCAGCGAAATCGGGAGCGAGGCCGGCGCCATGGTCCTTTGCCGCGGCCACATTGTGCGCACGATTCTTCCCCCCGCTTCGGACCAGCTCGGTTCGATGGCGGCGGACTTCTCGGAATACCGGCTGCAGCCAGCAAGCGGGAAAAAGACCCCAGAAGACGTCAAGTGAGAATCCCTTCAAATTTCCGTTTGGATGTTCGCCGCGCAGGCGTCCGCGCCGGAGTTGTCAGCCGGCGTAACCGATTTCGTCCGCCTCAGTACCCCGGCGATCTAGCGCCCGAGCCCGCCGCCAATGGCCGAGGCCTGGGCTGTCACGTTTCTCGGAGCCTACCTCGGAAAGACTCGGAAGCCGCAGCCACAAATCTCCGAACCACTCAGAAAAGCGATGCCCACGCACAGGGCTCTCTCCTGGAGCCGGCCTCGAAATCACCGAAGGTCGCAGGTGACAGGAGCTAGTCAAAGGAAAAACATCCCGATGAGCCTCTATAACCAATTCAAACAATGGTGCGACCGGCTTTACCCACTTTTGTCTTTTGAACTCCTGATCCCCGCGCTCGCGCTGGTCGCAATCTTTGGGGCCAACTTTCTGGCAGCGCATTCTCCAAAAGCAACGGCCCAAGTTTGCGCGATCGAGCATTGCGATTGCCACATCGATCGAAACTATTGCATCAGCTGGTGCGCTAAGGACGGCTCGAAGTTAGGGCCTTGCTGCCGGTTGCACTGCGTTTCGCTCCTGAAGAATTCGGGTGCCAAATGAGTCTTACGCCTCGAACATATTCTCTCTCCGAGTAAGTATCGACAGTAAAGCCATTACCGTGCGGAACCCGGGACGCCCGAAGCGCGCCTCGGCAGGACTCGGGAGCCGCAACCGCGACTCTCGCAACTACTCATAAAACCACTACCCATGGATAGGGCTCTATCCCGGCCCCAGCCTCGCACTCGCCGATGGTCACAGGCGACTCGGATTCGACCGGCGCGACCTTGGCCACCACTGGGTTCTTCACCTCCGATGGCAGCTTCACCGCTGCGCCTTTCATGAACTTCGCGCGCATGGGCCAAACAGCCTCCCTGCTTCAGGACGGCCGGGCGCGGTTGCGGGCGGAAAGGGGACCTCCGGAACAACGTCCACAAGCTCTGAGGTCTACGGTTTCGCCACCGCCAGAACCGACGTCGCCGACTGCCCTCCGGGCACCACCGTAAATATCTCCGGCTCCGGCTGGCAGGCGGGCGAGTCGGTCATGCTGATGCTCGTCGAATCGCCGTTCAGGGATGCCCACACCCCCTTTACCACTGTCGCCGACGCGGACAGGCACCTCTCAGACAGCTCATCCACAACCGACTCTCACGACATAAGCATCAAGTTCATGCTCACCTCCGCCGGCTCCAGCCCATTGCTAGCCTGCGCGCCATCTGTTTCTTAAGGGGTTTTCGATTTCTGAGGGCGAATGTCCTGGGCAAAGTACCACTCATGGCCTTCAGGATCCGTCGCCCCATAACGCCGATGGCCGTACTCCGTGTCGGTTGGCTCCTCGAGGATGATGGCACCAGCTTTGCGCGCGCGTTGAAAATGTTTGTCGACGCCCTTTACATTAATGTACAGGCTCTGCGTGGCTTGGCCTAGCCGCTTCGGATTGCGATAACCGGACCCGGGACGCCCCATCATAATCAGGGCGTCGCCAAACTTCATCGCAGCGTGATTGATCTTGCCGTCCGGGCCCCGCATCTGGACGCCGTACTTGCGGAGTCCGAAAGCCTTGGCCAAGAACCTCAGAGCGCGGCCAACGTCTTCATAGTAGAGATACGGCGTGATAGGCATAAGCTGTGCTCCCGTTTTGTCTTCAGTTTGTTGCCCGCACGATGACACGCGGGCTAACTCTTGTTTAGGCTGACCTGAATAAAACACCTCCGGGTCGGCATAACGAGAAAGCGCCAATGCCGCGTCGCGGCCGTAACCACTTGCTATGTACCGACTTCCAATGCATGTGGCAATCCGCCTCTGGGATCTTATCCGGACGCCTCGGCCTGAATAATCCCCTGGCTCTCGACCGAGAGCTCCCTCCGCAGCCGGTCGAGGGGACTGTGCACCCCCTGCCCGCCGCGGTTCAGCACAAGCGTATATACCATCGCCGTCTTGAGGCCCTTGTGCTCCAAGATGAAGCGGCGAATCCAGTGGATGTAGGCCTGATCGATCCGACGGCATAAATGCCGAATGCACAGGACTTCTGACACGCGGTCGTGGAGCCTCGGCACCAGCTGTCCAGGGAATAGCCCCCGTGGTGAGCGACGATTCGCGGCCGAGTTGTTCACGACGCCTCGCTCCAAGAAACTTCTGGCTCTGGAAAGCAGAAATACTACGTCCGCTGAACCTGCGAGTCAACGGCACGGCACCTCGCCGAGCTGTTTCCGCGCCGTGGGTGCTGGCGATACCGCCTGTCACAGGAAATGCCGGATAGATCCGCTGTGACGCCGCAGTGTTTAGTTGGCCGCAGTTGGCGTCTGAGGTCCGGATTCCCCGCCACTTGGCGACAAGGGAAGATCTATCAAAACCCCAGCGAGCGGCATAGCCACCCCAATGACCTACGTCGGGACAAATAGCGCTAGGCAGTTCGTCGTTATCGCGGCCGGCAGCCGCAACAAATACGAAAGAAATTTCCGTCGGATTCGTCTTATTCGGCTTGTGCCTCCAGCAGCAGGTGTTTCTCAAATTGGGCAGTCCATGTGGCCACGGGACCGCGAACCGTTCCCAACGCCTCCCCGGTCTCATAGTTCGTCAGGCGATAAGCTCGCTTCTCCAAACCTCGCAATTTCAGCTTGCCGCTCCACTGGTGAGCGTAGAAGGCGTAGTACATGTTCCCGTTCTTGCGGATGGCGTGGGCTTCCGGTCGGTCAAAACCGATGTCATACAACGTTCCCAGGTATTCGCCCCTGGAGAGCATTTCGGCCTTATAGATTTTGATCCATTTGTCCCAGATTTTTTCCTTCTCAGGGGTCAAATCCAGCTTGGGCCGCCGGGCCGAACCCACCGGCCAGGTGAAATTGGTGCCCACCACGCCGCCCACTCCAATCGTCGAGGCGAAGTCGTCACCGCCATCGCTCATGTCCACGTGGTCTCCGAAGAAGGCGATGGAATCGCCCATCAAGGCCTTGAGGGTTTTTCCCTTCAGACGGACCTGCCAGGAACTCTTGGGGTCGGAGGCAACTGACATGTTCATGAAGGGCATTGTGAAGAACGAGTACGCGGTCCCGCACGGGCAGAACTCAACTAGCGCGTCGGGCTTGATGCTGAGTGCCGTATCGTAGATCGCCTTGAAGAATCGGGGCAGCGCCTCCACCGCCTCCTCGGGCATCGCGTGATGGTGGGCGGGGTTGTAACAGGGGGGCACACCATTCATGAATTGTCCATCGAGCTTCAAGCCGTCAAAACCCCAATCACGCATGGCCTTGATGACGATGGCCTTGTGGTATTCCACCACTCCGGGAACCGCGGGACAGAGATACCACGCGTTCCAATAGGAAATCTTCTGCTTCGATCCGTCGGCATTGAGCAGCAGATACTCTGGGTGCTCCTTGATTAGTTGCGTGTCTGGATCAACCGACACAGGCGCCCACCATAGCTGAGCTTTGAAACCTTCGTCGTGAATCCGGTCCACCATCGCTTTTATGTCGCGGTCACCACCGGGAAATTTCTCTGGATTCAGGAACCAATCCCCCTCGGCGGTCTGCCATCCGTCATCCAGGGTGACCCACCGGAAGCCCAGTTTTTTGACGATCGGCAAGGCATTGTAGACCTGCGCCGTTGTGAAGTTCCTGCCGAAACCCCAGGCACACCAGATGGGACCAAAGGCGTCATCAGGCGCCGGCTTGAACACCACACCTTGTTTGACCATCGCCCGCCGATACTCCGCCAGGCTTCGGAAGTAGTCACCCAGATGAACGATGACGAAAGTCCGAAACGTCTTGATCGTTTCTCCCGGTTTCAGTTCTCTATTCAATTTGAAATGCACGGCCACTGTGGCGTGCTCCTGGTCCGGCATGGCGACGGGAAGAGAGACCAGCTTGGGACTCAGCTCCAGGTGACCCGCGGCGATACCCACGTCTCTCCGCCAGACATCCACGACCGGCGTTCCCCCTCCGTAATCGGTGTCGTTCATCCCCAGATAGTTTTCCTGATCGAAACCTGTCTTCAATGGCAGCACCCAGTCCGGCCTCTTCTCGTAAGAGCCGCTCTGGTACGACCAGAACGCCGGCTCGCCGCTCCCCTGACCGGCCGAGATGGAGTAGCGGTGGTTCGTCCAGCCGTCCACGGAAAGACTGGAGTCTCCGGCGTTTGTGTACTGCACTTCGAAAATGGCCATCTGCGGAAACTCGCCGCAGGTCGTCACGGAAACGATCTTCTTCAGGGACGGTGCGGCCCCGGTCAGGGTGACGCGCTGCCCAGCACACATTGCATCCCGGACGGTCTCGCGTTTCACTTCGTGCAAAGTGAAATCACGGATTTCCTTTCCCGCGACCGTGAGGGACTCCGAGGGCGCGAAGTCGCCGATCGCGATTTCCCTGCCTTCGAACTTGGCCACCACGCGACTGTGCAGCATTTCGTTGAACTCGATGCGGATATTCCTGCCATCCGCTTGGGCCCTCTGCGATGCCGAGGGGCCGGACCAACTCGCCAGCCACACTGCAAGCCCGACGACAAGCATTTTCCATGATTTCATTAGCATGATGAACTTCTCTCCCATAGGCGAAAACGATTTGCGGATTACGGATGCGGCCTCCGACCTCAATAGGATGATCGGTCAATCAAACGCTCAATCCGGGCTGAGATTTGTCCGCAAATGAAGGGAGCCGTCATCCTCCAGTTTCTGGTGACAGTCCCAGCGGACGGGGTAGCGCATACCTTTCACTTCAATCTCCGCCTTGAGTCTCAGTCCCTGCCAATTCGTTCCCCTGGGCAGGACGAACTGCGCTTGCCGGATTTTCCCGGGGAGCGGATAGCCGGGATCGAGCGAACCGCCGACCGCGATCTTGCCATCGTTACTCGCGAGGGTCACACGCAGCACACCGGGCACCCCGGCGATTCCGTCGTTGGTGAAGCCGATCACCAGCCCCGGCGAGCCGTCCTTTTCATATTCCCATACCAACGATGGCCTGACGCGATATCCGATTCGCCGGCCGATCTCGTCAATCGACTGGGGATATTGGCGGTAGTAATTCAGGATGTGGTCTGCCTTGATATGGTGAAAATTCCAGAGCGACCAGTAATTGGCGCCCACGTCCATCACGTGGGTGATTTCGTTGTCGGTGTAGGGAATCCCTTCGTTAATACGGAGCGAGCCAGGCGAGCCATCCGACATGCCGACCTCCACAATGGCGGCGACCCAGGGCGGCCGGTTGCCGATGGCCTCAATCTGTTCGTTCTCGACGAAAATCGTATCCGTCCGCAGCCAGTTATAGCTGCGCACGGTTCGATCGACGACTTCCGAGTTGCCGACGCGGCTGAAGTCTGGTTGGGTGTTGGTGACCAGCGGAGTCTTGGTCCAGTGCTTCAGTTGCACTTCGAACATGTTGATCCAGGTTCGCTCGGCCGTTGCGTAGTCTGGAAACGGATTATTGGCGAACGGCCACGTGTGCCCCTCGCCCCAGAAGCCGTACATGAACGTATCCATGAACTCAACCAGTGGATTGCCGTTCAGTTCCGCGGCCAGTAATCCGTTTAACTCCTCGAAGGCGGCTTGGAAGGCCGGGTGGTCGTAGCGCGGCTCGAGGTAGGTCTTGCGATGCCGGGCGGCGTTGGGGCTGCCTTTCCATTCGCCCTGTAGTTTCACCATCGGAACTTTCTCGAGAACGAAATCAGGGAGCGCTTCTTCCTCATAGTCGGGAGCGCGCATCTGAATACGAAAGGCCACACGCTTGCTGTGCTTTGCGGCCAGCCCGAAGGTGAGCTTCCAGTAATCGGGAAATTCCAAGCGTCCGGGACGCGGCTGAACTTCACGCCAGGTGGGGCGCAAGTACAGCTTCTGTCCGAGGGGAACGCGCACCAGGTCTTCGATGGCCTGCGGAATGTTATCGGACTGGATTTCCGCCCTGCCCATGTCGGCAGTGATGTAAGTGATGAGCCCCCTGCCGAAGCTCGCTACGATTTCCTTCGAAGGTGTCGTGGCCATGACGACCGAGGAGCCCGGGACCACTTCCTCGGGCGGATACTGAGGAAAGGGTCCTTGGTTCAAACGATCGGCGATTGGAGGACCAGACCCGAAATCATACTTGTCCCAATTGTGGGCGGGAACGAAAGCTTTGGCGGACGCTCCGGCTATTCCGCCGGCGACTCCCGTAACCCCAGCCGTCCTGAGAAACTCTCTCCGATCCATGTCAGCGGCTCCCTGTTTGTTATCTCGCCATAAAATCCGCGATGCCCCGAAATCCTACGCCAACAACCTGGGCGATGGAAGGTCGAACCTGGTCGCCCGCCCCTCGATTGAGTGACTTCGCACCCACTCGGCATGAAGGCTTTTGACACACGCAGGCAACGATTGTGACCTGTTCTGCAAGTTCTGCATATCTCCGCATGCCCTCCTCCCGACCGAAGCTTCTTTGAAATGGAAGTTGTGTGGTCCTATTCCCGAGGACCTCACCGCACCACGCAGCAGTACTGCCTGAGCTGCGGAAACTCGCAGTGAAGGAGGCTGCGCACACTGATGTGGTTCTGAGGCCCAGGGCCGATCAACGGGTTCTCACCTAACGACCCGCTTCGAGAATCAACTTCTGTACGCGCCAATTCAACAATTCGGCGACGTAGAGTTCGGCCTCAGACGGGCACGCGATTTCGTGGATCCAACCGAACTGCTTGAGTTGTTTGCCGGATTCTCCGAGCACGCCCAAAACCTTGCCGTCCAAGCTGAGCTTGTAGACCCGGCCTGGGTACCCATCCGAGCTGAACAGCACTTGATTTGGCCCCGGCGTGATGCAAATCGCCCAGGGCGCGCCGGGCGCCATAGTGCCCGTGGTCGCGCTCGGCTTATTGCCGATGGCCGGACGGGCGGCCGGATCAACGGGCACGTCGATGGTGATCTGGCGCAGGAACTTGCCCTCGCCGTCGAACACCTGGATGCGGCGGTTACCGCGGTCCGCCACGTAGACGCTCCCCTGCGCGTCCACTGCAATGCTATGCGGAGTGTTGAACTGTCCAGGGCCGTCGCCGGGCTCGCCCCACGACTCGAGCCAGTTGCCGTCTTTATCGACCTTAGCTACACGAGAGTTGATATAGCCGTCGCTGATATAGATATTTCCGGCCGCATCCCAGGCCATGTCGGTGACTTGCCTAAACATCCCGTCCACCGGAGGCAGGGGCGGCTTGGGGTGGCGCAGCAGCTCGGTCCCCTCGTCCGAGGCTTCCTGTTTGCGCCCCAAGACCATCGCCACGCGGCCTTCAGGATTGAACTTGATCACCATGTCCGAGCCTTTGTCCGCGACCCAAATGTTGTCATCCTTGTCGGCCTTCACGGAGTGTGCGAACGACCAGGCATACAAATGATGGCCGATCTCGCGAATGAATTTGCCGTCAGCGCCGAACTCCAGAAGCTGTGCGGCCCCGGCCCCATAGGCGGGGCCTGTGGTGTCGCCACGCGAGAAGACGAAGACGTGTCCCTTGGAGTTCACCGCCACGCCTGCGACTTCGCCGAAATAGAGGTCCGGCGGGAGTTTCAGAAAATCGGGAACAGATTGGTATCGGATCTTGGGCGGGTGTTGAGCGAAAAGCGAAAAACTCAGGAAGAACAATAGAACAAGCATCGAGCGTCTCATCGTAACCCCCTGGGGACCAGCGCAAGCCCGCCTTACCGTATTTGCGTCGAAATGCTTCAGGCGCTGAATTGCTATATACCGTTTGCCGGGGCAGTCGCAAGTCGGGATTTTAGAATACTGCTACGGGGAGAGGTGAACCCCAAAGGGGAAGCGATCATGCACGGAAACATACGCGTCGATAAAACCTGACTCAGGCGACCGTGCTGGTTCGGCGTCATGTCGTTTGTGGTCGAACGGCAGCCTCTTCCGACGAGCTCACGCGGCTGG
>QHZN01000363.1 GCA_003225365.1 Acidobacteriota bacterium
CCCGGGGCCAGCGCCAGAGCTGCCGTGACGCCTTGTTTCGCGGAAGCAACATTGCCGTATTCCGCTTCCCGCAAGGCGGCGTTCACCTGCCACAGAGCCGCCGTCTCCTTAGAGTCGGCACGGACTGCCGAGTCGACCGCACGCCGAGAGGAGTCCCGTGCTTTCGCCAAGCGGCCATAATATGCCTCCGTGTCGGACTGGGCCGAGAGCAGCGCGTCTTCGGCTCCTGGCTTTCCTGTTCCCCAAGCCAGTTGCTGCTCCATCTGCGTCGAATCGCCTTGCAAAAAACCTAGGTAGTACATGAACAGACGCAAGATTCCGGCATCCAGTTTGCGTGCCAGCGACTGTTCAAACATGGCCTTGGCGTCGTCTGGACGGTTGAGTGCGAGAAAAATTTGTCCGAGATTGCTGTAGTTGATGACCCTGTTCGGCTCAAGGCGCTGCGCCTCCTGAGTTTCCACCAGGGACTTGTCGTATTGTCCGAGAGCGCTGAAATTAGCACCCAAGTTGCCGTGCGGAATAGGGTCCTGGGGATAGCTCTGAATCCATAGCTGATAAGTCTGGGCCTCCTTCTCCAATTCCCCAGTAACAAGACCGTAGTAGTAAGCAGAGATGCGGAGTCTCTCCTTCTCGCTCACCCGTTCCCGCAGTTCATATGCCTTCCTCAGGTTCTCCGCCGACAGGCTGGGTTGACCGAGGTTTGCGTACGACACTCCCAAGATCGCATAGGCCACGGCGAAATTTGGGTCCAGCTCAATCGCTCGCCTGATAAAGGGAATAGCTTCGGCATCACCCTTTTCACGCTGGGTCGTTACACCCATGCTGAAGGTCTTCAGCGCCTCCAGCGACGAGGTCGTCGCCTCAATCGGAACGTTGAACTTCTGCACCGAGGCCAGTGACTCGCCTAGCCTGGTTCGCAGGCTGGAAGCTACCTTGCCCAAGGCCTTCACCACCTCTTCCTTGCTCGACGCCTCGCCCTGTTCCTTGGCCAGCGTGTCTCCGTTGCCGCAGTTCACCGCCTGCAACCCAACCATGTACTGGCTGCCCAAACGGGAAATCGATCCCGCCAGTAGCGCCTTGCTCCCCGTCCGCAAGCAGATTTCCTGCGCCACTTCGCGTGTTACGCGGTCATTGGGCGGGCGGCCCATCAGGCGAAGTGTCTCCCCCATCTTGCGGTCGGAGAGAACGTTGAGAAAGGGGGATTGCTCCAGGTCTACCGCCAGCGCCTGCTTCAGAGCGTCGTCGAACACAGCATCGCCGGTCGTGTTGGCGAAGTCGGCCAGCACGATGGTGTCTTTCTCGGTCAATGGCTTTGCCGAACGCGAGCGGAAGTAGTAGAGACTAACGGTGACGAAAGCGGCGACGAGTAGCACGGCGGCGGGAACCAGAATCTTCCAAAGCTTCTTGCCAGCAACTACGGGAACCTCAGCGACCTTCCACGCGGCTGATGAAGACGAAGAAGCAACCGCAGCAACCGAACCCGATGATGGCACTGGCGGCTGCGCAACCCGCTGAGAGCCAGAATCCTGGGCTACCGCCACCGACCCAGAACTGGCAACCCCCACCCGCCCCGTGTCTGTATCCCGCTTCAGCCGTTGCAGATCAGCCCGCATCTCCGCCGCGACCTGATAGCGCAAGTTGCGGTCTTTCTCCAGCGCCTTGTTAATGATGTCTTCCAGCTTGGGCGGAAGGTCGGGGTTCAGGCGCACAGGAGCCACAGGAACACGATCCAGAATTGCTTGAAAGATGAGCGCCGATGTGTCACCTCGGAAGGGCAATGTGCCCGTGGCCATCTCGTACAGCACCGCTCCGAAGGAAAACAGGTCGGTGCGCGCATCCAGTTCTTTTCCCTTCGCCTGCTCAGGAGACATATAGGCAATCGTGCCTAGAGTCGCGCCGGGACTGGTCAGGTGGTCCTCGCTGATCGCGGTTGCTTGCGCGGTCATCTCGACGACTCTGCTGCCAGCCGGTGTCACTTTGGCCAGCCCAAAATCCAAAATCTTGGCGTGACCGCGCTCGGTGACGAAGATGTTCGCTGGCTTTATATCACGGTGAACGATGCCTTTTGCGTGCGCGGCATCGAGGGCGTCGGCAATCTCGATCCCGAGTGACAGCACCCTCTCCAACTCCATCGGTCGGTTGCCGATCAGGTGCTTAAGCGTTCCGCCCTCCAGAAATTCCATGGCGATAAACGTCCGCCCATCCTGCTCGCCGATGTCGTAGATGGTGCATATGTTCGGGTGATTCAAAGCGGAAGCTGCTTGCGCCTCTCGCTCAAAGCGGCTCAACACTTGTGGGTCTTTGGAAACATCCTCAGGCAGGAATTTCAGAGCTACGAAACGGTGTAGCCTTGTGTCCTCGGCCTTGTAGACCACACCCATCCCACCACCGCCGAGCTTCTCGACGACGCGGTAATGCGACATGGTTTGGCCGATCATGGTGGGCAGCGACTCTGGGCTGCCATGTTAGGAGTGGTGTGGAGGCGAAGTCAACGACGAAAGCGCGCCGGAAAGGGCGAGCATCGCGCCACGTGCGAGCTATTGGGCTCCGGGCACTGTCGCGAGTTCCTGTTGACGCTGGAAATCCGCGTCGGCAAGCATGCGCTGAGCGTCACCATGCGAACCCCGGGCCATGATCTGGAGCTGGCCGCCGGGTTCTTGTATACCGAGGGGCTGATCCATCGGCGCGAAGAGATTGCCTCGATCGATTACGCCGAGGGCGGCAAGCCGACTGAACGGGGCAACGTAGTGCAGATCGAACTGGCCAGTGCGGCGTCGCTCGATCTTGAACGCACACGGCGCAACTTTTTCGCGGTATCGAGTTGCGGGATCTGTGGGAAGGCCTCGATTGAATCGGTGCGCGTGCGAGACATCCAGAGGCCCAATCCACAACTTCGGCTCGACCCGCAGGTGCTCTGCCGCCTGCCTGAGACGCTGCGCGGCGCGCAGGCGATCTTCGGGCGCACGGGTGGGCTTCACGCCGCGGGTTTGTTCGACACGCGCGGCGAACTGGTAGCACAGCGCGAAGACGTGGGCCGACACAACGCCGTAGACAAAGTTGTGGGCTGGGCGTTGCTCGAAGGACGCTTGCCGCTCTCTGAGAACGTGCTCCTGGTGAGCGGGCGCGGGGGGTTCGAGATTATTCAGAAGGCCATTGTGGGGGGCGTGCCGGTTGTGGCGTCGGTTTCGGCGCCGTCAGGGCTGGCGGTGCGGCTGGCGCGAGAAATGGGACTCACGCTCGTTGGATTCCTGCGCGGCAAGCGGTTCATTGTCTATGCCGGGGAAGAGCGTTTGTCGCTGGCGGGCGCCGAGGTGGCGGCGTGGTTCACTATGGATCGCAACAAGGGAAAATAAGGTTAGCCAAACCCGGGAAGCTAATACAGCAGCCCATCCTCGGGGAGAGCGCCCATCGCGTGATGGCTGGGGCCACCGCCGCGTATGCGTTATTACTAGTCGCTTTCTGGTTCGCCGCCCACCATTTCGCCATGGAAGTCCGCACGCGCGGCCACATGGCGAGCAGTTTCACTGCCTTCGCGCTGCTGTTTGCCCCCTACTGGTTTTTCGGGTTCGGCGCCGCGGAGGTGCTCCAACGCATCCTCACCAGCCGCACGGTCCGCGTGCTAACTCCCGGACTTCTCCTCGTGCCCTATCTCGTGTTTTCTCTACCCCGCGGAGAGTTCCGCTGGATCTATGCGGTGGTGCTGTTCGGCATTCCGGTTGGGATTGCAGCGCTGTTCGAATTTTTGCCCCCCGGCGGAACCCAGCCCGCGATGCCCAAGTTGTCTTGGCAGGACGCTGTTGTCCTCGCCGTTGTCGGCCTGCCGGTGGAGTTCGGCTGGCTGGCCGGAAGCTTCCCGCATCCGGGAATGAGCGCACTGCCGAAGTTCCTACTCGTCGATTCGGCCCTCTATGGGTTCCTCGTGATGCGCCGGTTGGAAGGCGTTGGCTACGATTTTCGTGTACGCACCCGAGATGTGATCATTGGAATGCGCGAGTGCAGTTTCTTTGGTCTAATTGCCATCGTGCTAGGCATTGGGATTAGCTTCATCACGCCTCACGGCGGGATGCCTTCTGCGTCGTCGGCGTCGGCTGCATTGCTGATCACGTTTTTCTTCGTTGCCACTCCGGAAGAACTTTTCTTTCGCGGCCTGCTCCAGAATCTGCTCGAGCCGCGCATCGGTCGCCCGGGGTCGTTATTGCTGGCCGCCGTGATCTTCGGACTCTCTCATTTCAACAAGCCGCTGCCGTTCAATTGGCGATACGTGTTGCTGGGAACTATTGCAGGGATTTTCTACGGCCGGGCTTGGCGTGATCGTCGCCGGCTCTTCGCTTCGGCAACCACCCATACCCTGGTGGATGTAATCTGGTCGTTGTGGTTCCGGTAAGC
>QHZN01000364.1 GCA_003225365.1 Acidobacteriota bacterium
CTGGTTGCGCTGTGAGTCGTGGCCAGATTGAAGACGGCCGCCTGCCAGGTTGTGCCCGTCCAATAGAAATTGTCCGAGGGCCGCTGCAAGGTGAAGGTTGTGCTGTTGGCGGCGAGGCCCACACCGCCGCTGTTATCGGCTGCGCTGCCGCTAAAGGTTGCGGGCATCGTGGTTGGTCCGTAGAGAGTCCCATTGACTGGCGCCGTCACCGACGCCGTCGGCGGCGCCGTGTTCTCAATTGTGAAGGTGTTGGCAGCGCTAAAAAGGTCGCTGGCGCCTTGTTGACTCCCTCTAGCTCGTACCGTGTAGGAGCCGTCGGAAGGGAGGGCAAACGCATACGTCCAGGTATGGCCGCCATTACCACTGAAGCTGCCGGTGGCGGCGTTGAACACTTCGGTCGCGCTGCTGAAGGCCGAACCGTTCCAGTAATTGCCGGTGCCCTGGCGGATGCTGACATCAACGGTGCGGCCACTGTCGGTGGTGTTCGAATCCCACTGAACAGTGCCGTTGATGTCCCCCCCTCCGGTGCTGTAGCTGCTCGCATTGTAGGTGCCGCTGTCGGCAGGGAAACTGACGGCGATGGTTTTGACGCCATCCGTAAACGTGTTCTGAGCCTGGGAAACGGATCCGGTCGCGGTTAGGTAAAATCGCACGCCGACGTCGTCGTGATCGGGAGCGAATTCGTAGTTCACGATTCTGCCGGATGCGTCTGCTGTGGCGTAAAAGGTCGGATGCGTGTCGATGAGCGGCTCTTCCACCAACGTCAGCGTCACCCGCTCGCCAGGCTGCCAGCCCGAACCTGTGATCGTCACGACAGTGCCGGGAGCATAGTCCTGCTTATCCGTCTTGACTGTGGCAAACCCGTAAAGTTCTGCGGAGGGGCTGCTGCCGCCCGCCATCAAGAGCAAGCCTTCCGCAAGAAGCGGGCTTCCCGCCGCGCCGCCGCGCCATTCGGCGGGGGCACCGGTCGCGACGAAAGCGCGGGACCAGGACCGGTACAGTTCGGCAGTATCCACGGATCCGCCGACGATGAGAACGCTGTTGTTGTCCCGGAGAAGGAATGCGGATTGAGACCGTCGCGGCGAGGCCATGTTTCCTGTCGCGATGAATGCCGCACCGCCTTTCGGAAGCAGTTCGACCGAGGCCAGGTCCTGGGATCCATCGGATCCGCCGGCGATCAGCACGCTGCCGTTCAAGAGCGTCGTGGCGGAATGCGCCGCGCGCGGCGTCGCGAGATCTGGACCACTCGAGACCGATCCTGACGCAGGATCGAAGATTTCGGTCGATTTCAGAACTTGACTGCCGTCGTATCCGCCGGCGATCAGCATGTGATTGTCAGGCAACAGCGCCGCGGCGTGACTGCTCCGCGCCGTGATGAGAACGCCTGCCAGTGAAAACAAACCGGTGGCGGGATCGAAGATTTCAAGCGTCGTTCCCGGAGCGCCGGAACCCAGCCCGCCGGCGATCAGAACACGGCCGTCCGCCAATAGCGTGGTGGTGTGGCCCCAGCGTGATGCGGCCATCGAGTTTCCGATCGTCCAGGCCCCTGTGGCCGGGTCGTAGATTTCAGTCTCGCTCGTTGGGCCCGAGGCCGTGGATCCACCGGTGATCAGAACGCGGCCGTCTTTCAGAGCGACGGCAGCCGCGTTGCTGCGGGCGAGCAACATCGAACCGGTGGCGGAGAAAGAACCGTTCTTGAAGATGTCGGCGGATGCAAGCGGCACGTCGCCATTGGCGCCGCCCGCAATCAGGACGCTTCCGTCCTGCAGCAATGCCGCGGATGCGCCCGATCGCGCCTGGGCCATGTTTCCTGTGGGCGCCCATGTCTCGCTTGACACCTCGATCGCCGGTGAGCCGGCCGCCAGCGCTTGCATGGTCAGCACCATCAGCCCAACCCCACCAATGAATCTCATCCTTGATCTCATTCGCTTCCTTGCCTTCCGAGTCGCCGCGGAATTCAAACCTTCCGTGTCTAGCGGGCGCGTTCCTCCTCAGCGTCGTCTGTCGATGACATTAAGCCTTGAATCGCTTCACAGCTTTCCCGGCCTTGCCGAGTTCGCAGCTACAGGTCATTAGCAAAAATCTGGATTGTGTCCCCCGAAAGGATTTGAATTATTCGAGCTGGGCCGCAGAAAGGTCACGTTCATCACAACGCTGCGCGGCAGGTTTTGTATAATTTCCGAATATCTTCTCTGACCTACCGGGATCGCCTCATCCCGTAGGTCCTCGAAAATTCTTTCGTTATCAATGAACTCGTTCTTACCTGGCATATCTCACTTTTCGGCATTTTTCGCCCGGTTCTTTAATCAAACCGCAATGTTAGGCAAGCGCAGTGCCTTTCGAATTTAAGTTTGTTGGGAGCAGTCCTCTTGCGCGGAAGGCGTACGAAGAAGTGACGGAAAAGAAGTGCCCTCTCGCTCAACCCAATTTCAAAGTCATCATTGATCTACGCGTCCGTCCTTGGTTGCGCATCTGTAAAGATGCGCTGCGGGCATCATCAGATCAAGCTAAGTTACTGTGGAAAAAGCGGATACTGAAAACGGAGCAACAACTGTAATTTCTTCAAATTGGCGCCCTGACGGGCGACGCCCAACCGTAGTTGGAAGTGTCAAAAAGTTGCATTCGTGTCACAGCAACGTCGCACGTGCAGCGAAACCCAGCATGATCACCCGCGAATGGACGGGTGCATCTGGATTCTGTAACGGCATCGAGCTGGCGCCGCCTTCGTTGTGAAAACACGGTGTGGTTGTCAATGCG
>QHZN01000306.1 GCA_003225365.1 Acidobacteriota bacterium
TGCCGATGAGATCTTGATTGATCGCGTGCGCGCCAAAATCGGCCGAGCGGTATCTCACCCGAACTCCATCGAAGTCACCGCGGAAGACGGACGACTTACCCTGTCTGGCCCGCTGCTTGAGCGAGAAGCGGAAGATCTGATCGAAGCTGTGGCCTCGGTTCGCGGTGTCCGCGATGTCGAGAGCCGCCTCGAAACCCACAAGACCGCAGAGAGCGTGCCGGGGCTGCGGGGCAAAGCCAGAATCCGGAAGCAGCGGCCTGAACTGCTGCAGGAGTATTGGGCGCCCGGGACAAGACTGCTCGTCGGTGTGGGCGGGGCGCTTGCGCTAGCGTTCCCCGCACGAAATCAAAGGGCTGCCATTCCCAGCCGGGTCATCGGTGGGTTGCTCGTGGCGAGGGCGGTCACCAATCTTCCGCTCCGCCGCATGTTTGGACTGGTTCGTAGCCGGCGCGCCATTCGCTTCCAGAAGACAGTATCGATCCACGAGCCCGTCGAGCGCGTATTCGAACTATGGTCCAACCCTGAGAATTTCTCTCGAATCATGTCCCACGTTCAAGAAGTGAAGAGAACGGGAGAGAACCGGTTCCGTTGGACCGTTTCCGGTCCTGCCGGCACGTTGGCCTCTTGGGAGAGCCGCATCACGGAGCTAGTTCCGAACCAACTGCTGGCGTGGCGGAGCGCACCTGGCTCACTCATCCGGAATGCCGGCATTATTCGCTTCGAGTCCACCGACGATGGCGGAACACGCATTCACCTGCTGATGTCCTACCACCCGCCCGCCGGTGCAGTCGGACACGCACTGGCCACACTCTTCGGCGTGGGCCCCAAGAATGCGCTAAACGAGGATATACCGCGGCTGAAATCCATATTCGAGCAAGGCAAAACGACCGCGCACGGGGAAACGGTCACGCGGGAACAGTTGTCAGCGTAACGGAACACAGAATGAGGGAAATGCAATGGCTCGAAAGAAGAATCTCAGTCACAACGAACGAGCAGCCAAAGCCAATCGGCTCCGCGAGAGCGGCCAGCCCGGAGGAGGTCAGGGTCGCAAGGATGACGTGGGCCGTTCGGCTGTGTATCCAATGTCAGGACCCCATGCTTCCGGCCCAGTCGAAACCCGCACTGCTGGAGCCTGGGGCCAGGGAGAACGGGGCGCCCCTGGCTCCGAAGATCACGGCAGTTCTGAGCTCACCTACGAAAGGGGACAGCTGCTTGAAGCACTCGAAACGCATGGGGACAGCCTTGCCGCCCAGCCACAGGCCGGCAATGTCGAAATTCCGCCCGAGGAGTGGATCGCATTTTTTAACAGCTTCAGCCGGCAGCACCAGGGCTGGCTGGCCAACATCACGATCACACAAGGCCATGAGGAGCAGACTGAAGTCCGGGATTGCCGGCTGGAAGGCATCAGTTCCGATCACCTCAGTGCGCGCGATGAGATTTACCTCTCGATCGGCCGCGGTGATGGCGGCCACCTCACACACTCAATCAAAAATCCGATGAAAGTCGTCTTCCAGCGAGATCTGCGCGGCGCACATAAAGGGCTGGAGATAACTTCCGCGGACGGGGGGCGTACAAGTGTTCGCTTTCGCATCGCCGCCCTGCCCGAAACACTCGACGGCGTGCTGGAGGATACCGCAGGTGAACGCACGAAAGAGGCAAAATCGCGCCAGACCTCATCGCCTCCCCCGCGGTCAATGCAATTGCCACCGCGCGAGACGAACGTTCACATTCCGATTGAGCGGACCACGCTAGAAGGCAACCTCGTCACTCCTGCACATGCTCGGGGAATGGTGCTCTTCGCTCACGGCAGCGGCAGCAGCCGCCACAGCCCGCGTAATCGCTATGTGGCCGAAGTACTGCAGACTGCGGGCTTCGCTACGCTCCTAATGGACCTGCTGACCGCGGAAGAGGAAGCTCTAGATGAACGAACTGCAGACATGAGGTTTGACATTGACCTGCTGGCGAGGCGGCTGATGGGCGCAACCTGGTGGCTGGTTGACCAGTCGCAGACCACGAAACTTCCGATTGGCTATTTTGGAGCGAGTACTGGCGCGGCCGCGGCCCTCGTGGCAGCCGCCGATGCCACAGACCTAGTTTCGGCAGTGGTTTCACGCGGCGGGAGGCCTGATTTGGCTGGAGACGCTCTGCACAAGGTGATCGCACCGACGCTGCTGATCGTGGGTGGGAATGATACGCAGGTCATTGAACTCAATCGCAGAGTTTTCGATCTCATTCCGGCTCAAAAGAAGCTGGAAATCGTGCCTGGCGCTACGCACTTGTTCAAAGAGCCAGGAGCACTGGAATCGGTTGCCGGTCTTGCAAAGAATTGGTTCGCAACGTATCTAACTGGCGCTACTGAGAGGACGGAGGCTGCATAGCCGAGGGGGCTAGAATTGGTTTGACCAGGAACGAACCTCATAAAGGAGGAAGAAAACAATCAAGCTGACCGAGGGCCTCACACAACTTAGCGGATCAGACGCGTTGCTGAAGCCATGGCTAGCGCAGGCCTGGAGTTCCTCAAAGCTCACGCCAGCGATCTCGTCCACTTCTCGTTCAATCGAAGACAACACGTTCAGCCCAGTCGGCTTCTAACCCGCCTGGGCTCAGTTTGCAATTAGGGTGCAACTTTGCTCCGCTCAATAGCCTGGAATCACCAACGAGGAGGCTGTTATGAAAGTTCGCGAAATCATGT
>QHZN01000139.1 GCA_003225365.1 Acidobacteriota bacterium
AAACGCCGACCTCATTCGTGGTCGCCTTGGCCGATACATTGGTACCCATGTTCGTGACTGTGACCTGGGCTCCGGGAACCACGGCCTGATTGGCTTCACGCACTGTCCCCGTGATCGTTCCGGCGCCCGTCTGTGCCCACGCCTCTGGCGGAGAAATGCCTACAAATTCCAGCCCGAGCACCATGGCCACCGCTGCCACTAAATGAACTTGTCGTGTCATCATAATAGTCGCATCTCACTGCCCCGATCCCAACGCAATCGTCCACACACCAAGCATCTTGTAGAGTAAAGCTGTTACGTTCTGGCGGACTTCTCTTAGACCACGGCGGGGACGCACTTGTCAAGAGGAAAAGCGTCAGGACTTTCCTCATTTTTTTGAATCCAGTTCGGGCAAGCCACAGCGCTGCAAGGGGTTAACGTTTTTGAGAAGTGGGAGGGGACGAGATCCGTGGTAGAAGGGTTTTGGCACACATCCCAGACACCTCGGAGGCGTCCCCGATGCAGAATAGCAAAGTTCGTTCCCGCCTGAAAGCTCAACTGACGAAATTCACGGCCCAACTCAGCGAAGGATTGAGCAAGCCCCTGCGAGCCTTCGTGGGCCAGATGTTGTTGGGCATTCAGGCCAGCCAGGACGTGAAGCTGAGCCACATCGCGCGGAGTCTGGAAGAAGAAATTCCGTTGATCAAGACCGAGGATCGCCTCTCGCGCAATTTGAAGGCGAAGGCGCTAGAAAGCCACCTGAGCGAACGGTTGGTCAGTCTGGGCAGCCGGAGGATCGAAGCGAACACGGTGCTGTGTCTGGACCTGAGTGACGTGCGCAAGGAATATGCGCAGAAGATGGAGTATCTGGATCAGGTTTGGGACGGCAGTGAAGGCGAGGTGCATCGGGGCTACTGGCTGCTGAGCGTCACGGGGGCCGGAGTCGAAGGGAGCGAGATCACACCCCTCTACCAGAAATTATTCTCTGCTCGGGCGAAAGATTTTGTGAGTGAGAACGCGGAAATTCTGGAGGGCGTGGACCGGATTCGATCCCATACCCAGGGGCGCGGGATCTGGGCGATCGACCGGGGAGGAGATCGGAAGAAGCTGTTGGAGCCGCTGCTGGAGCGGGGAGAACGCTTCGTGATCCGCTCCACCGGGCAGCGTTCGGTGATCAACCGACAGCGCCGGAAGGTGACGGTTCACCATCTGGGCGCCTGCTGCCGCCTGCGCTATCAAGCGCGCGTGATCAAGATCGAGGACGGCCAGGAAAAGGTCGTGGAGCTTCGCTTCGGGGCCGAACCCGTTCGCCTGCCCGGTCGAGAAGAAAAGTTGCTTCTGATCGTGGTGGCCGGTTTTGGGCAGGAGCCCATGCTGTTGCTGACCAACCTCCGCGCAGTGCGGGACTCGCCATCGCTATGGTGGATCGTCCGAATCTATCTCACGCGGTGGAAAATTGAGGAAACTTTTCGCTTCGTCAAACAGAGCTATCACCTGGAAGACCTACGGGTTGTGCGCTATCAGCGGTTGAAGAACCTGGTGTGGCTGGTGACCGCAGCGGCTTACTTTGCGGCCACCTTCCTGGGGCAAAAACTGAAGCTGAAAATCCTCAGCGAGAAGCTGTTGATCATCTCACGACGCTTCTTTGGCATTCCGCCGTTCCGCTTCTATGCGCTCGCCGACGGCATCCGGACCCTTCTCGCCGGATCCACCCCCAGCCCCCCAGTCGAGCCGTCTCCCAATTTGCAGCTCGAACTGCTGCTGGGTTGGAATCCGTAAAAAAATGAGGAAAGTCCTGTTTTAGGAATCGTTGACGGTCTTGGGCGGATGTGTTACCTTCCCGGTTTGCGCTTCAAGGGAAAAACTTACAATTCAACTGCCGCACAAGGAGGCCCGGATTGAGCGCTCCGACGCGCCATTATCTTTTTACCTCCGAATCGGTGACGGAGGGCCATCCCGATAAACTCTGCGACCAGATTTCCGACGCCGTGCTCGATGCCGTCCTGACCGAGGACCCGCACGGGCGTGTGGCGTGCGAATCCATGGCCAAGGACCGGTCGGTGTACGTTATGGGCGAGATTACGACGACCGCGAAGCCCGCGATCGAGGAAATCGTCCGCGAGACCATTCGCGAGATCGGTTACACCGACCCCGAAGGCGGCTTCACCGCCGACACTTGCCAGGTGAGCGTCAACCTGACGCGCCAGAGCACCGACATTGACATGGGCGTTTCGCCCGGCGGCGCGGGGGACCAGGGCTTGATGTTCGGCTACGCCTGCGCGGAGACGGACGAGCTGATGCCCTTCCCCATCATGATGGCGCACAAGCTCTGCCGGCGCCTGGCGGAAGTGCGGCGCAAGAAGATCTTGGATTTCGTCCGCCCAGACGGGAAGTCTCAAGTCACGGTGGAATACCACGGAACGGAGCCGGCGCGCGTGGACGCGGTGGTCGTCTCGACGCAACACTCGCCCGAGGCCTCACCCGAGAAGCTGCATGAAGGCATCATCGAGTGCGTCATCAAGCCGGTGATTCCGGCGAAGATGCTCGATGCGCGGACGAAATTCCTCATCAATCCCACGGGCCGGTTTGTCACCGGGGGGCCGGTTGGAGACTCCGGGCTGACGGGCCGGAAGATTATCGTGGACACCTACGGCGGCTCGGCGCACCACGGCGGCGGATGCTTTTCCGGCAAGGACCCGACTAAGGTGGACCGCTCGGCCACCTACATGGCGCGCTACATTGCCAAGAACCTGGTGGCGGCGGGCCTGGCGGAGCGCGTGGAGATCCAGCTCGCTTACGCGATTGGCGTCGCGGAGCCGGTTTCCGTCATGGTCGAAACCTTCGGGACGGCCAAGCACGAGAATTTCGATTTGGTGGGCCTGGTGCGCAGGCACTTTCAGCTCACGCCACTCGGGATTATCGAGTCGCTCGACTTGCGGCGCCCGATTTACCGGCGCACCGCCGCTTACGGCCACTTCGGCCGCAACGAGCCCGGGTTCAGTTGGGAGAGAGCGGACAAGGCCGAGGCGTTGCGCGGGGAGGCGGGAGTTTAGATGGCGACTGCGAAAAAAATTGAATGCGATGTGAAGGACCTGCACCTGGCAGTCAAAGGCAAGACCCGCATCGAGTGGGCGAACCAATGGATGCCGGTTCTGGCTCTCATCCGCAAGCGCTTCATCAAGGAGCGGCCGCTCGCGGGCGTGCGCGTGGCGGCGTGCCTGCACGTGACGACCGAGACGGCGAACCTGGCGATCACGCTTCGCGACGCCGGCGCCGAGGTGGTAGTGTGCGCCTCGAACCCCCTGAGCACGCAGGACGACGTCGCCGCCTCTCTCGTCGCCGATTCCGGCATTCCGGTCTTTGCCACTAAGGGCGAGGACGAGAGCACCTACTACTCCCACATCCTGGCCGCGCTGGAATTCCACCCGCAAATCACTCTGGACGATGGGGCGGACTTGGTGACGACCGTTCTGACCAAGTGCCAGGGGCAAATTCCGGAAATCCTGGGGGGGACCGAAGAGACCACCACCGGCGTCATCCGGCTGCGCAGCATGGCCAAGCAGGGCTTGCTGAAGTTTCCCATCATCGCCGTGAACGACGCCGACACCAAGCACCTGTTCGACAACCGCTACGGCACGGGCCAGTCCACGCTGGACGGCATCATCCGCGCGACGAACCTTTTGATTGCCGGGCTGCGCGTGGTGGTTTCGGGCTACGGCTGGTGCGGCCGCGGCGTGGCGTTGCGCGCCAAGGGCATGGGCGCGGACGTCATCGTAACCGAAGTGAACCCTACCCGCGCGCTCGAAGCCATTATGGACGGATACCGCGTGATGGCGATGAGCGAGGCCGCCAAAATCGGCGACGTCTTCATCACCCTGACTGGCGACAAGGCCGTCATCATCGGCGAGCACCTTAAAGTGATGAAGGACGGCGCGGTGATTTGCAATTCCGGCCACTTCAACGTGGAGGTGGACATCCCGGCATTGGAAAAAATGTCGTTCGGGAAACGTCGCACGCGCGAGTACGTGGATGAGTACTCATTGGGCGACGGCCGCCGCCTTTATCTGCTCGGAGAAGGGCGCCTGATTAACCTCGCCGCCGCGGAGGGCCACCCCGCCGCGGTCATGGACATGAGCTTTGCCAACCAGGCGCTTTCGGTCGAATACATCGTGAAGAACGCGAAGAAACTCGAGGCGAAGGTCTATTCCGTCCCGCCTGAAATCGACCATGCCGTGGCGCGGCTGAAGCTCGACGCAATGGGCATCGTCATTGACAAGCTGACACCCGATCAAGAGCAGTACCTGGCCTCTTGGTCGGAAGGAACTTAGGGAATTGTGCCATTGAGTTATTTAGCCATTGATTCATTGGGCCGCCGGTGCCTGCCCACTCCGGAGATGGCCGCCAGTCCGAGCCAAAATGGTGGAGTAGGCCGGCTGTTTAATGGTTCAATGAGCCGATGAAGCAATGATTCAATTGGACGTCCGTCTGCTCCGTGGGTGTTTGCCATCATGAAAGATCTGGCCCAACGCGCTTTGGATACGGCGATGGCGAACGGCGCCACCTACGCCGAAGTGCGCGTCGAAAACGTTCGCCAGCGGTATCTTTCCACAAAGAACGGCCAACCGGCGCAGGTCCGGGAATCGGAATCCCACGGCTTGGGCGTGCGCGTGATTGCCGAGGGCGCGTGGGGTTTCGCCGCCACCGACGAGCTGACCTCGGCGGGCGTGGACAGGGCCGCGGCGCGCGCGGCGGAAATCGCGCGGGCGAGCGCGCTCTGTAAGAAAGAAGACGTGCGGCTTGTGCCCGAGCAGAAGCACGTAGCGCGCTGGCAGGCTCCCTGCCGCATTGACCCTTTCAAAGTGCCCGTGTCCGCCGCGATCGATTTGCTGCTCAAAGTGGACGCGGAATTGCGCCGCGTCTCGGGCGTCACGCTCGCCGAGGCGCAGATGGACTTCCGCCGAATCGAGCAGCTCTTCGTCTCGAGCCTCGGCTCCCAGATTTATCAGCTCAAGACCCAGACGGGCGCCGGCTACGCCGCCATCGCGTTTTCGGGAAGCGAAATCCAAAAGCGCTCCTACCCAAACTCCTTCGGCGGGCAGTACCAGACGAAGGGCTACGAACTGGTGGAAGAATTGAACCTGGTCGAAAACGCGCGGCGCGTGGGCGAAGAAGCCGTGGCGCTCCACCAGGCCGCGCAGTGCCCGTCCGGCGTGGCCGACATCATCCTCGACGGCTCGCAAGTCGGCCTGCAAGTGCACGAATCAGTCGGGCACCCGATCGAGCTTGACCGCGTGCTCGGGACGGAGGCAAATTTCGCCGGCATGAGCTTCCTGACGCTGGAGAAACTGGGAACGCTGAAATACGCCTCCAACATTGTGAACATCGTCGCCGACGCCACGCCCGCGCACGGCCCCGGCATGGGCACGTTCGCCTTCGACGACGAAGGCGTGCCCGCGCAGGCGACGCCGATCATCAAGGAAGGCCTCTTCGTCGGCTATCTCACCTCGCGGGAAACGGCGGCGGCGGTCGGCCAGACCCGCTCGAACGGTACTATGCGCGCTGAAAGCTGGAACCGCATTCCGCTCATCCGCATGACCAACGTCAGCCTCGTTCCCCGCGCCGGAAAACTTGACGACTTGGTTGCCGACACCCAAGACGGAATTTATTTCGAGACTAACCGGAGCTGGTCCATCGACGACCGGCGGTATAACTTTCAATTCGGAACGGAAGTGGCCTGGGAAATCAAAGGCGGAAAGCGCACGCGGATGCTCAAGAACCCGAGCTACGGCGGCATTACCACGGAGTTTTGGAATTCCTGCGACGCCATCTGCGGACCCGAGAGCTGGACGCTCTGGGGCTTGCCCAATTGCGGCAAGGGCCAGCCCATGCAGACCATGGGCACGGGCCACGGCGCCTCACCCGCCCGATTCCGCAAAGTAAAGGTGGGAGTCGCTTATTCCGGATAATCGGTTCATCGAATCATTGACTCATTGATCCATTGGGCCGTCGGCGGTCTTCAATGGTTCAATGACCCGATGAACGAATGACTCAATTTCTTTCATGCTGACTCGCGAGCGCGCAGAACAGATCTTCAAGCAAGTTCTCAAATTTTCGACCGCGGATGAGACCGAGGCCATGATGAGCTCGACGTCTTATTCGCTCACTCGCTTCGCCAACAACACCATCCACCAAAACGTTCAGGAAGAAGGGAGTTACCTTTCTGTCCGCGCCGTCGCCGGCCAGCGCACCGCGCGCGCAAGCACGAACCGGTTTGACGAAACCTCCATCCGCCAGGCCGCGGAAGCGGCGCTCGAGCTCGCACGCACTCAGCCCCCCGACCCCGATCTGCTGCCCATGCCGGCGCCGCAGACCTATCGTGCTGTGAACCGGTCTTACGGGGAGACCGCGGAGCTAACGCCCAAAGCGCGGGCCGAAACCGTAAAAATAGCGATTGCGCGCGCAGAAAAGGACCAGCTCACGGCGGCGGGGATTTTTTCGAGCGGCGCCTCTGCCTTCGGGCTGTTCAACTCGCGCGGGCTCGCCGCCTTCCACGAAGAAACGCTCTCGGAGTTTTCTGTGACCATGCTCGGCCCGACTAGCTCCGGATGGGCGAAGCGGACTTCCCCGTTGGCGCTGGAGCTCGACGCCGAAGCCCTGGCCGACCGGGCCGCGAGGAAGGCTTTGGGGAGTGTGGACCCAAAAGAAATCCAGCCCGGCCGCCACACCGTGATCCTCGAGCCCGCGGCGGTGCTCGACCTGCTCGGATTCCTTTTCTGGGATTTCGGCGGCCTCGCCGTCCACGAAAAGCGGAGCTGCCTGACCGACCGGCTGGGGCAGAAGATTTTCGGAGACAATGTCGAGGTGCGCGACGACGTGTTTCATCCGCTCCAAAGCGGCGCCGCCTTCGATGGCGAAGGCATGCCGCGCCAGCGCGTTAGGCTGGTGGAAAAGGGCGTCGCCAAAAACCTGGTCTATTCACGCTCCAGCGCCCGCAAGATGGCCACGGAGCCCACCGGCCACGGCTTCCCGCTTCCCAACGAATACGGCGAAGCGCCGATGAATATCGTCATGGAAGGGAACAAGTCGAGCGTCGAGGAGATGGTGGCCTCGACCGAGCGGGGCCTGCTCGTGACGCGCCTCTGGTATATTCGAGAAGTGGACCCCTACCGAAAAATCCTTACGGGCATGACGCGCGATGGGACTTTTTTTATCGAAGAGGGCAAAGTCCGCCACGGGGTCCGGAACTTGCGCTTTAACCAGAGCGTCATCGAAATGCTCGGCCAGGTCGAAGTGCTTGGCGCGGCCGAGCGCACCTCCGGCGAGGAATCGTTCGATATGGTCGTGCCCCCGCTCAAAATCCGCGACTTCAATTTTTCCTCGGTGACGAAGTTCTGAAAAGAACAGTGGAAAGTGATTAGTGGCAAGTGGCAAGTCTGTCGAAAGGCGTCCGTAGTCAGTTGTCCGTGGTTCCGTTCGTGTTGTATCCTATCTATGAACCGGCGGGAGGCCTGATAGTGGGGGGCGACTGACAACGGACCACGGGCAAGGGACGTATTTTTGCTGGCCACTTGCCACTGGTCACTCGCCACTGCGCTTAGGGCGCTATCGTCTAGGGGTTAGGACGTCAGATTCTCAATCTGAAAACCCGGGTTCGATTCCCGGTAGCGCTACCAAATCCGCCGCTTAGCAATTTAACCCAATAAACAAGGGCAAAAGTTGAGATCGTGGGGTGATTCTTTTTTGTCCCTCCAAGTCTCTTGAGTCTATGTCGTACCCTGCTGAAATGGACGCCAAGTGGACACCACAGAAACTGGCCAAACCTTGCCTGAGCGGGCACTGCTCAAAGCGCTCAGTAAAACCGGGGAACGGCGGAGGGGGGTAGGGGGCCAGTCCGATACCTCTATCTTCCGGGCGCGACCACTTACCAGCTCGCGAAAGAGGCAAGGATTGTTTTTCTCAGTCCGCAACCTCGTGCAACCGACCTGTCTCCACGTCGTAGACAAAACCCCGCACGGGCACGCTCTTGGAAATCCGGGGGGTGCGACTTTACTTTCTGAATCTGCGCCGAACGTTTTCGTCGACATTGCCGACTGCATGAAAATGGTTTGGAGCAAAGGCTGCGGTTCCGGTTTCATTCTGGAGCCTAGCCAGCAAATCATCATCTTTGATTGTCAGCATCACGCGGTCCGTGTGGTTGATGATTATAAACTACCGAGTGCCGCGCGGATAATGCGAAATGACGAAAGAGCGCAACGCAACTTCTGTCATGATGCCGCCTGCGTTGCGAATCGTATGAATGTCTCCCATACACAGAATTTGAGACAAGGCTAATCGGGCGTCCGTGGAAGCGACCACCACAAGCTTTTTGGCCGGCTGCACCGGAAGTTTTCCTTGTGTGAAGTCCTCGGCATAGGTTTCATTCGCCCTCAAGACTTCGTCGATGATTCCCGTGGATTGCCTCCGTTTGTGCCGTGAAATCCCGCCTTGGATGATGCCGCACAAGCCCCAAAGAATACCTGAAATCTTGTCGCGCTAAATCAGCGGCCGCAGCCGCAAATGAAAAGGAGCAAGAATATATGTCTCAGCAAGGTATGAATAAGGTTATCGTGCTCGGGTACGTCGGCAGCGACGCAGATCTGAGATTCACGGCCGGAGGGAAGCCAGTAGCCAACTTCTCCGTGGCGGTGAACGAATCATACAAAAACAGCGACGGCGATAACGTTGATCGGGTTGAATGGTTCCGTTGCGTCGCCTGGAACGGCCTGGCCGAGCTAGCGGGGCAATACGTGATCCGCGGGAAGCAGCTATATCTCGAAGGTCGGCTGCAGACGCGCAAGTACGACGACAAGGAAGGCAAGGCGCGGACAACCACAGAAGTGGTCGTCAGCACCCTGCGTTTATTGGGTGGTTCGAGGAATGGATCGGACAAAGTTCCAGAGGATCGAGGAGGACGGCCGTCCGCCAACGAGAATGCGCCACCGGAGAATGTGGAGGATGTGCCGTTCTAGAACGGGTTTCCGAGAGAGTGTCGGCCTTCGTATTGGATTCTGCTCTTTCTCGGGGGTCGTTTGTCTCTTCCTGCTCCGGCGGGAAGCTCTCCGGCTAAGGGAGCTCTGTGGTCTGCGGAAAGAGTGATCCGGAAAGCTCCTGCACCGCGTTGACGCCATCGTAGAGGAATCCGGTCGAGGTTCCGACTACGGTCTTGCCTGCGCGTCTTCCAAACGCATCATACTGAAAAGTCCCAATCGTGGCCCCACCCGAAGCAGCGGTGATCGAGGCCAACTGGTTCCGCGCATCCCAACTGTAGTTATTCACTCCGTCGCCCGTCAAATTCCCATTCAGATCGTAGGTTAAGGCCGCCGTTCCCCATTGAGTGAGTTGGTTGTTGGCGTTGTACGTCGCCGAGCTCAGCGCTAGCGGTAGGCCCGTGCGCGCGAAGCTCCCGTTCATGGCTAGACGCCGCGCGTCCGCTTCTTATGCCTAGCTCAGATCGCCGAGACGTCACCGCTGTCAAACACGAGAGTCAGGGTGCCATCCTTTCCTCCCGAGACTTTTGCAACCGAATGTTCCAGCAGATGCATAAGGTCCGACTCCGAAACGGGCAGGTCAATCGCCGACGCCTCGGTTTCGGCCCCCGTACGCTCGTACGAGAACGCGGCTTCGATGGTGATCATTATCTGGTTATCAAAATGCAAGTAAATCTGATTCGCGCTGAAGCAAATCAATTGCAGATTGCGTCCAAGCAAAAATGCACCGTCGAAATTCGCAGGTAGTCCGTGCATCGTCACTCCTCCTCGCACGGCGGTCCAAGCGGCACCTGTGTCTCTGGCCAAACACCAGTTTGTTCACGGGCCAATTCTCCCCCTACCTGGTTAGCTAAACGATTATCTCGTCTTCGCCCTGTATAATATGGTATGCCTCGTAGGCAGGCTGGTCGAAGCACTG
>QHZN01000140.1 GCA_003225365.1 Acidobacteriota bacterium
GAGAGGATCATCAAGCGGCCCGAGAGGGCTCGCCCCGCGATGCCCCCCGCGGCGCAAGTCAAGACGAAACACTCTATGCCCGCAAGCGCCAGGACGCGCACCGGGAAAGCTATTTCGTCGGGCCGCCAGCCCTCGTAGAGGTGCAGTCGCCCTTCCAGAATCACCACCGGGACTCCGCGCCAGTCGCCCGCGTGGAGCATTCCGGCGTGGCCTTCCGCTGTTGGAACAGGAAAATTTGGGATGGCGTGGTAAGGGATGCGGACGGCTTTGGAGAGCCGCGCGGCCACGCTTCCGAGCCCCGAGCCAAGCACGATCCCTACGCGCGGCTCGCCAGCCCAGCGCCGCTTGAGAAACCGGACCGCTCTCTGCGCCTCGTCAATACCCAAAGTCGCGGTTGATCCCATCGCAAGACTCAAATAAGGATGAGTGCGGCAATGGCCGCGGATAAGTAGTTCGCGAGCGTCCCGGCAAAAACCGCCCGGAAGCCAAGCCGCGCCAGGTCCTGCTTGCGCCCGGGCGCGAGCGACCCAATGCCGCCGATCTGGATGCCGATTGAGCTGAAGTTTGCGAAACCGCAAAGCGCAAACGTGGCGATCTTGAACGAGCGCTCCGCGATGTGGCCCTTCATAGGACCGAGCAGCGTGAATGCCACGAACTCGTTGAGCACAAGCTTAGTGCCCATCAAGCTGCCAACTAACCGGGCGTCTTGCCAAGGAACGCCCAGGAGCCAAGCCATCAGGCTCATCGGAATTCCGAAGATGGTCTGCAGATTCAGGTTCGAATGTGCCACCGCCAAAATCCCGTTGCACAGGTAAATGAGCGCATAGAATGCGATGAGCATCGCCGCAACGTTCAAAGCCAGAAACAACCCATCGCCCACTCCTTTCGACGCCGCATCGAGGAGGTTGGCGGACCTCTTTTCGACGGCCAGCTCGACCTTGCCCGCCGTTTGCGGCGTGCCGGTTTCCGGGTTGAGCAGCTTTGCTATGAGGATGGTTCCGGGCGCCGTCATCACCACGGCGGTCAGCAAGTCTCGCGCGTCAGCCCCAAACAGGATGTAGGCTCCGAGCACCGAGCCAGCGATGTGCGCCATCCCGGCCGTCATCACCGTCATGAGCTCCGATTCGGTGAGGGCTTCGAGGTACGGCCGAATCACCAGCGGCGCTTCGGTCTGCCCCATGACAATGCTCGCCGCAACCTCCAGCGATTCCGCCCCACTCGTCCCCATCAACTTGAACATTACATTCCCGGCCAGCTTTACGAGCGCGGGCAGCACCCCCAGGTAGTACAGAATCGAAAAAACGCAAGCAACGTAAATGATCAGCGGAAGGGCTTGGAAGGCCAGGATCATCCCGAGATTCCCCTTCGGGTCGCCCAACGGGCCGAAAACGAATTTCGACCCCTCGAAGGCAAAACTCAGGAACCACACGACGGCATGGGAGAACTGGTCGAGCACCCAGAAGCCCTGTCGGGTGCGGACGATGAGCGCAATCAGGAATTGCAGCCCCAAACCCCAGGCGATAATTCGTGGTTTAATCGCCCTGCGGTTCTTCGAGAATGCGAAGGCGAGCCCCAGGATTACCAAGATTCCGACGAGCGGCACAAGGCGAGTCATCGAAGGACTCGAATTATGGCTTCGAAGTTCAGAAATCTCAAATGGAAGCTGGCGATGCCCCGCGGCGGAGGCGCAGACAGGCGATTTCGGGCGGGCAATTGAGGCGAAGCGGGATCAGCACTTTCCCGATGCCGCGGTTGACGTAAATCTGCGTGCCGTCGAGGCGGTTCCAGCCCTCCACAAACCGCTCGCCAAGTTTCGACCTTCCCCGAAGCGAGCCGACCACAGGGAGCCGGACCTGGCCGCCGTGGGTGTGCCCAGCCAGCACCAAGTCCACGCCGTGCGCCGCAGCACGGCGAATGCCGAGGGGGTTATGGCAGAGCAGAATCTTGGGATCGCGGAGAGGGACGCCATCCAGGGCGGCGGCGAAGTCGTCGGCATGCCACCACAAATCGTCCACGCCCACGACCCAAAGCGCCGCGCCGTGTTCGCGCACTCGATGGTGGGCGTTGCGAAGCACGCGGACGTGGTGGGCGCGCAGAGCGCGCGTGATTTCGTCCGGGTCAACCTGGAAGTCGTGATTCCCAAGCACGGCGTAAACGCCGTGGCGCGCGCCAAGCTTCCCAAGTGCGCTGGCCATGGGCCAAATGTAGGCGGGTGAAAGCGTCACATAATCGCCCGTCAGCACCACCAAATCGGGATCAAGCTCGTTCGCAAGGTGAACGGCGCGCTCGACAAATTCCAGCGGGGTAAAGAGGCTGTGATGGATATCGGTCAGGTGAACGATGCGCAGGCCCTCGTGGGCCGATGAAAGCCGGCGCAGCCAAATGTCCCGCCGGGTGATTTCCGGGTCGGCACCGTAAGCGGCGGGGACGGACTCGGGCTCGCGCCCGTTCAACGCGAGCGTAATCAAGGCAGGACGCCTCAGCAGCCTTCGGGAGCGAAAACGGCCAGCCACTCTTAGCCCTCAGCTATCAGTTCTCAGTTCTCAGTTATCAGTTCTCAGTTATCAGTTGCCTTTTGTCTCTCGTCGGCTCTTGGCTTCGACTCGCGATCCCGCCTTCACCCTTTACACTTCATCCTTTACCCTTCACCCTTCCCCTTCGCCCCTCGATATTCAGCCATGACCTCCGAGAAGACGCTGCACATCTCGTCATGAACGTGGCCATTTGAAGCGAAGACCTCGTCGGCGAGCAGTTGAAAGGGTCCGCCCGTTAGGCCGGAGACGCGCCCGCCGGCTTCCGTGACCAGAAGCGTCCCCGCAGCTTTGTCCCAGGGATTCAGCTTCAGTTCCCAGAAGCCCTCGAACCGGCCTGCCGCAACCGAACAAAGGTCGAGCGCCGCCGAGCCTGCTCGCCGTATGCCGTGCGAGAGCTTCGTCAATCGAAAATAGAACTGGATGTTCAGGTCGTGGTTCGAGGCGAAGGGCGGGAAGCCCGTGGCGAGCAGGCTTTCGGAGAGTTTGTTGACGGGCGAGACGCGAATCCGCTGGCCATTCAGAAAAGCACCCGAGCCGCGCTCGGCGGTGAACAGCTCGTCTCGGATGGGGTCGAAGACGACGCCGGCGATGACTTCACCGCGGTAAGCAAGACCTAGTGTCACGCAAAAAACCGCAAAACCGTGGGCGAAGTTCGTCGTGCCGTCGAGCGGGTCCACGTACCAGCAATACTCCGAGGAGGTTTGAGCGCCCCCGCCCTCTTCGGCGACGATAGCTTGCCCGGGAAAATGGTTCCGCAGGCGCTGGATGATCAAGGCTTCGGATCGCCGGTCGGCGTTCGTGACCAGGTCTGACGGCCGCTTATAGGAAATCTCCTTCGGCCGTTTGAAAAGCTCGGCAACCAGCGCCCCTGCTTCGCGCGCAATCTCGACAGCCGTGGAAAGAAAGTTTTCCATTTTCCGAGCCGCGCTTCCCAATCCCGCGGCGGCGGGACTGGCTTCAGGCCTTGCCGGGGACTTCGATTTCCGCCTTCCGACCGGCCTTGCCGGGCAAGCCCTCCGCTTCTCGGCCGAGCGCGGAGCCTTCCGCCCAGACGCTTCCGTCCTCGAAATACTCTTTCTTCCAAATGGGGACGGTCTGCTTCAGGCGGTTGATGGCTTCGTGGCAGGCTTCGAAGGCCGCTTGCCGGTGAGCGGAAGTAACAATGATGGCGACGCTGGTTTCCCCGATTTCGAGCCGGCCAAGCCGGTGAACCATCCCCAAAGCATCAATTGGGAACTTCGTTCGCAAGGCGAGGCCAATCGCCTGCATGGTGCGAACCGCCATCGCTTCGTACGCTTCGTATTCGAGATAAAGCGTTCGGCGCCCGCGGGAATTGTTGCGGACGATCCCCTCGAACACCACCACAGCCCCGTCGGCGGGAGCCTTGAGCCTTGCGGCAAGCTCCCGGGTGGGAATGGCATCCCGGGTTAGATAATAGAAGCTGCAGTCCCGACCGCCGCTCACTGGCGGCAGAAACGCCACCTCGTCCCCCTCCTTCAAAGGCTCATCGGGCAAGGCAATTTCCTGATTGACCACGGCAACCAGCGACCTCGCCATATCGCTCAGGCCCGGGAAACGGAGCTCGTAGAGGCGCCTGAGGCTATCGAGCTGCTCGCCTTCCCCGAGCTCCACGAACTCTTGGCTGAATCCCGTAAGGTCGCGGGCAATTCCGAAAAAGAGGACTTTAACCTTCATGCCGTCGCTGCCGCGGTTCGACTTCGCTCACCGCCCTGAGCGATGAGTCGAAGGGTCGGCAAATTCGCGAACCCGCCCTTCGACGAAGCTCAGGGTCTTCGACCTCAGCGAACCGAAGTGGCCCCCTCCGATTCCTCAAGCCCCCTCCGGAGGTCGTCGCTCGCGCGATGGATGGCGCGAACCACCTCATCGAGCTGGCGCCCTGCCAGCGGCCAATCGCCACGCTCCAAGGCTTCGCGCACGCCCGGAACCAGGACCGCCGCGTAACCAGTATACACGCCCGGCGCATAGAAGACGTGGCGAAACCAGCTTCGACCGGGCAAGCCGTTGGGAGCCAAGAAGTCCCGCTCGAGCTGGATCAGCGCCAGATTCAGTCTTTGTTTGTCGCGCCAATCGCCGCCGCGCTCCTCCCCGCGCTCGACCGCCCGATTCACGCGCGCCGCCGTCTCCGTAAACAGCGCCGCGGCTCTTAGCGCATCCTCCGTGGGGAGCTTGTCCTCCGCATGCAACTTCCGAAGCACCGCCTGGAGCTCTCCGAGGTACCCTTGAATCGCCTTCCCGTATTCCTCATAGTCGAGCGGCAAGAGGTCCGCATCCGCCAAGCGCATAGTCAGCGTTCCGAGGATTTGGGCGGCGACCGCAGAATATCGGAAAGCGGGATCGCCGAAATTCGCCATCCAGTCGAAGTTATCGAATTCGGAATGATAGACGCCGTAAGGGCCCTCGAAGCCGAAATTGGCCGAGGCCACGCCGAGGTGCTCGAGAAAAGGCGTGTAGTCGGAGCCGCTGCCGAGCTCGCGCACGGAGGCGTCCGGTGGTTCGAAGCGTTGGCTGACGGAAGCGCGCGGTGAGGCGTCGGCGCCGGCAACAGTCACTTTTTTGGGTGCGCCGGTCTCCTCCGCCCAGACGGCAACGAGCGGGCGGCCGGAGTTCGGGTCCGTCACCTCGGCGGCTACCTCGCGGAGCAGCCGGCTCAAGGAGGGCACGGCGGCGGCGTTGAAGTGCGGACCGCACACGCCGATATCCACGTTCACATAGGCAACGCCGTGCTGGGCGAGTTGTGCGGCGTGCTCTTCCGCCCATTCGGTCGAGCCTATCAGGCCGAACTCTTCCGCATCCCAGCTCGCCAGGATGATGGTTCTCTTGGGCCTCCAGCCCTGTTGGAGTAACTGTCCGAAGCCGCGGGCCACAGCCAGCAGCGGTGCCGTGCCGCTCGCGGGGTCGGCGGCGCCGTAGCCCCAAGCGTCGCGATGATTTCCGACGACCACCCATTCTTCCGGGTGCTCGGCGCCCGGAATCCGCGCCTCTACATCCCAGATGGGTCGCACGCGAAAGTCCATCGAAAGCTTCAGGTGAACCTTCGATGGCCCGGGCCCGAACCGGTAGTTGAGAGGCAGCGCACCTTGCCAGTCGGGCGGAGCCGCCGGGCCCTCCAGGTGCTCGAGAATCGGTTCAGCGTCTCCGTAGGAGAGCGGCGCGGTGGGGACGCGCGGCAGGCGGGCTTTCCCCATCGGAAGCCGGCGCGCGCGCTTGGTGGCGACGGCGCCGGGCGTCACCGGGTCGCCGGAATAATCGCTGAGCGAAAGGATGGAGCCACGCTCGACTGCGGTGGGGGGCCTCCAGGGCCCGCGAGGAAAGACCTCGCCGAACCGGTAGCCATCATCGGCCGGGTCGGAATAAATCAGCAAGCCCGCCGCACCGCGATCTTCAGCGACCCGGGCCTTGACGCCACGAAAGCATCGGCCGTAGCGCACCAGAACTATCTTTCCCGCCACGTCAATTCCGGCGCTCTTGAGCCTGTCGTAGTCCTGCGGCATTCCGTAGTTGGCGTAGACCACCTCTGCCGAGACGTCCCCGGAAGGCGAGTAGGCGTTGTATGGCAGCAAACCGTCGAAGCCCTTGCCCCCGCGGCGGCGGGTGGAGTTTTCGGGGGTGGGCCCGCGGCGCCGAATGGGTTCGACCAAATCCACTTTGACCCGACGCGGATAGGCCAGCAGCACGCGGTAGTCGACAATCTCTGCGTCGAGCCCCGAGGCGCGAAACTGGTTGAGGACGAATTGCGCGGTACGGTAATCTCCCGGCGTTCCGGCGACGTGCGGTTCCTGGGTCAGCACGCGCAGGTCTTCGCCGGCCCGATCAGGAGTCGGCAGGCGTCGGAACTGCGCTTCGAATTCCGCCTCACGCCTCGCCTCGGCCGGCAAAAACCCGCGCAGCGGCCCCGTGCGCCCCGCGCCGAGAACGCCCAGACCAGCGATCAAGACTCCTGTCACCGCCCCAAGACGCATCGTACCCTTCGCCGACCTCCCGAGGCGCTTCGTTTGAAATCTGCGCAAACCAACCCGGTCAGCCCAATAGAAGACTGATTATACTTGAGAGACGCGCTGAATCGGCCTACGCTTTTGCAAAGCTCGGTTGCCGATTCCGTTCGGGAAGTGATTTCACCGAGAGGCGTAGCGCCGGCGTCTCGCCTGCACCGCGATAGAGCGGCCGCGTCCGATTTCTGGACTCCGATGGAGTCCATCGGACTCCAGCCATCGGAGACGGCCGCGCTACGCTCGCAAAGTGGCAAAGCTCGCAAAGAAGGGGCCCTCGAGGACAACTCCGGAGTCTCGCCATATCAGGAGGTCGCCTTTGTGCCGCGGAAGCGCTTTGGCCAGCTCATTCCTCCACTCGGATGCGCTTCAGGTGAGGCGCGCCGTCGGCTTTGAGCCGGGTGATGGTTTCATCCAGGCAAACACGCATGGCTTCGAGGACTTCAATCGCGGCGTTGCGCAGATGCTCCGCCGAGCGCGGCAAGGGGCCGCGAGGGTGGCGGAAGAAAGGGCGCAACTCCTCGACCAGCCAACCGGCGAGCGACGGCATGGGCGGCCGTCTGCGGTTGGCCCGTTTACGCGGTTTCCCGGCCTTTTTTGTTTTGGGCATGGGACTCTCCTAGCTCCACGATTAATTCACCGTTTTCGAATCGCGCCCCTAGCGGTTCGCACCGCATCATTCTCTGCGGCAAAGAAATATGCCTTTTGAACACGCCGATCCGGATGACCAGTTCGTCGTTTTTCTTGAAAAGGTCCACATCTTTGCCGGAGACGAACGGCAGCCGCAATCGCGCTTCGTACCCGCCGTGGATTTTGCGAAAACGATACGGAGCCTCGTTGAAGTAGCGCTTCGCCGGATCGCGGGAGCCGTAGAGCGCCTTGCCCAGCGCGTTCAGCCGCTCCACGCCCAGCACTTCGTCCTGGAAATAGGGGACCCGCCAAACCGGCACGGGCGCGAAAAACTCTTCCACTGATTCGACCCAGCGTCGCTGCGTGTCTTTCCAGGCGCTGAAGTAACCCCCGCCTGCCTCCTCGGGAAGAATCCGGTTCACAATGACCGCGTCCACGGTGAGGCCGTAGAGACAAAAATAGGTGAAGGCGCGCTGCGTCTCTTTCAGAACCACTTTCTCCGGATTCGTCACCAGGCGCACGGTTGTCACCTTCGAGTCAACCAGAAGCTTGTCGATCCCCGAAAGCTTCCGGTGCAATTCCTGAAGGTTGCGAAAATAGTCCTCCTGCGGCAAGGGGACGGAAGTGAGGGTGTTGAACATCGGCCGAACCAGGCGCGCCACGCGGCGCTCCAGCTTGAAGATCTTCGACATGTACCATTCGAGCGTGGTCGGGATGCTGACGAAGCGGAGCGATTCGCCCGTGGGCGCGCAGTCGAGCAGCATCACATCGAAGGATTTCTCCCGCACGTATTGGTTGACGTAAAGAAGCGAACTCACCTCTTCCATTCCCGGAAAGATCGCGAGCTCCTCCGCCAGCGTCTGCTCGAGGCCGGAAAGGTTCAGCAGCGCCGAGACGTAGGAATAGACGGAATCCCAGTGGCGGGAGATTTCTTCCTGGACATCCACTTCCTGAATCCAGAGGTTTTTGGCGACTGCCACGAGCTGTCCCGCCTCGTGGTCCATCAAGCGCTTTTCGAGGTCGAAGGAGTCCGAGAGCGAGTGGGCCGGGTCCACGGACATCACGAGCGTCCGATAGCCGCGGCGCGCCAGCTCGAGCCCGGTGGCCGCCGAGATGCTAGTCTTGCCGACGCCGCCCTTTCCCGTGTAAAGAATAATCCTCATGAGTCTCGCTTTCTGCCTTCTGCGTTCTGCCTTCTGCCTTTTGACTTCTTGCCTTCTGCCCTCCGCGCGCTCCGCCCTTCTATATTTTAGATGCCTTCGGCGCTCTTTGGCTTAAGCTTTCCTTGCCATGCCCTGCGTCCTTCTGATCGGCAAGGATTGGTCAACGCGCGCGCTGCTGCGGGCCGAACTGCTTGAGGAGGGAG
>QHZN01000307.1 GCA_003225365.1 Acidobacteriota bacterium
CGTTTTGTCGTGAATCTTCAAACGGCACGGACAATTTCACGGTGACCGACTCCGCCGGTCAGACCTGGACCGAGACCTCCAGCGGCTACAACAACGAAAGCAGTACAGGCCCGCGCAACGGGATGTTTTACGTCGCGAATTCCGCCGGCGTCACCAGCGTGACGGTGCATTTCACAACCTCCGGGGGGGTGATCAAGCCGGGCATTATGGTGATGGAGATTTCCGGCGCGGCAATTTCGGGCGTGGCGGATGGCTCGGTGCACGACGCGACCGCTTCCACCACGACTTCGACCAGTGGCAGCCTGACCACCACGAATGCCAGCGACATTCTCATCTTCGCGACCGACGCGGCGGGCAACGAGACGGGATGGACTGCCGGGGCGGGCTACGCCATTCCGAATAACAAGCTGATGATTGGCGCCAGCGGATCGAACGTTCGCATGGCCATGCAATACGCCGTCGTTACGTCCACTCAGACCAATGCGACGACCTCGATGACCTATACGAATTCGAACTGGAACGGCAATATCTTTGCTGCATTCAAGTAAGAGGGAGACTTCGAGGACCAGTTTGCTTGCGGCATTTGCGGTGGGTACCGAAAATCAGACCGCACGACCTTTTCACGTCCGGCAACTAGCGCGGGGATCGGCGTAACGACCCCGCCGGGCCCCTCGACTTAGTTACGCCACGCTTCGCCCATCTGCTGAGCGGTCCAGAGGGCCGTCGGAAGTTCGGTCACGTGGAAGGAAATCACGCCTAAAATGTCTCCTTCGCAATTCGCTAGCATCCGTAAATAGAGCCCGACTTTTGGCGGGTTACCTGGGCTTTCGCTTTCGCAACCACGTTCCCATGGTGTCGATCCCTTCTTCGGTATGACGACTTCACGGCCAAGGGACCGCCGACGGCAAAGGGGGAGCCGCAAGGCACCGGCGTATTTCCGAGTCGACGATGCAGGAGTTGAGGGACTTCGGATTATACCGCCAGCCCGTCAGATCCGATGATGTGGCTGCAATCGCAGCTCACCCGCACGGACATGAAGGGCAACGTCTGGGGCACAAATCAGCGCATTACCCTTCCAGGGGCGATACGTTGCGGCGCGGTCAACGGTGCGTACGCGGCCTTTGCGGGAGAGTTGAAGGGCTCCATTCAGCCGGGGCAACTGGCGGACGTGGTGGTGCTTACTCAGGATCCATTCAAGGCCGATCCCTCCGAGCTGTTGAAGATTCAGGTGGAGCGAACCATGGTCGGCGGAATCTGGAAATATGAATTTAAGTGAAATGACGACTCAAGGCCGTGCGCCCCGCCTTTGGGCGAAGCTGCCCGTTTCGTTTCGGGCCATCATTTCCGGGCTTCTCATTGCTCTCCCGGCCATGAACGTGTGGCCGTTGTTGCTCCTAAAGCTTTGGGTGCCACTTGCCGCTATCGCCGAGGTGATATTCCTTGCGTTTTATCTTTGGTGGGTCAGCGGTGGAGGCCCTCCCCACACAACGCAAGCTATCCGCGCCAGTTCATTCCGGCGGGCCGCTCTGTCACCCACGCGCATGGCGTTGGGGGTTATCGCCGCGCTCTTTTTCGCTGTGACGATTCATGCCTCCATCGTCTTGCTGTTCCGCGTTGTGTCTTTTCCTGTTGCGACGTTTCGCCGGGGTTACGATCTTTCCTTCATTCCCACGCTACCTTTCAGGTGGTTGGCAGTTGTGGTCTCAGCGATATCGGCAGGAATTTGCGAGGAGTCCGGATTCCGTGGCTATATTCAGCGTCCGATCGAACAGCGCCATGGCGCGCCAGCCGCGATTCTGGTTTCGTCACTTTTGTTCATGGCGCTCCATCTCACGAAAGCCTGGGCGACACCAGGAATGATTCCCATCGTATTTGGCGCAGGCATACTGCTAGGAATTATCGCTTGGTCTTTCGGATCACTCGTCCCGAGCATGATCGGCCATGTCATTATGGATGTCGGGCTGTTTGCGTATTGGTGGACCGGCATCGCTGGCGAGTTCGTAATGCGGCCCATAACTGAAACGGGTTTGGATCGGCCGTTCGTCATCGCCTGTGCCGTGTTCGCGGCTTCGCTAGCTGTCGTGCTCCTTGCTATATCGAGGTTCCGCTCAAAGATTACGATCCCCGTTGCTGAACAAACCGAGAATCCAAGTTAAGGGCCTCGTACTGGTGGTCGTCGGTCGCGTCGGTCAAGGCGGTCGAGTTGTCAAACAGAGAATCAAGGCGGTAATCCGCGTTTAATAGTAGGCAGGCGCACCCATGAGAATCTTCGCCCAGAACGAGCCGCTGACGGAAACCGAATTGGACGGTCTCGAGGAATTTCTCAAGAGTTGTAAGGGCGGCAAAGCCATGAATATCGAGGTGGTCGATGGGCTTTTCGCCGCCCTGATCGCGGGCCCCGAGGTCGTGATGCCGAGCGAATACTTGCCGGAGGTCTTCAGCGGCGAGATGTCGGATACCTGCGAGTTTGACAGCCTGGACGAAGCGAACGACACCCTGGCTCTCCTGATGCGGCACTGGAATGACATTGCCCACACACTCGGGAAGGACGAGGTTTATAATCTTAGAAACGATCTCGCGCACGGACCGGTTCCTTCAAATGGCTTTAACCGCCATGTAGCAGCCAGTGTTTTTCACACTTTACTCGCGCTGAGTCTGATGCGGGCAGCAAAAGCGAGGTAGTTATACCCCTTCTTCGCAAGTCGAATTCCCGTAAAGCCTTGGCATCGGCTGGAGTGGAGAAATTCGTGGCTTGAGAATGGCCGGACTCATTGAGCACGCCCTTGGCGAAAAACTCCAGACGACATCACCGGACTGGCAATAAAGCTCCGCCCGTGGCAAGTTAGGCTCAAATGCGAAAGGCCCGCTGTCAGGCGGGCCTTGAAGAACTCTTGGGTGCACTCCAAACGTATCATAGGAGTGTGCCTAATGCAAAGAAAAAGCGAAAGCCATTCCCCCTGGCAGCCTGTATTTTCTCAAGAGACAACTTGCCCCACACTCCGCCCTCCGGAGTTGCCGCAATGATTTACACCGAGCCTCTATTTCTCGGCGTCACTCCGACCGGCGCGCGAAACTACGTGGCCGAGAAAGTGGCGTCGATTGAGAAGCCGTTCTTCAACTCCTGCGCTGGCCGGTTCAGCGTTGTCGAGGCAGCGGTCAAAGCCGGCGTCCCGACCCAAAAAGTCTTTGCCTCGGACATCGGGCTTTTCTCGTCCATCATTGGATTCCTGGCGGACCCGTCGAAGAAATTGGACGACCTGGGCATCCGCATCCTCGACCCTGCACTTGAACCGAAAGGCATCACTGACGAATTAGACTTCGCCGCCCACGTCTTGCTGATCCTGAAACTCAACCAGATGAAGCAGACCAACCTTCGGGGGCTCTATCTGCGGGAAGAGGTGCTTTCATCCTGGACCCGAAGCCGCCAGCTCATGAGGGAGCAATTGGAGGCGCTCGTCCAAAACGTTGCCGGGATTCACTACGAGATAGCCGACATCTGGGATGTCATC
>QHZN01000141.1 GCA_003225365.1 Acidobacteriota bacterium
CACAAAGGAGGTCTCACGCCTTGGCAAATCATCCAGCAGCTCGCTCCCCGCCTTCCGCTGGCTCTCTGCTTGCTTCCTCCCACCCTCCTCGACTATCGTCTCGACGCACAGCGTCGTGACCCCGCCCCTACCCCTCAGGGGGGATACGATCTACCCAGGCTTCCCTATTTATCCCTCGGGGCACACGGAATTGATGAACGGCCCGACAAAAAGCCTCGGGCCGCCCTTGACCCCGCGCCCGGCCTATATTCGCTCGAAATCCAAGTCCTGGACGCTGGCGGAGCCGAGGCGAACCGAAGCGCGAGATTCGTCATCCAATAGTAAGTTCGGTCTTCCTTTTCACGGCCCTGGCCGTTCCAGCCGATTCAAGAGCCAGCGGATGGGCAGAGCCCGGGTTTGGACCTGGAGTTCACGGCCTGCGGGGCAACAGGATAGACGTGATAGTATAGAATAGACCGCGGAAGGGAGCGCTCGAAGGATCGAGCGCCTTTGAAACTCGGAGGACCTCTGGCGATGGCGACCAAAACTAAGCGGACCAATGATTTCTCGGAACTGCCCATCTTGCCGGTGCGCGAGACGGTGCTGTTCCCGAACGCCATCCTTCCCCTCACCGTCGGCCGGGAGAATTCCCTGCGGTTGATCAACGACCTCAAGGAGAACGAGAAGTTCATCGGCGTGGTGGCGCAGCGGGACCCGCGCGTGGACAACCCCCAGCCGGTGGACCTGTTTCAAATCGGCACGGCGGCGTTTGTCCATAAAATCATCAAGCTGCCGAGCCAGAGCCTGTTCATCTTCGTCGAAGGCTTGCAGCGCATCGCGGTGGAGCAGGTCATTCAGGCAGAGCCCTACCTGCGCGCCCGCGTGAAAACCCTCCAGGACGTCATCGGGGAGCGCGGGCCGGACTTCGAAGCCCTGGTCCGGAGCGTGACCTCGCTTTTCCAGCAGGTGGTGCAGCTTTCTCCGACACTTTCCGACGACCTCCAGACCGTGGTGATGAACATTGACGACCCGGGTCGCTTGGCGGATTTCATCTCCGCGAATTTGCCCTCACTTTCCCCGACGGACCGGCAAGAGCTGCTCGAGAGCCTGGACCTCAAAACACGCCTGGAGCGGCTGAACAAGCACCTGGCGCACGAAATCGAAGTGCAGCAGCTCCGCTCGAAGATCCAATCCAACGTGCAGGACCAGGTCTCGCAGAGCCAACGGGAGTATTACCTGCGCGAGCAGTTGAAGGCCATTCAAAAGGAACTCGGCGAAAGCGACGAGCAGCAGGAAATCGAAGAGCTGCGCCGCCGGATCGAAGCCGTGGGCATGAGCGAAGAAGCCAAGAAGGAGGCGCTGCGGGAGCTTTCGCGGCTGGCGAAGATGTCCCCCGCCGCCGCCGACTACCACGTCACGCGCACCTACCTGGAGTGGCTCCTGGTGCTCCCCTGGACCAAGGTCAGCGAGCTGCGCGTGGACCTGCGCAAGGCGAAAACCATCTTGGACGAGGACCACTTCGATCTCGAGAAGATCAAAGAGCGCATCCTCGACTACCTCGCCGTGATGCAACTGAAGCCGCACATGAAGGGGCCCATCCTGTGCTTCGCGGGCCCGCCGGGCGTGGGAAAAACCTCCCTCGGCAAATCCATCGCCCGCGCGCTCGACCGCAAGTTCGTCCGCATGTCCCTCGGGGGCATCCACGACGAGGCGGAAATCCGCGGCCACCGCCGCACTTACATCGGCGCGCTCCCCGGACAGATCATCCAAGGCATCCGCCGCGCCGAGACCCGCGACCCGGTCTTCATGCTCGACGAGGTGGACAAGATCGGACGCGACTTCCGCGGCGACCCTTCTTCTGCGCTGCTCGAAGTCCTCGACCCCGAGCAGAATTCCCACTTCCGCGACAACTACCTCGACGTGCAGTTCGATCTCTCAAAGGTATTGTTCATCTGCACGGCGAACGTGCTGGATACCATCCCGCCGGCGCTGCTCGACCGCATGGAAGTGCTCGAGCTCCAGGGCTACACGGAAGAGGAGAAAGTCCAGATCGCCGTCCGGCACCTGATCCCCAAGCAAACCGAGGAGCACGGCGTCAAGTGGCCAGAGCAGATTGAGTTCAGCCGCACGGCGCTTGCCTTCCTCATCCGGCACTACACGCGCGAGGCGGGCGTTCGCAACCTCGAGCGCGAAATCGCCACGCTCTGCCGCAAGCAGGCGCGCAAAATCGCCGAGGGAGTCGCCTCGAAATTCTTCGTCGAGTCGGAGATTATCCCGGACTTCCTGGGCGTCCCGAGGTTTCGCCTGGAGAACGAGATTGTGGACCGGACACGCCAGCCCGGCGTGGCCGTGGGACTGGCCTGGACGCCCTCGGGCGGCGACGTACTGTTCGTGGAAGCGACCGTGATGAAGGGCGGGAAAAACTTTACCATGACCGGCCACGTTGGCCAGGTTATGCAGGAGTCCATGCAGGCGGCGCTGGTTTGGGTGCGCAGCCACGCAGCCGATTACGACCTCGACCCGGAATTCTTCCAGTCGAAAGATATCCACATCCACGTGCCCACGGGCGCGATCCCCAAGGACGGCCCCTCGGCGGGCGTGACCATGGTTGCGACGCTGGTCTCGGCGCTGACGCGGCGGCCGCTGCGCCCCCGCCTTGCCATGACCGGTGAAATCACCTTGAGCGGGCAAGTCTTGCCCATCGGCGGCGTCAAGGAGAAAATCCTTGCGGCCAAGCGCGCGGGCGTGAAGGACGTCATCCTACCCGGTGAAAACGAGCCGAACGTCCGCGAAGACCTCTCGAAAGAACTGCTGGAAGGAATTGAACTCCATTACGTCAAGACCATTCAGGAAGTGCTCGACCTGTCGCTGGAAAAGGAAGCCGTCCCGGAACCCTTGCCGCGGATTCGCGAAGTCCGCGTGGCGCAACCCGTCGGCCCGGCGAACTGACCTCCATCTGAGAGTGCTCTCATGCGCACGGCATGCATCAGGGCCGCCGTGCTCACCCCCTTGCCCGGGGCACTTATTTCAACGCTAAGGCCGGACGATATCAAGGCGCGCTTAGAGGCCGTCGCCGAGCAGTTGAGGTAGACATCGGGCGAAGTCCCACGGGCTCGCGCCTGATGCCGTTATCCCAAGACTTCAGCGCCGTCGTCACCGGCTTGAACTCAAGCCCTGAATTGAATACAGTCTCGAAGGTTTGGTGACCAGCCTCCGTAAGCTCGTGGAATCGGCGCGCGTCACGCCTGCTTGCTCAGGCAAGCTGCCCCAGCCGGCCTTCGCACGGTACGAAATCCTATTTTTCAGCCTATCCGTTCTGACCTTCGTGATCTCCCTTGCCGCCTCCGAAGCCTTACTCATGGCCGCCGCGTTGTGTTACGCCATCGAGCAGCTTTGCGCTCCTCGGCTCGGTCGACCCGCTCGCCCAGGTCTCCGATTCCCGTTCCCTCCGGTCAGGCTGCCGGTGGGGCTGTTTTGTTTGTTCACGGTCTTATCGGTTTTCGGCGCGGCGGACCCTGCCGCCGGATGGCCGGCGGTGCGCAAGCTGGTCCTTTTCCTCATCATGCTTTTGGCCGTCGCGCTGGCTGGTGCGCGGGCATTTCAAGAGCTGCTCTACGCTGGGCTGTTTTTCGCCTCAGTGGTTGCGGGAGCCGTGGGCGTCTTCCAGTTCGCGGTGGAGTACCAGGCAGTAGAGGCCGCGCATCCGGGCCAGACTTACATGTACATGAGCATCTCGCGCATCCACGGCTTCATGGGTCACTGGATGAATTTCGGCGGGCAGCAGATGCTGGTCTTTTGCGCGTTGCTCGCCTACCTTTTGTTCTCTGAGGCGAAGGGTTCGCAGCCTTCCCGCCCCGACGGGTCTGCTCGAACCGGCGTGGCGCCCGCGGACACGAAGCCTCTGGGGTGGGGAAAAGCCGCGTGGCTGCTCGTGGCCGTCATCGCCCTTTCGATTGCGCTGAACTTCACTCGCGGCGTCTGGCTCGGGTGTTTCGTCGCGGTAGTGTATCTAGTGGCCCGACGGAAACCGCCGTGGCTCTTGGCATTGCCACTTCTGATTGCGCTCGGCTACCTCGCGGGGCCGTCGCTCATGCGCGAGCGGCTCGACTCGCTCCTTCACCCCACGCGCGACCCTTCGATCTCGATTCGCCTGGAGATGTGGCAGGTGGCGCTAAGGATGATTCGCGCGCATCCCTGGCTCGGCGTCGGCCCAAATAACATCGAGCGCGAATACGCGCTCTATTTGCCACCAGGAAAGAGCCCGGAAGTGGGCTATCACGAGCACTTTCACGACAACCTTCTGCAATTGGGCGCGGAGCGCGGCCTCGGGTGCATGGCGTCATGGGTCTGGATGATGGCGGGGATTTTTTGGGGGCTGGTCAAGCTCCGCCGCCAGTCCTCCGCTAGCCAGCGGGCGCCGGCCTGGGTCGTGGAGGCGGCCATCGCGGGCTGGCTCGCCTTCGCCACGGAAGGATTCTTCGAATTCAATTTTGGAACCTCGCCGGTCCTGATGCTTTTCTTGTTTATGGTTTCCGTTCCCTTTGCTCGCGGCAGACTCGCCGAGCCGGCTGCGAGGGATCTCCACGAGGCCAGCCGAGGCCGGCGCTGACACCATGCCCACGAAGCGGCAAATCCTCCAAGGCTCGGTTGTCGTCGGAGCGCTTTCGCTTGTCGGCAGCGTGACCGGGATCCTAGTCGAGACGGCGATTGCCGCAGAGCTCGGCATGTCGGCGCGGTCCGATGTCTTTTACGTGGCCTACACGCTGCCCTACGTCATCACCTCGCTGCTCGCCGCCACCGGCCAGTTTTCGCTCGTGCCATTCTTCGCTTCGATCGAGGCTTCGGGCAAGCAAGAGGACTTGGCGCGGGGTTTCAGCTATGCGGTGAACGTCGGCGCCCTGGGACTGACGGCGTTGTCGGCGCTGGGCGCGGCAACGGCCCCTTGGCTGATGCGGGGGATCGCGCCGGGGCTCACGCCCGTTCAACTAGGCATGGCCACCGAGCTCGCGCGCTGGCTCTTTTTCGTGATTGTTCCGGCCGGGGTGGCGGAAGTGCTGCGGAGTTTCCTTCTCAGCCGGCGCAGTTTCGCGCTGCCCTCCGCGGCGGGATTCTTCCGCAATATGGGCGTCATCGTGGGTGTGGTTTTGGGTTTCCATCGCTTCGGGTATTACAGCCTGGTGCTCGGCTACTTCGCCGGCCACCTTCTCCAGTTCGCCGTGCTGGCTGCGAAAATCGCGGTTTCGTTTCCGGTGCGGTATTCGCCCGTGGTCAGAGGCGGCGGCGAGCCGTTCCGGAACCTGCGGGGGGCGGGGGCGGCGCAATTGGGCGTAGCGGTCGGCTGGCAGGGCATGGTGGTGGTGGAGCGCATCATCGCCTCTTTCTTGCCTGCCGGTGCGCTTACCGCCCTCAACTGGGGGCTCAAGATCATGAGCACGATGGCGGAACTGGTGGCTGGAAGCATCGGGACGTCCGCGCTGCCGGGCCTTTCCCGCGCCGCGGCGCGCAAGGAGGAAGCCGAGCAGCGGCGGATCTTCCACGGCATTCTGGAACTCGCTCTGGTCCTCGTCGCCCCTCTCGTCGTGTTCTGCCTGGAACTCCCGCGGCCCATCATCCGGCTGATTTTCCAGCGCGGCAGTTTCACGCCCGAGGCCACTTCCCAGATGGCTTCAGTGTTTTTCTTCTACAGCCTCAGCCTGCTGCTCTACGCCGCGCTGCGTGTGCTGGCCTTCCAACTTTTCGCGCGCCAGGAAGGGACGAATTACTTGCGGATTTCAATTCTCCAGTACGCGCTGACGGTGGGCTTCGACCTTCTCTACGTGGGGGTCCTGCGCTGGGGACCGAAGGGAATCCCGCTCGCCATGGTGACGAGCCTCGCCCTGACTGTCACGTGGGCTTACCGGAAAAACCTTTGCGATTTGCGGTCCATGGTGGACCGGGGCCTGCGCGTGTTCTTCGCCAAGAACCTGCTGGCCGCCGGACTGGCCGCGGCGTCGGTTGCGGGCCTCGAATTCTTCTTCCCGCGGCCGGCCACCGGCCTCGGGAACTTTTCCTACCTTGTGGCCACTTGCGGCTTCGGCAGCGTCGTCTTTTTCGCCGCCCTCTTCGCGCTCAAGGCTATTTCCCTTTCTCAGTTCTGGGCTGTCGGCGGGGACTCGAACCAGGCATAATGCGTGTGTCCGCGTTCGGAGGAACGTCGAAGACACTGAGTGGAGTCGAAGTGCGGACGCATGAGCTATTCGTTTCTTCGCTTGGCCTTGCCGGTGACCAGCAATTTCATCCCCTCCCCCGATTCGGTGACGAACTCCTGGGAGGTGTACGCCTCCTTGGAGATCTCGCTCAGCACCCTGCGGAAGGCGAATTTCTTCCCGCGAACCTCAATCTCACCGTCAAACACCAGGCTGCCCTGTTCCCACTTTCCCGTCCAAAACAGCGCGCCGGAGTCGAGGTTTGAAACCGAGCAGCCCTGATAAACCGCGAGGTAAGGATTCCAGGAGGACATGATGTGGGAACGGTATTGCCCGTGGGGGCCGACCGACTCCACATCCGTCAAGATAGAGAGCCCGCCCGGACCTAGCTGCCCCTTGAAAAGGCTCCTGCCCTTGAACGAGTTTCCCCAGGAGCCTTTGCCCCAGGTTTCCGCCACTTCCCAGGTCCCCAGCATGAAATGGAGATGCTCCATTTCAACCGTGGGCGACGGCCGGATGATCCACGCCTCGATAGCTTTGTCCACTGCCATAACGGCTGGCCGCCGTTTGATGAGGAGGGCGACGAGGAATGAGATGAAAAGCAGGCCCGCGATCAGCGTAAGCCATAAGTAGGAATGCAACATGGCCCTCCTCCGCGCGGCGGATTAATTCTCTGGTAAAGAATTTCTTGCCGGGAGGGAAGAGGGCTGACTCAACCTTTCCCATTCCGGGGCGCATCGAGACGGGGCTCTCGGAACAGGCCTAAGTGGAATCATTCCGGAGCGTGGCCGCGTTCTCGTTTCTTGGCTCGAAGCCGCTACAAGAAGTGACCGGCAGCCTTGGATACATGGCGAAACGGGGGTCGGTCCGCGAGCGCTCACAAAGATAGAACCGCGACCCTCGGTCGGACCGAACGATCCTCGCGTGCCGGCAGGCCGAGCAAAGCCCGGCGGCAGGGTCCGAAGTGCGGAGGGCGTCCCCATCCTCCGGGTCACCGGATGCGGCATTGGGCGAGGCTCTGCTTTTCGAGGTACTGCTGATGATACTCCTCCGCTCGCCAGAACTCCTGCGCCGGCACGATTTCGGTGACAATGGGCCTTGGGAATTTCCGCGCCCGCTCCAGGCGTTCCTTCGACGCGCGCGCGGCGGCCTCCTGCTCCGCATCGTGGGTGAAAATCGCCGACCGGTATTGCGTTCCTACGTCAGGCCCCTGGCGGTCGAGCGTCGTGGGGTCGTGGCACTGCCAGAAAACCTCGAGCAGTTGCTCGTAAGTAACCTTCGAAGGCTCGAATTGAACTTCCACGGCTTCCGCGTGCCCGGTGCGGTCCGTGCAAACATCCTGATAGGAAGGGTTCTTGAGCTTCCCGCCCGTATAACCGACCGATGTCGCCGTCACGCCCGGGACTTGACGAAACGCCGCCTCCACGCCCCAAAAGCAACCCGCCGCAAAAGTCGCCTTCTCCATGTGGCACCTGACTCCTTCTAAGTTCCCGCGATTGGCCGCTCCACTAACCAGTGTATTCCTTAGCGCATCGGCGTTCAAGGGTCTCAAAGGGTGGGGTTTAATTCGCCACCATCATACGTTCGACTTCTTCCGCCATCCGGGGCACGCATCTGAGGGAAGAAATCTAACGATAGATCTCTCTGCGGTGACCGATCTTCACGACGATGACCGCAAGTTGCTTGCCGTTGACTTCGTAAACCACGCGGTAATCGCCCACGCGGATTCGGAAGTAGGGTTCGTCTCCCTGGAGTTTTCTGGCGCCGACGGGTATAGGGTTTGCGGCCAGGCGGTCGATAGCAGTCTGCAGGCGTTGTTGAACCGCCCTGTCCAGACCATAAAAATCGCGCCCCGCTCGCGAGGTGAACCGGATGGAATAAGGCACTGGGTCGCCTAAGAGCCCCAAGACCGCTTTAGAGGCCCAGATCCGCCTTTATCTTTTCCCAAGCAATCAGCCGGCCCGGCTTCTTCATGATCTTGCGGGCCTCTTCCAGGTCCAGGCGATCTTCCAGGGCTTCGAGCGTCTTCAAATCCTTCATCGGAACTACGGCGGCAACGTCTCTGCCGTGCCGGCGAATGATCGTCCGCTCGCCGCCATAGACCACCCGGTTTACCGCTTCCGCAAAGGCGGCTCGGGCTTGACTGGCGTTCATACGGCGGGGCATCTTTTCTAGCCCTCCTTTGTACAAATTGTACGATTTCAGCTCGAGCCTGGCAAGGCTCGTTATTTTGACCTCGAAGGCTGGCTGTCGCAGACCCTCGGGGGTCTGTGGCTTCTTCGCTTCGCGCATCCCCACACGCGGCCGTACTACTTTCCGTAATGCCTCCGCTTCGGCCGCTGGTTTGGCGCCGTTCGGTGTCTCGGCGCATTCCGGGACCTGCGGGCAGCGCGCGTCGCATCACTCGCCGTCGTGACCAGCAGACGCAGCGCCCGATTGACAGACTCCTGGTCGGGAAATACTTTGGCAAGATCAGGCTCGATCAACACCAGGTTCGTCCCTGCCTTAGCCTGGCGGTAGTATTTTCCGCGCACCCCGGGTCCAAGCTCGTCGAGATCGTACTCAGTGCGTAGTTCGTCTTCAGTCGCTTCCGCCAATCCTTTCGGCATACTGGCTCCTCTCCCTGCGCGTGGCCTTCCGTGCGCTGATAATCCGAATCCGGTCTCCCCCGCGGGCAGTGCGATACGAAAAGAATGTGCTGCCTGGCCGAGGCTCCAATCGTGATCTCGCGTTCCTCCTCGTCCGAGTGGTCCGGGTCGCTGAAGGTCAGCGCGGCCGAGTCGAGGAAGACGGATGTGGCCTCAGCAAACGACACGCGGTGGCGGCGCAGATTCGCTCCCGCCTTCGCCGGGTCCCACTCATAGGTCACTGCAGGATGATAGCACCGAACGATTTCCCCGCAGGGCGATCCTCGGCCTTGAACTGTAATTCCAAACCCTGAAATCCGAACTTACTCCCGGGCCATCACGCGTTCGACTTCATCCGCCTTGCGGGGCAGGAGCTTGGTGAGGAGTTCCGAGCCCTCGGGTGTGATGAGGATCATATCCTCGATGCGTACGCCGATTTTCTCCTCTGGAATGTAAATGCCCGGCTCGACGGTAATAATCATTCCAGGCTGCAGGGGCTCGGAGTAATCCATGGGGTCGTGGACATTCAAGCCCACCGAGTGGCTGAGACCGTGGATGAAATACTGGCCGAGGGTCTGTCCGTTTTTGTCTTTACCATGGCTATTGATGAAGTCGCGCGCGATCCGGTTGAGCTCGCCGGCGGTGACGCCCGGTTTCGCCCCCTTGAAGGCCGCTTCCTGCGCGCCGTAAACGATCTCGTAGATCTCGCGCTGGCGCTCGGTGAAGTGGCCGTTCGCGGGCAGAGTCCGCGTGATATCGGAGGCGTAGCCGCTGTAGGAGCCGGCGACGTCCATCACCACCACGTCGCCGTCCTGCATTTGGCGGGAGTCCGACTCGTAGTGGAGCACCGTGGAATAAAAACCCGAGCCGACGATGGGCGGATAAGAAGGCCACTCACAGCCTCGCCGCATGTATTCGTACTCCATCAGCGCGGCGATTTCGTATTCACCCATCCCTGGCTTCACCGCCTTCATCGCCGCCAGATGCGCTTCGACCGAGGCGTCCACGGCCTTTCGCATCAAAGCGATTTCGCCCGGCGACTTCACCGCGCGCATCCGCGTCAGAGTCGGCCGAAGGTTGCGAAAAGCTGCTATCGGCGCCAGGGCCTTGAGCTTCGCGGCGGCCGCCTCGATGAAGTGGTCTTCGCCGCTCTCAGGTTGTGGCGTCGTCTCCGTGTAGATAACCGGAAACGTCTTCAACGCCTCGTTCAGCACGGAGGGGAACAGCGCCTTACTCATGACGGTAGGAAAGCCGGTCTCGGTCTTGGCCTCCGGGTCATCGGGGCCGAGCTTCGGCCCTGTCCATTTTTCCGCGCGGTAATCGTGGGGGGGAATGAAAAGGATTTCCTTGTCAATTTCCGCCGGACCTCCCTTTGAGGGCTCTGGAGTGGGCTTCGGGACCAAGAGCAGGATGGCATCGGGTTGGTTCCAGCCCGTCAGGTAATAAAACATTTCGTTCTGGCGGAACTCGACCGTTGAGACAGCGATTTCATCTTCGCTGTAGCCGAAGAGCACCACTACACCGTCACGGGTCTCGCGGACCAACTGCGCTCGGCGGCCGTGATAGTCGGCCAGGTTCCCTTTGTCCCAGGCAAGCGACGGCATCGTCGCCCCCAGCCCCACGAGGCCCAGGAATCCCCATACCAGTCCACGCTTGAGCATTCTCTTCATATGTCCCCCTCCGTGCAGTTTTCTAGCATAAGGCCCCGGTCAAGCGGTCCAGCCGGAAACGAGGCAGGTAGTCTCCCTAGATTGAGGAATTGCGGACAATCAAAGCGATCGCCTCCACCGTCCCCGAGCGAAGAGTTTCACCACCGGGGCAATCGTCTTGGCGGCGACAAAGGGCTCGCGGGGTTATAATCCTCGCCATGAGCGACTCGGCTTCACCCATGTCGAGGGACGGGCTTGCGGTTCGCCTGGACCGGAAGGATCCCCACCTGCGTATTATCTGTATCAACATCTACGTTCGGGACCAGGATCGCAGCCTCCGATTTTACGTGGACCAGCTTGGATTCAAGCTGGTGGTTGATTCGAATTTCGGATCCCGGGGCCGTTGGGTAGCAGTCAGTCCTCCGGATGGGACGGCGATCCTGGGGCTTGTCGCTCCCAACCCCAACAGTGAGGAATACAAACTCATCGGCCGGCCGACACACGTGGTTCTTGAAACCGAAGATGTTCACGCCAAGTTTCGTGACTGGTCGGGGCGGGGGGTTCGCTTTCATCATCCGCCCGAGACACAACCTTGGGGGGCGACCTTCACCACTTTCGAAGATGCGGACGGGAACTCCTTCATGCTCATGGGACGAGAAGACTTCGTGCGCGAACTTGAAGCGCAACGCCGTGCCATTGAGCAGAAGCTGGAATCCGACCGCCGGGCTCGCCAGGAACTGGAAATTGCGAAACAGGTGCAGGCAAGGCTATTCCCCCAAACGCTGCCGCCTCTCCGAACCCTCGACTACGCGGGCATTTGCCTACAGGCTCGCGAGGTCGGCGGCGATTACTACGATTTCCTGAATCTCGGGCGGGAGCGGCTCGGTCTGGTCATCGGCGACATTTCCGGGAAGGGGATCGCTGCCGCGCTCTTGATGGCCAATCTGCAGGCGAATCTGCGCAGCCAGTGTGCAATCGCTTCGAACCACCCGCAGCGCTTTCTCAGATCCGTCAACGAACTCTTTTTCGAGAATACGGCGGACAACGTCTACGCCACGCTCTTTTTTGCCGAATATGACGACGGTCGGCAGCGGATGCGCTTCGTGAATTGTGGGCATCTCTCCGCGCTTCTCCTCCGAAACGATCACAGCGTCGAGCGGCTGAGCTCCACGTCAACTGTCTTGGGCCTATTTAAAGAATGGGATTGTGCCCTCGAAGAACGCTGCCTCCTTCCCCTCATGAAAGGCACGATGATATGACTCTCATCATCGCCAAATGCCTGGGAGCGTAGCAACGGAATGCCCTCCCCCAAAACTTCTCGACCGGGACGTATTGACCTCCGGGAAGCGATTGTGACCCCGCCAGCCGATGTGTTATAAGTCTCGCGATGACCAGCCTTCGTCAAGGGACGATCCACCTGTTTCGTGTCTCCGGGATTGATTTGTTCCTGCATTGGTCCTGGTTTCTGGTTGCCGTGATCGAAATCAACAACCGAGCCAGGAGCTACTCCTCGCTCACCTGGAACGTCTTGGAGTATTTGGCGTTGTTTTTTATTGTGATGCTTCATGAGTTTGGCCACGCGCTGGCCTGCCGACAGGTAGGAGGGACGGCGAATCGGATTGTGCTTTGGCCTCTCGGCGGGGTGGCGTATGTGAGCCCGCCGCCCCGCCCGGGCGCCACGCTCTGGAGCATCGCGGCGGGACCGCTGGTGAACGTGGTTCTCCTACCGGTCTTGTCCGTATTTTGGTTCCTGTACCGATCGCTCGGGTGGGCGGCGGCGATGCCCAATGCCTACGCGTGGCTGCGCGCGGCCTGGTACATAAACCTGGGCCTGCTGGTTTTCAACCTGCTTCCGATTTATCCCCTGGATGGCGGACAGATTCTTCGCTCCCTGCTCTGGTATGTGGTAGGACGCGCCCGCAGCTTGATGGCGGCTACGATCGTCGGCTTCGTGGGTGTGGCGGGGCTCATCATCGTCGCCGTGGTGATGCAATCGGCCTGGTTCGGCGTTCTCGCCGTGTTCATCCTGATGAATTGCTGGGGAGGACTGCGCCAAGCGCAGGCATTGTCGCGGCTGGCCAAGCTGCCGCGGCGTGAAGGGTTCGCCTGCCCGTCGTGCAAAACGTCGCCGCCGGTGGGAGATTTTTGGATCTGTGGCCAGTGTCAAGGGCGATTCGACACGTTCCAAACGCAGGCCGTCTGTCCACACTGCGCGGCCCAGTTCGCCACCACAAAATGCCTGGATTGCGGCTACGCGCACCCTCTGAGGGAGTGGGCCGTTTCCGCCTTCGCGCCACCATAGCAAACATCGAAGCAGGATTTATCCCTGCGGCTCTTGGGAGAGGTTTAGCAGTTTGTTGAAAAACGTTTCGACGCTGTCATTCTGAGCCCCTTCGCTTTGCTCAAAGTTCGACTTCGCTCACTGTCCCTGAGCGGAGTCGAAGGGAGGGCAGGCTCTTCGCTGTCATTCTGAGCGAAGCGAAGAATCTCGCTCTGCTTGCTCAGGGTAAACTCCGCGAAGAACCTGCTTTAGTTGTTCTGAAGGATGACGAGATTCTTCGTCGTCCCGATGGGACCACTCGGGACTCCTCAGAACGACGTCGTCGAGGGGTTCTGCTAAAAAGAGAGCGCCGCTTCGGGCCGTCAGCCGAGTTCCACGGGCGCTTCGACGCCTGAGGCGTGTCGCTCGCGAAGCATCCCCGGCAAGGCGTTCCACAGGCGTCGGATCGGCGTCTGGAAAAGCGACATCGTGCCCATGTATGCGTAGCCCATGAGGAAGAGCATCAGGAAGGGCGAGGCGAAGTAACTCGCGCTCGAAAACGAGTAGGCGAGCGTGGCGACGAAATAGCCCGCCAGGCCAAGCTCGACGAAAGGAATCCAGCCGGTCTTCCGCCGCACATAGGTCTTCCGCTCCCAGGTCTCTCCCCGGCCTTCCACGCGGTACTTGGGCGTCCGCACGAAGCTCGATTGAATCCCCAAAAGCGCTTCGATGACCGCCTTCGAGTTCACAATCGAGAGCCCGATGCCGGTCGCCATCAGGAACGGCACGTAGGCGAAGCGGCGCCACCAATCGCGCGGATAGAGCTGGCGCTCGGCCACCATGTAAAACGTCGAGACCGAGCACGTGGCGGCGAGGAATAGCGGGAGGTCCAGATAGAGCATCTGAAACCAGCCCTGGTAAAAACGCACGATCATGGCCGGAAGCAGAATGACCGAGAGCAACACCATCAGCGGATAAGCGATATTGGCGGTCAAGTGGAACGTGGCTTCGAGCTTCACCTTGAAGGGCGCAGGGCTCCGCCAGACCGTGGGCAGGAGCTTCTTGGCCGTTTGAATCAGCCCCTTGGCCCAGCGCGCTTGCTGCGTCTTGAAAGAATTCATCTCGACGGGAAGCTCGGACGGGCACTCGATGGCGGGGGCATAAACGAACTTCCAGCCGCGCAGTTGCGCGCGATAGCTCAGGTCGGTGTCTTCGGTGAGGGTGTCGTGCTGCCAGCCGCCGGCGTCGGTGATGGCCGCTCGCCGCCACATCCCGGCCGTGCCGTTGAAGTTGAAAAAGCGCCCGGAAAAATTCCTCCCGCCGTGCTCGATGACGAAGTGGCCGTCGAGCAGAATCGCCTCCACTTCGGTCAGGTTCGAGAAGTGCCGGTTGATCCAAGTCCAGCGCCCCTGCACCATCCCCACTTTCGGGTCTGTGAAATAGGCGACGAAGCGCTTCAAGGCGTCAGGCGGTGGAACGAAGTCCGCGTCGAAGATGGCGATGAATTCGCCCGTCGCCTGCTTGAGCCCTTCGGCGAGCGCCCCGGCTTTATATCCTTCACGGTTCGCGCGGTGGTGGTAGGTGATGGGGACGCCCGCTGCCGCCAGCCGCCCGACCAGCCGCGAGGCCACTTCGCGCGTCTCGTCCCTCGAGTCGTCCAGGACCTGGATTTCGAGCTTCTCACGCGGGTAATCGAATTGCGCAGCCGCCTCGAGCAGCCGCTCCACCACGTAGCGCTCGTTATAGATCGGCAATTGCACCGTCACCCGCGGGAGTTCTTCGAAGCGGCCACGAGCCTCCGGCGCCTTGCGCTTGTTGCGGAGATAAATCAAGGTCAGCGCGTAACGATGCAAGCCGTAAACGGAAAGGATGATCAGAATGGTAAAGTAAGGAATCAGAATTGAGAGGTCAAAGGCGTTCGCCCGGTAAAGGCCGCGGAACGGATCCTTTTGAAAAACGCGGCCGAGATACTGGATCAGCGAGTTGGTGGGAAGAATCAGGCCGAGTAGTAGAGCGGAGTTCATTTCGTTTCGAGCTTTTTCCCGGCGCGCGCGGCAGGGAACGGATTAACAACATGCCGGACGCTTCCGCGTTCTCACACCCACAGCGGGCTCAATCGTCTCGGCCTGCCCATCCGACAGGCGGGCCGGCCGCGGCTTGGGGCCTGTTGGCCCTCGGCTCGGGCATCGGAGCAATCTTCGTCTATCTCGCCCGCGAGCCCCAACTTGATTCGCATGTCCCGGAGTTTATCGCGTTCTCGCTCGCCGCCGGCGTTCTCTATCTCGCCGCCGTTTACCTTGTCGAGCGCTTCCGGCCGCCCGGCTGGAGCCTGGTCATCGTTCTGGCCGGCGCCGTCGGCTTTCGCCTCATCGCCTTGCCCGCCGCCCCGCCCCTGTCGGAGGACATTTACCGCTACCAATGGGAAGGGCGGGCGGAACGCGCGATGCTCAACCCCTACACAGTCTCTCCCCACAGTCCTGGTCTCGCCGGGCTCGGAGACCCTGAGCACCCGATACGGACTGGAGCTTCAACCCCCACAATATACCCCCCGCTGAGCGAACTGGTCTTTTCCTGGGTGGCGACCGTCTCTGGATACAAAAGTCTCTTCACTCTTCTCGACCTCCTGTCAGTGCTTGTCCTTTTGCTGCTCCTGGACGTTCGAGGCCAGCCGCTGAGCCGCGTGCTGACCTACGCTTGGAACCCTGGGGTCGTGGTTTCCTTCGCGCTGTGCGGCCACCATGATTCGCTGGCGGTGATGACGCTTCTCGTGGCCAGCGTTTTCATTATAGGCGGCCGTCCCGCGATGTCAATCGCGTTTCTCGCACTCGCCTCCCTTTCGAAACTCTATCCTGCTTGGCTTCTGCCCGTTTTTCTGCGGTGGACGCGCGCGTCCCTCCTAGCAGTTTTCGGGGCGGTCGTCTTGCTCGGCTATCTGCCCTTTGCCTCGGCCGGGACGAGAATCTTTAGCGGCCTCGGCGACTTCGCGCGCGCCTGGGAGTCAAACGACAGCCTTTTCCGGCTGATTCGTCTCGCAGGAAACTCCCAGGCGCAGGCGGAACTCGTCTCGGTCACCTTGCTCGCGGGAATGGTCGTCTACGCCATCAAGAAACGCTTGGAGCCGCTCCGCGCTTCGCTTGCCGTTTTGGCGGGGATGCTGTTCCTCTCTCCCGACGCCTTTCCGTGGTACTTCACCTGGTTCGTCCCTTTCCTGTGCTTTTACCCGGAGCCGCCGCTGCTCCTCGCGAGCGTCGTCTCGGTGCTCGGGTACGCGCCCGTCGTCGCCTATGCGGCAGGGCAGCCCTACCGCGATTCACCTCTTATCCTGGCGCTCGAATACCTCCCGGCACTCGCCTGGTTGGGAATTCGGGGTCTGCGCCGACCGTCCATCGTGGCCGCATAATTCCGTATAAAACTGCGTCATTTTATTTTCGTATTCAATTTATACCGTGTATAGTGTAAACTCTCCGGCTTTCGGTCTGGCCGGAAGCAGCCGGCCGCAATCTCGACCTGACAAGCAGGGTACCGTGGCGTCAGTCCGCAAGTTAGCGCTGTTTTATGCTTGGATTCTGATTTGCGGGGCCGCTCCGCGCGGCATCGCCCAGCCATTGCCGGCCGCCTCAACCCCGGCGCCCGGCATCGCAGGCTGGTTCGAGCGCGTCGAGCAAACCCAGGCCGAGCAACCGCATTGGATCACACCGCTGGTGACAGTGACGCCGCGCCTCGAAGAAGAATTTCGGTTCGATTTCTTTCACCAAGAGCAAAGTGGAGGCGCGCGCACCGACGTTTACGGGGCAGGCAAAGGCCTGGAGCTGATCCCGGCCCGGCGCGTCGAAATAATTCTGGGCGTGCCCGCCTATTTCGTTCATCGCCCCGCTCCGGGACTCGACGGCTGGGGCGACACTTCTTTCCTCGTGAAATACCGGCTGCTTAGTTCAAACGAAGAGCGGAAGAACTACATCCTGACCGTTTTCTTCGCTGCGAGCGTCCCGACCGCGACCCGCGGCAACGGCGCCGGCCACACAATCTTTACGCCCACGCTTGCGGCCGGCAAAGGCTGGGGCCATTTCGACGTCCAAAGCACCTTCGGAGTCACGATTCCCTCCGGCGCGCTCGGCCGCCTCGGCTCGCCTCTCACCTGGAACACGGCCTTTCAATACCGTGGGCTTCGAAAGCTCTGGCCGGAGCTGGAGGTGAACTCAACCTTTTGGCCGAACGGCAGCCGAAGGGGGAAGAACCAAGTCTTCCTTACCCCCGGCCTGGTGGGCGCGGGGCGCCCGACCGACGCGCCGCATTACCAAGTCAGCTTGAGACCGAACTGGATTTGTCTTGCCGTCGTCGAAGTGGAAGTTATGACCCCGGCGGTCTGGAGGGGCGCAATGGAACCGGAAGCAAAGACCACGGGATTCGGAGTATTGAAGTTGGCTCGATTCAAGAGATTAAAGAACTCGCCCCGGAGCTGAAGGCTGACCTTTTCCGAGAGAGGGCTCTTCTTCATCAATGACAGGTCGAGGGTCGCCAGTCCCGGGCCCACCAGCGTATCCCGCCCGACATCACCGTAGGTCCCGCCGGGTGGCACAACGAATGCGTTGGGGTCGAAGTATCGTTCCGGGCTGCCGAGAATAATCTTTCGTCGAAAATCAGGGTTTCGGGAGGGTCGGACCGGATTGCGGGTATCGCCGTTGTTCGAAGGATTGAATCCGAGTTGTGGCGTAAAGGGGAAACCGGACTGGATGGTTTCGATTCCGCTCAGGGTCCAGCCTTCCACGAGCTTCCCCTTCCAGCCTTCCGCGTTCTTTAGGAGCCACTTTCCGCGACCCAAGGGAAGTTCGTAGGTTGTGTTTACGACCGCCACGTGCCGCACGTCGAAGGTGGACAGGCTCCAGTCGAGCTTCGGGTTGAGCGGAAACATCACAAAGCCGGGGGAATTCGCGGCCACGCTGCTATTCAGGGTGGCGCCGTCGTCGAGGCTCTTCGAAAACGTGTACGCAGCTCGGAACCCCAGCCCGCTGCTGAAGCGTCGGTTCAAGTCCACTTCCAAGGCGTTGTAGGAACTGTCGCCACGAGCGAACCAGCTTGTAGTGTTGGCCAAGATTGGATTTGCGAGCGGCGCCCCTGGGGGATAATAGATGGTTCCCGCCGGGAGGCCCGCCGGGCAGGGAGCTGCGGGGCAGATCGTAGGGATGGGTTCATTGGCATCGAGAGTTAGAATCTCGTGATAGCCGTGCGAGCCTGTGTAGCCGATCGTAATCCTCGTCTCAGGCGTGATTTGTTGTTCGACCTTGAAGGAATACACCTCCACGGTCGGCGTTCTCATATTGGGTTCGACACCGGCTGGAGAAATCCGTCCGCCGGGCGGAAGCGGAGAGCCGGGAACGATGTGCAGGCTCGAGACCGCAACGTTCTTCAAAGAGAGAGTGGTATTGAAGGGGCCGTTCTGGTCGAGTCGAAAGCTCAAGTTGTCGAGCAGGCCGTAATGGATGCCGAAGCCCGCGTGAATCACGGTTCGGCCTTTCCCAAACGGGTCCCAGGCCAGTCCGGCGCGCGGCCCCGGCAGGGACTGGGCGCGGTTCGCGGTGAAGACCGAGCCGGCAATACGTGGCTCGGTCCCGATCACGCCATCCGACCCGAAGAGGTAATTCGACCCGCGGCCGTGTGCTTCGTTCCACCCGGTTGTCCACTCGTCCCGTAATCCCAGACGGACTTGGAGATTCGGCCTCCACTTGATGGAATCCTCGACGTACACGGCGCCTTCGAGAGACCGCCATCCGAGCGGAGTCGGCGTGGGGACTGCGGTAAATGTGCCGACCGCGCCTTGCAGGAAACTCGTCAGGCTCCCAAAAGACGCCTGCCCGAACTGCGCTTGAGCGAAACTGTCGTTGGCCTGGATTCGTTCCAGCCAGATTCCGCCGATCCATTGGTGCGCCCCGCGGCTCACCGTTATGCGGTCCTCGTAGGTGAAGAGATTCCTCGCCGCTAAGAGATTGCTGCCCACGTTTGTCCCGGCCGCAGTGATTTGGGTCGCAGCATTGGACGCTGTCCCGCCGCCAATCACGATGGCGCCTACCGGGCGCCCTTGAATAAAGCCGGGGACGTCCGGAATTGTCTGGCCGGTAAAGAAGTAGCCGGCGCGTGAGAACCCGAATCGCGCGTTATTGAGCGCGCCTCCGGAAAACACGTGGGTCTCTTCGAGGCTCAAGACCTGTTCGCGCAGGCTTTCGATGAGCAAGCTCAGAGGGTTCGACGAGGGTGTTCGGTCGGCGCTGTCATCCAAGGTATAGACTCCGAAAAGCAAATCCCGGTCGCTGAACGTATGGTCGAGGCGCGCGGTCCCGAAATCTTCGCGGACAATTTGGAGCGGATGGCTGAAGGCGAGGGCAACGCCGTTGCCAATTTCAGGGCCGTTCGGGGCTGGCCATAACGAAAATAGGGGCGCAACAGCCGGGGCGACTCCCACGTTGACCGGCGTCCCATCAGAACCCGGGAGAATCCCTATCCTGGCATTGTTGTCAGGAACCAACGTGACGTCGCTCAGCGCCAAATGCTGCCGGAAGCCTTCGTAGTTTCCGAAGAAGAAAGCCTTGTCCGTTCGCAAGGGTCCGCCCAGCGAGCCGCCGAAATCGCCTCGCCGGAACGGAGGGATGCCGCCGCGGTCGAAAAAATTCCGCGCGTCGAGGGCGCTGTTGCGCAAGAATTCGTACGCGCTGCCGTGAAACTGATTGGTGCCGGAGGCCGTAACAATAGCCACTTGTGCGCCCGGCCGCTTCCCGTATTCGGCGCCGTAGGCGTCGCCGAGCACGTTAAACTCCCGGACAGCATCAACCCCGAGCAGCTCGCCGCTTGCTCCGCCAGGGGTGAGGTTGATTTCCGAGGCGCTCGTGTATTCGATTCCGTTCAACAAAAAAATGCTTTCCTGGGGACGCCGGCCGGAGACTGCAAACATGTTCCCCACCGCCGAGTTGGATGCGCCTACCCCGCCCGACCTCTGCGACGTGTAATTGACAATTCCGGGGTTGAGTGTGAGGAGCTGGTCGTAGCTTCGGCCATTTAACGGGAGGTCCTTCACTTGCCGCTCCCCGACAAGTCCTGAAGTGGGCTCCGTCCCCGTGTTGACAATGGGCCCGGCTTCAACCACGGTCACGGCCTGCTTGACATCGCCCAAAGGAAGCGTCAGGTCGAATACAGCGTGTTCGCCGACCGCGAGTGCAACGCCCGTTCTTAGCCCCGCTTTGAAACCAGGCTTCTCGGCCTTGATCTCGTAACGCCCGATGGGAAGGGCCGGTGCGGAATAGTGCCCAGCTTCGTCAGTCACCACCTTCCGCACCGCGCCGGTCTCCTCGTTTCGAATTGTCACCGCGGTGCCGGGAATAACTCCGCCTGCGATATCCGTCACCGTCCCGGAAACGGAACCCTCCACCTGCCCGCTCGCCAACGGCGGGAGGACTAGTCCCCACAAGATCACGATGAGCGCTACTCTTCGGTTTTTGCCCGCCACGCGAAACCATTCGTTCAAGGCATGCATGAGGATTCTCCTCTTTTTTCTTGGCGTTGATTGTTGATGGATGGAACTGTAGGGAGAAAGCCGTCTTAACGAATTGCGGCGGCCCTACAGGCGTCGCAGCGGGAAGGACAACAGGCGTGAATTGGCTCGAGCCCTTTCATGATGAACCTGTCGCTAAGATTAGCCTTTCCGCTGGCATTCTGCAAGCGGAAAAAAGGATCCCAAACCCTGGGCATTCGAGTTGCGTTATTTCCTGCGCCCCAGCCACGGTCTGAGTCTCAAACCTGCGTGTCGGAGCTGGTTTCTGTTCGCGTGACGGGCGGTAAAGCGATTCGGGCATGCGCGCGTGATAGTTATGCTTGTGTTGCAGCCAGGGCGGATTCTGCGATGCGTCGCAACGGCGGCTGGTCGTCGGTTACAGCTTTCCACAGGAGTTGCAAATTAACTCCAAAATACTCATGAATCAGTTTGTCGCGCATCCCTGCGATGGTCTTCCATGGCACACCGGAATGCTGGGCCTTCCATCCTTCTGACAACCTTTTCACAGCTTCGTCGATGATTTCGATATTGCGCACCACCGCGTCCTGCGTCTTCGGGTCCGAAAAGAAATGCTCACTCCCCAGGGCGGTGTAATCGAGTACGGGCGAAACGGCATCGCGGATGTGCAGCAGGTAAACGCATCCGTCTTTCGCAGCGGAACCGCCTCGGCGTAAATCCGCTCTCGAAGGTAGGGGTTGATGCCTCCGTCCGTGATCACGTCCACACGGCAACCGAGGAGCTCCTCAACGGCCTGCCAGAATGCCACGATGTCGAATAGGCTTCGCCCATCTTCCATGTCAACCAACAAGTCCACATCGCTTTGCGCCCCCGCCTCGCCCCGGGCCACGGAACCAAAAGCGCGGCCGTTGCGGGCACCGTGCCTGGCGGCTAGATTCAAAATCTCCTGGCGCTTAGATTGCAGCAGTCCCTTTGAATTCATAACTAAATCGCGGCCTAGCACCCGCCAATTTACATATCAAGCCCGGTCAGGCGGCAAGGGGCTGGGCGACGCTCCTACACCTGAACGGTTACGCTGGCCTC
>QHZN01000371.1 GCA_003225365.1 Acidobacteriota bacterium
CAGGTCCGAGCCGAACATCCAAAGCGCGTACAGGTTGAAAATAATGTGGAACCAGCCTCCGTGAAGGAATAAATACGTGAAGGGCTCCCAGATAAAAAACCGGTGGAGTACGAAGGCGGGACGAAGGCTCAGATAATTGACCGGCACCAGCCAGCAGTAGTACTGAAGGGTATCGGAAGGAAGCGAGCCGAGGACGTAAGTGAGCGCGAACACGCCCGAGGTGATGATGACTAGGGTCTTCACCATCCGAGTGAGCGGAGGGAAAAACGAAGACACAACCTGGCCGTAGCGCGCCATCTTCTACAGCCTACCATAAGGGCAGCGGCGAGTGACCAGTGACGAGGGCTGAAACAGAAGCCAGGAGCCAGAAGCAAGAAGCAAGAATTCAGGCCCTATCCGTCGAATCTGTCCGCGCAAACCGAAAGTTGCGTTCTCTTCTGACTTCTAGCTTCTGACTTCTGATTTCTATCTTGTCACTTGCCACTCGCCACTGCTCTTTTCGTTTTAGCGACGAAGAAAAGCAGCCCGATGAGGGCCAGGAAAATGATGAGCGCGGCGAGATCGCTTTGCGCGAAGGCGGGGAAAAAGCGCGTGCCGATGGCGAAGGCCCCTTCCTTCTTGAAACCCACCACGGCGGCGAGCGCCAGTCCGCCAAGGGACCCTCCGGCGATGAGCCCGGAACTGAACAGAGCGCCGCTGCCTGCTTCCGACTCTTCTTCTTTGGCGCGTGTCGCTTTCTGCGCCAGCCATTTCACCACACCGCCCGCGAAGATCGTGGCAGTGGTCGAAATCGGCAGGTAGGAACCCACGGCGAAGGCCAGCGAGCGGACGCCGCACAATTCCATGGCGATGACGATGAAGGCGCCGAATAGCAACAGTGTCCAGGGGAGCCTGCGCGTCAGGATGCCGTTTATGACCACGCTCATCAACGTCGCCTGCGGCGCGGGGAAATCCGGCGAGCCGATGCCCGGCACTTCTTGAAAGTCGATCCCGCGGCGCTCCGCGTCGTAGTAGTAGCGTCCATCGGGGACGGTCTTCGAGCCCAGCACGCTCAGGACCTCGTACTCATGCCCCTGGTAGTTGATCCTCCCTTGGGGCTTCATTTCAGCCGCAAGCTGGACCTGGGAGATTTCGACCGGCCTCACCTTGGTGTAAATCTTGTTCAGGCCCATCAAGGTGACGCCAATAACGAAGACCGAGGTGAGGACACCGATGGCGAGGCCGATCTCCTGGCTGGCTGGCGTTGCCCCGACAAGAAACCCGGTCTTCAGGTCCTGGGTGGTAGCGCCGCCGCTCGCCGCGCTGATGCAGACCACCGCGCCGATCGAGAGCGCCACCGCGGCATAGATATTTCCAGTCCAGCCGACCAGGACAAAAATCAAGCACGTGGCGACGAGCGTGGCAATGGTCATGCCGGAAATGGGGTTCGAGGAATTGCCGAGCAGCCCCACAATCCGCGCCGAAACGGTGGCGAAGAAAAAACCGAAAATGATGATCAGGACGGCGGAGATGAAGTTACCGCTCGCGCTGGGGTTGACGCGAAACCCGAGCAAGGCCCAGATTCCGATCAACATCACCAAAGTGCCGCCCGCGACCAGCGTCAGGGGCAGGTCTCGCGCCGTCCGCTGGGTGGTTGGCGCACCGCCCAGGCCCGCCTCGCGCAGTTGCTTGAACGCCGAGCGGAATGCGCTGACGATGGTGGGAATCGTCCGGCCCAGCGTAATCAGCCCCGCCATGGTGACGGCGCCCGCTCCAATGTAGCGAATGTAGCTCGACCAGATTTGCGCGGGCGGCATCTGGGCGATGGGAACCGTTCCGGGATAAATCGTTTCCGTCAGGTGCGCGCCGAAGAACTTGAAGATCGGAATCAGCACCAGCCAGGAAACCACCCCGCCGGCAAACATCAATCCTGCCACTCGAGTTCCGATGATGTAGCCGACGCCCAGGTATTCCGGCGTGATTTCTCCGGCGAGCGTCGCGCCCGGATACCAGGCCGGGTGCCATTCGGGCACGGCTTTCCAGAGCGAAAGACCGCCAGGCTCGCCCATCATGAACTTGTAGAGCATTCCGATGCCGGCGCCCGCAAAGACTTTTTCCGCCTGGATGCCGCCTTCCTCGCCGCTCACCAGGACGTCCGCGCAGGCCTTTCCCTCGGGATAAAGCAGATTGCCGTGCTCCTTGACAACCAGCGCCATGCGGATGGGGATGACAAAGAGCACGCCCAACAATCCGCCCGCGAGCGCGAGCAGGAAAATGCGCGTGTACTCGAGCGGGAAGCCGAGAAAAATCAGCGCCGGCAATGTGAAGACGACGCCAGCGGCGATGGATTCTCCCGCCGAGCCGGTCGTTTGCACGATATTGTTTTCAAGGATGGTGGACTTGCCGAGCCACTTGAAAATGCTGATCGAGAGCACGGCAATGGGGATGGAGGCGCTGACGGTCAACCCGGCGCGAAGCGCCAGATATACCGAGACCGCGCCGAAAACCACGCCCAGCAGCGCGCCGACCACAACCGCCCGCAGCGTGAATTCGGGCATCACCGCCTCGGCCGGAACGTAAGGCCGGAATGCCTCCGCCGCTGCCGCCGCTTTCGGATCAGTCGCCATATTGATTTCTCAGCCAGAAAAAGGCAGTGGGTCAGTTTGCTGTAGCGGCGCTCTATGAGCGCCGAAAGTGCCGAGGAATCAACACCGGCGGTCATAGACCGCCGCTACAAAAAGTCAACCT
>QHZN01000372.1 GCA_003225365.1 Acidobacteriota bacterium
GACCTTACCAGAGATGATGGCAACATGAGCCATTTCTGCTGCTATTTCCTGCCTTACAATTCAGCGACCAAGCAAGTTTTCATCGTGTATCACAAGAAGTCCGGCCTCTGGCTCTCGCCCGGTGGCCATATCGACAAACACGAGAGCTTGATGCAGACACTCAATCGGGAGATCCGAGAAGAGTTAGGGGTGAAAGAGAACATCAATGAAGATATTAAGCCTTTTCTCCTCACGATTACCCCAATCGAAAATAGCGTTAAGCCCTGCAAGGAACACTTGGATATTTGGTATCGCTTCCCGACTGACGGATCAGAGTTCAACGTGGATCCGAAAGAGTTCTACACCACAAGGTGGGTGAGTATTGAAGAAGCTCGCCAACTCATAACCGATCCGCCCAATCTGGAAGCGCTGCATAAAATGGAGCAGTTCTTTGCGTCATTGTCGATAATATGAAACCAGAAACCGAAACGCGGGCTAACACCTATCAAGCCCGCGCGGTCAATAGCAAAAACATCCCTATAACGGAAATTTTTACTTTCCGTTTGCTCGCCCTCAGAGCGGGAACTCCGGCTTAATTTTCAGTTGAGCAGCTCGGATTTATGGCCTGCCGTGGATTCGGACCACGTGAGGCATCCGGCTAAACGCCTATTTGGACTCCATCGGGACAGCGGGAGTTGTTTCCCTTCAACCCTCAACCCCGGGCAGCCTTCCAGCGCAGCGATTCCCGCCGAGGCGGGACCGCAGCGCGGTCCAGAAACTCATGCAGTACACCCGCAGGCTTTCCATTCGAATTGAAGGCGGCTGCCACTTCACAGCTCGTTGCCAAGGCGTGAGTGGTTCCAGTTTTTTGTGGACATGCCTGAGGGGCGGATGCTCCAAAATTCATTACGTTCTGAGGTTATGTCGCTCTGACCAATGACTAAGCGCCGGTCTTACAGAACCGTGTCAAAAGGCTCCAAGACAGGCATTCTTCCAAAATGCGACCTCCCCATTTGACATATAGCGCGCTTTCTTTAGCGGCGAGGGATCGGACTACCACTTTTTCGAACGAAGGAAACAGAAGGGCCCAAGGCCAGTTCTGTCTCCCTCGCCCGTTCTTGTAGGTCAGAGCATTCATAGCGCAAGCAGCCACCCAAGTCAACTGGGCGGCAGCGCCTGGCCGCAGGTCCCAATCGAATCAGCCGGATTGCTGGTCGGCCCAACGCAGACCGGGGTGCTCGAAGCACAAGAAGCATGATCTGCGGCTGGTAGGGGACTAGCCTTTTTGGCGCATCCAGTTAGCCGTCCGGGTTGTCTGCGGCCAGGGCTAAAGCGTTTCTCCACCGCGGCGACCTGGCGCTTGGCCAGGCCCGGATTGCCGGCTGGCTCAGTTAGCGGTGCGGGTTGCCTGCGGCCGGGGCTAAGGCATTTCTGCATCGAGGCGACCAGGCGCTCAGGGTCAAAGACCGTTTTGTTCTTGAGCATGAAATAGACGGCCCGAGCCAGTTTGATGGCCACCACGGTGTTGGATTTGAATTTGTTGCCGCCCATCTGCGCCTCCAGACGCTGCGATAGGGGCCCGACCAAATAATGATCGCGCTTGGCGATGACGGCCGCTTCGCCAAAGGCCCAGCGCAGGTAGGGGTTGCCCAGCTTGGCGCCGCGCAGGCCCTTGATCTTGCCGGCGCTGGCCACCGTGCCTTTGACCAGGCGGCAGTAGGAGAGGAAGTCTTTGACGGTGGGAAAACGCTCGATCTCGCCGATTTCATAGAGGATGGTCAGGCCGAGAGTTTCGCCGATGCCCGGCACGCTTTGCAGCAACTCATAATCACGACCAGCGACCTTTTTGGTCTGACGCTGCAGTTCCTCTTCGAGTTGGAAGATTTGTTCATCGAAATGTTTGATCATGGCCAGGTCATTTTTAAGAGCCAGTTGGCGCAGGGGATGGTCCTCGGCTTTGAGGAGCGCTTCTTCCCAGGAGTCGCGAATGCGGCGGGTCTGCCGGGCGGGAGTGCGATTGTGAGCCAGTTGGTGGGAGTAGATGCGGGCCAGCAGTTCGGAGCGGCGCCAAACAAAGAAGAGCCGTTGGCGCAGCAGGGCGCGCAAGGGCCGCTTGTCTGCCGGATACACGTAAGCCGGCGGGATGAGGTTGGAACGCAGCAGGTGCGTGAGTTTTTCGGAATCGACGCGATCGTTTTTGTTTTTACCACCGTGGATGGCTTTGACGTAGAGTGCGTGCGCCAGAACGAAAGTCAGTCCGGCTTTCTGGCAGGCGTCGGACAGCCAGTACCAGCCGAACATGCATTCGCAGCAGACCGTCAGGTCATGCTTGTAAGGCTCGATCAGCTTGAGGAAGTAGCTGAAGTCGTTATTCAGGACGTTGGTGTGGACCAGCTTCTTGCCTTGCCGATCCATCACGCAGACGTACATCTGGCGCGCGTGCAGATCGATTCCGCAGTTGTATTCGGTCGTGGAGGTGTAATATTTCATACGTTCGTTTAGTGTGGCGCCGTAAGGCGCCGGTTAATGTTAAGCGTTAACGCGGGGAGTGTTTGCACCACTCCCCGCCCTGCAACCGATGGTATCACAAAACCCAAAGGGCTTGAGTGGGAGTATCTAGACGCTGGAGTGGACGGCGGGATCGCGGGATGTTTGCTGCTTTGGTTTCATATTCACGCTTTCGGATTGTTTGCGCCGCCATTCAGCTTAGTCGTTGGCCCAACTGACAACACATTTCTCTTTCTAT
>QHZN01000087.1 GCA_003225365.1 Acidobacteriota bacterium
TGCGCCTTAGTGTGCCTACCGTCCGAAGGTCAAGCAGAAATTCAAATATCCTCGAATAGCCTAGGCTAGCTCAAAGGTACTGGTACTTTCAGATAAAAACTCTTGTGGAAAGGAGGTAATCCCTATGGTACTCTCTAGCTCCGAGAACAGGCGCGGCGGTCCGCCATGGCCTCTACCCCCGGTGCATTAGAACCTAAGGCGCTGGACGAGCTGGGGCGGGCACCCCGCCCCGTTGACTCGACGCTATGGGGATGAGTGGGATCGTCGCGGCCGAGACGGGGCTCTTCTTCGCCCTTTCTGCGCTGCTGCTCATGAGGGCGAAGCCGGCCCGGCTCCTTTCGCGCTTTCCTTTCTTTTACGCGTACGTGTTCTACATGGCGGCCACTGGTGTAATCGCCGAGTGGCTGTACTTGCGGAAATCAGGGGTGTACCCAGAAGCGACGTGGGTACGTTTACTGACAGGCCTGCTCGCGGAATTCATTGTTCTGCTCGAAGTTTCCGACCACTTATTCACCCGCTTTGTCGCCGTCCGCCGCCTCGGCCGACTCATTGCTTTGGTCGTTTGCGCGGCTTTCTTCTTGGCGTATGTCGCGCCCGCGCTTTCGGAGCCGCACAACTCCCGCGAACTGATCCTGGAATTCTTCAAACGGGCCTCGCTCACCAAAGCGGTCATCATTGTGGCGCTTCTGGCGGCGTGTCGATTTTATCGTCTGCCTTTGGAACGCGAAGTTTCCGGCATCCTTATTGGGTTCTCGGTATTCCTGACCTCGAACGTTGTTAATTCGACCCTAGGGCAGCAATTCAGCCCCGCGGTGATTGAACGCGCGTTCGGCATTATTGGCCCCGTGAGCTACACGCTCGGGATGCTGGTCTGGACAGTGGCGCTGTGGAATCCCAAGCCGGCGCTTGCCGCTCAACCTGCGAGCGCCGAGGGAAGGCCTGCAGTGGGCCTGGAATTGCGGCTCGAGAAACTCAACACCACGCTCACTCGTCTATTACGGCGATGACCGAACTACTTGTTTACACGCTGATTGCCTTGGCCGTTCTCGTGCTGACTGTTTCGCTCGCGTGGATCGGCCCAAGGCACGTCGCGAAGGAATCAGAACAGGCGGCGGAGCCCTGCCGACCCCTCGAGGGAATCAACGCCTCGTTCCTCCGGCTGGGAGAAAAACTTTTCGACCCTCAGGATTATCGCTGGCTTCGCTACGAACTGAGCTTTCCCGGGGCCGCGGAAGATTTGGCGCGCCACCGCCGCTGGCTGGCTGCCGAGTGGCTAAAGTCGCTTCGAAACTCCTTCCAGGAGCTCGTCCGGAGGCCGGAGCTCGCAGCCGCAAATGCCGGGGGGGAATCCCCCTCCTCCAGTTGGCGGCTCTTGTGGCTGACCTTTCGTTTTCACTTCCTGATTACCTATGCGCTCTTCGTGATCCGATTCTTCGGCCCCTATCACCAACTAATTCCATCCTTTGCTTGGATAGATTCCCTTTCCCTGCTAGCCCCCCTAGAAGATGAGAGCCGGGCGGCAAGAAATTCGCCCTCTTAGCTGAAAGATAACCTCACCGCAATCATGAGGTGGGGCGGCAGCGCGGCGTTATGAGCGGGAGTTGAGCGCCTTTCGGAGGCGCGCGATTGTGCGTTCGGCCCGACGGAGCTGGCGCCTGACCTCGGAAGGCGCGGTGCCGCCCAGGGCGGTTTTTCGTGCCACGGATTTTTCCGGCGAGCCCGCGATGGCAGCGAGCCGGGAATCCCAGCCCGGGATGAATCGCCGCACTTCGGCTCGGCTCAGGGTCTTCGACGCTTCGGCGCTCGGGAGCGAGCGAAAATCCCGCTTCAGGTCCGAACAATACCGAACGAGCTTGCCCACTTGCTCGTGGGCTACAGCGAACGGTATCCCTCGGCGCACCAATTCGTCGGCGAGATCGGTGGCGGTCAAAAAACCCTCGGCGGCGGCCGCCTTCATCCTTTCAGCATCGACTTCGAGCGTGGCCACCACGCGCGCGACCAGCTCCAGAGCTTCGAGCACGCTCTCGATGCCTTCAAACAGCGCCGCCTTATCCTCCTGCAAGTCGCGGTTGTAAGCGAGCGGCAAGCCCTTGAGCATGGCTAAAGCCCCCGAGAGGCGCCCGAGGACCGTTGCGGCCTTGCCGCGGACCAACTCCAACGCGTCGGGATTTTTCTTCTGTGGCATCAGGCTGCTTCCCGTGGAATAGGCATCGGCGAGAGTGACAAAGGCAAAGGCGGGCGTAGAGAAGATAATCAGGTCCTCGGCCAGGCGGCTCAAATGCGCCATCGCCAGCGCCGCAGCGAACAGCGCCTCGCAGACAAAGTCGCGATCCGACGTCGCATCCAAGCTGTTTTGGGCGATGCGGGCGAAGCCGAGCTCCCTCGCCAAGCGCGCGCGGTCCACCGGAAACGATGCCCCGGCCAGTGCTCCGGCGCCCAGAGGAAGCTCGTCGGCGCGGTGGCGGCAGTCTTCGAAGCGGCCGATGTCTCTCGAAATCATCTCGAAGTAAGCGAGCCAATAATGCGATAACAGGACCGGCTGCGCGGGCTGGAGGTGCGTGAAGCCCGGGAGAGAGATTCCCAAATGCTCGCGCGAGCGGCGGGCAAGCGATTCCAGTAGATGGAGCGCCGCGAGCTCGACTTCGCGCAGGGCTCCCTTCAAATAAAGCCGAGTTCCCGTGGCCACCAGGTCGTTGCGGCTGCGGCCGGTGCGAAGCTTACGGGCGAGCGGCCCGATTTCACGTTCCAGCCGCCCTTCGACCCACGAATGCACGTCTTCCGCCGCGCTCCGGCCGGCCCAATTCGGATGCGACCGAACATAGCGCCGAACGGACTCGAGGCCCCGCAAGAGCCCGCGCGCTTCGCGCGCCTCGAGCATGCGAATCCTGCCAAGCTCCCGGACATAGGCGGAATTGGCGGCGAGGTCATGCTCCACGAGCCGGCGGTCCACCGAGAACGATTCCGAGAATTTTTCGAACAGCGGGTCGCGCCGGTGGCGCGCGAAGCGGCCGCCCCAAAGTTTCATTGCGCGGGCCTCCGTCCCGCCGGGCGGGACCGGCGCAATTTGGGCGCGCCCTTCCGGGCTGCCGCCATCCGAATCGGCAAGCCGAGGATGTTGATGAAGCCTTCCGCGTCCTTCTGGTCGTAGTCGGCGCCCATCGTGAAGCCGCCGATGCTGGTGTCGTAGAGCGAGTGCGGCGACGCGCGGTCGAGAACGCGGACGTTGCCTTTGTAGAGCCCCAGCGTCACTGTGCCGGTGACGTTGCGCTGGGTCATCTCGACGAAGCTGTCGAGCGCTTCGCGCAGGGGCGTGAACCACTGGCCGAAGTAAACCAGCTCGGCGTAGCGTAGCGCCACGCCCTGTTTGAAGTGCCAGGTGTCGCGGTCGAGCGCCAGCGCTTCGAGCTCGTGATGCGCAGCATGGAGCAGCGTCCCGGCCGGAGTCTCATAGGCCCCGTGCGACTTGATGCCGACGAAACGGTTCTCCACCAAGTCGGTGCGGCCCACGCCGTTTTCGCCCGCCAGGCGGTTCAGCGTCTCGAGGATTTGAATCGGCCCGATCTTCTTGCCGTTGACCGCTGCCGGAACGCCCGCTTCGAAGGCTATGGAAACTTCGGTTTCCTCGTCCGGGGCGCGGCGAGGGGAGGCGGTAATCTTCCAAGCGTCTTCGGGCGGCTCGCCGAGCTTGGTCTCGAGCACGCCCCCCTCGTGGCTCAAGTGCCAGATGTTCTGATCGCGGCTGTACGGATCCTTCCGGGTCGCTGGGACGGGGACGTTGTGCCGCCGCGCGTAACCCATGGCGTCCTCGCGCGACTTGATATTCCATTCGCGCCAGGGAGCGATGACGGCGAGGTGCGGCGCCAGGGCTTTGTAGGCGAGCTCGAAGCGCACCTGATCGTTCCCTTTGCCCGTGCAGCCGTGCGCCAGCGCGTCGGCGCCCGTGGCGAGCGCCACCTGGACCTGCCGCTTCGCCAGCGCCGGCCGGGCCAGAGACGTCCCGAGCAAGTATTTTCCTTCGTACACGGCGCCGGCCTGGAGCGCCTTCCACAGGTAGCCGGCGATGAATTCTTCGCGCAGGTCTTCGACGTAAACCTGGCTGGCGCCAGTGGCGAGCGCCTTTTTACGCAAGCCCTCATAATCATCGCCCTGGCCGACGTCGCCGATCATGGCCACGACTTCGCATCCGTAGCTCTCGCGCAACCAGGGAATGATGATCGAGGTGTCGAGCCCGCCCGAGTAAGCGAGCGCCACCCTCTCGACCTTCCGGGCTTTCACGCCGCTTTTCGCCATGAGTTTCCCTTTCGAATTTCTTCAGTCTAACAGGATGCTGAAAAGTTGTTCTTGTCATGCTGAGCCCTTCGCTTGTCATCCTGAGCGAAGCGAAGGATCTCTGTTTTCCGCTCAGGGTAAACTTCGCGAAGCATCCCTGCATTACTTTGAAAACAAATGATAGGGATTCTTCGCTTCGCTCAGAATGACAGACTCCAGAAAGTCTTTCATCAGAATGACAGGCTCCGGAAAGTCTTTCATCAATCTGCCAAGGCCTCCCGGGGCCTCAACTGGCTGTCCAATCGGCGTCCCAGGCGCACCACGATTTCCGGCAAGGCTCGCACGTCCTCGAGCTGGGTTCGGAAATTGACGATGCAAGCCCGCAAAACAAAATCCTCTTGAAGGATGGCATTGGAGACGAACGCCTCACCGCCCCGCTGCAGCCGGTCGAGCAATTGCGCGTTAAGCCGGTTCAGATACTCGCGCGCCTCGGCGCCCCGGCCCCGCATCTCCGGCGGGACGTAACGGAACGTCACAATGCTCAGAGCCACGGTGCGGGCTTCGATTTCCGGATGGGCGTCCAGTGCGCGAAACATCTCGCTCGCCAAGCGCACGTCGCGCGCGATCATGCGGCGATAGCCCTCGAGCCCGGCTTGGCGCAGGCCGAGCCACACCTTGAGGGCCCGGAAGCCGCGCGAATTTTGAAGCCCCCACTCGAAATAATTGACGAAGTCTTCCTGCTCCGTTCCGAACTGATAGTAGGGCGGGTGAAAACTGAAAGCGTCCTTGAGTGCACGGCGGTCGCGGACCAGGACGCATCCGGCTTCGAGCGGCGCGTAGAGCCACTTATGCGGGTCCACGGCCACGGAGTCTGCGGCCGCGATGCCCGCGAGGTCCGCGGGAGCGTCGCGCAAACAAGCGGCAAAACCGCCGTAAGCGCCGTCCACGTGAAACCACAGGCCGCGGCGGCGCGCAATTTCCGCGAGCTCGCGCAAGGGGTCCACCGCTCCCGTTGATACTGTCCCCGCGGTCCCGATGACCAAGAACGGCCGGTCGCCTCTTCGCATGTCTTCTTCGATGAGCGAGTCGAGCTCTTGAGGCTTGACCTGGAAGTCCGCATTCACGGGCGCGTAGCGAATCGCGTCGGCTCCAAGGCCGAACAAATCCGCGGCTTTCTGAATCCAGGTATGCGTCTCGGTCGAGCAATAAGCGCGCAGCCGGCCACCCGCGCCGCCTCGTGGGTTCTCGCCGCCAGCCTGGGCCTTGCGGGCGGCGAGGAAGCCTATGAAGTTCGCCATATTCCCGCCGCTCACGAGCAGGCCTCCCGCTCCCGCCGGATAACCAATCATTTCCCCAATCCAGCCCACGGCCTGGGCTTCAATCTCCGAGGCCATCGGCGAGAGGATCCACGCTCCGACGTTCGGGTTGACCGCCGACGCCAGCAGGTCGGCGAGCGCTCCGAGCGGCGCGGCGGAAGACGTGATGTAGCCCCAAAAGCGCGGATGGCCGTTCAGGAGCGAATGGTCGAAGAGCAGCTCGGCAGCTTCGCGGAGTAGCGCACCGGCAGGTTTCCCGCGCTTGGGGAACCTTCCGCCACCCAGCCGCGCGCGGATGTCGCGCGCTGTCCCGCTACGCGTGACCGGCCGCTTTGCGATGGAATCAAGGAACTTCGCGATGTCCTCGACGAGCCGGTGACCCGCGCTGCGAAATTCGCGGGGGCTCATTTCGAGCGGAGCCGGGCGCGCCCTGGCAGCGACCGCCCTGCTTCGGCGCAAAGGGGTTTTCTCCATGAGACTCGAATCCTCTAGGGCTTGCGAGAGTGGCGAGCCTAAGCAGCCCACAGATCCAAGAATTTTTTGCGAATACGCGCCGCCTCGCGAGCTCCGTGCGTGGCCACAAAAATGGTGTCGTCTCCAGCGACCGTGCCCATGACCTCCGGCCAATGTTCGGCGTCCAGCGCCACGGCCACCGTGTGCGCGTTTCCCGGGTGAGTCTTCAAAATGACCAGGTTCGACGCTTGTCGGACTTCGCGCAGGAATTCTTTTAGGATGACGGAGAGCGCCGGCTGCGGCGCGGCGGCCTCGGCGGATTCCGGAAGCCGGTAGCCCCCTCGAGTCTTCACCACGCCCAGCTCTTCAATATCGCGGGAGACGGTGGCTTGGGTGACGCGAATGCCGCGGCGCTCGAGTTTGCGGCGCAAATCCGCCTGCGTGGCCGCGGGTTCGGCCCCGAGCAGGTCGAGGATTTGCGTGCGCCGATAGAGCTTGTCCATGTAAAATTATGCAGACCATTTATAAATACTCGATAGGCCTGAATTTGGCAAGTGCCCCCGGGAAGCCCGTGAACCCGGAGCCGCAGGACTTAATGCCCCATCTTGTATGCCATCAGCCTCGCCTTCTTGAACTCTTCCCAATGTGCGAGCTGATAATCAGGCTTCGAAACAAATTCTTTGACGTGGAAGGAAATCCCGAGCGTGCGCTCGTCCACTTCCGCGCCTTTTTGCGGCAGGAAATCGAAAACGCTTCGGTTCGCGCCGTAGTACGCGCATAACCAAATACCCTCTTCAGTCTCGATGGCGTAAAGTCCGCAGGCGAGCGGCAACGGGCGCCCCGGGTCCACGGAAAGCTTCACTTCGGCTTCGATGATCTTGCCCTTGATGGGCGCCGATTGCGCGGTTCCTGAAACCATACCCATGCCGACGCTCCCTTCGCCTCCGAACGCCTATCCGCGGACGGACCGCCGCCAGGGGCACGTCAGCCAGCGGCAGGTCCGTTGAATCGTGGCGAGGATACCTCTCCGGCCGAGATACCGTCAACCCGGTTCTTGTGTCTTGTTCCTTGGTCAGATCATGATCAAGCCGTGGCGGATGCCGAGTGTCACGGCCTCGGTGCGACTGGCCGCGCCCAGCTTTCCCATAATGGAGGAGACGTGGAACTTGACGGTATGTTCGGAGATCGCGAGGCGCGACGCAATCTCCTTGTTTCCGAGCCCGGCCGCAAGGAGCCGCAGCACCTCAATCTCGCGTGGCGTGAGCGCTTCGATGAGCGCCTCGGAACCCTCGCTCGAAACGGTGTTCGATGTGCGAAGGAGCAGCTCGACGTCCGCTCCGTGCAGGACCACGAGACCCATGGCTGCTGCTTCGATCGCCGCGACAACTTGCGGCCCTCGAAGACCACTGGAAAGTACCGCCTTAACTCCCGCCCGCAAGGCTTCCGAGACCGGCTCGGCGGCGGGATTCCGCACGAGCAAGACCACCGGGCCGCCCGCTTCAGCGAAATCCATGGCCTCGCGCGCAGAGTTGTCGGCAAGCGTCTCGGTTTCGACGAGCAAAACATCCGGTTGCGATTCGAGAGCGGGTCCGTCGGCCGGATATCCGTCGGACGATTCGGGGACCAGGCGAAAGCTAGGATGCGCTCGAAGCAGGCTTTCGAGGCCCGCCCTGGCGATTGAGGTCGATGCTTTAACGAGAACGCGAATCATGCCATGGCAGCCCTTCGACCACGCTCAGGGTCTGCGACTTGCGAAACAATTAGGCGTACCGCCACGCTCCGAACCTTGTTCGGATCGTCCCGGACGAATTCGAGGCGCAGCAGGCGATCTCCCCCTCCCTCGACCGCCTGCTCGAGGTCATCGAGCGACCGAAGGGCCTGCCCCTCAATTCCAACCAGCGTATCGCCTTGTCTGAGCGAGGCATACTCCGCCGCGCTGCCCCGAACCACTTCGAGTATTCGAAGCCCCAAGCGTTTTCGACCCGCCACCGGAACAATTGCGGGATGAACAACTACTCCGAGCGGCGCTTGGTTGAGGTCTCCGGCGAGCAGCCGAGCCACCGCGTTGCTCGGCACCGCAAGCCCCAGGCCTCCCGCGACCATTGTATTCACGCCCACGACATTCCCGCGCGCATCAGCCAGGGGGCCACCGGAATTGCCCGGCGCAAGCTGCACTTCAGCCTGAATCCACTTGGTTGGACCGAGCCCGGGCCGGCGACCGATCGCGTGGACGATCCCGGTGGTTACAGCTCCAATGAAGCCGAACGGGTTCCCAACCGCCATAACGAGTTCGCCCACGCGCAGATTTTCCGAATTCGCCAGCGTGACGGGAGTTAGACCCGTCGTGGGAATCTGGAGAACTGCCAAATCGCGGCGTGCGTTGCGGACCTGGAGGCTGGCCGGAAAAGAACTCCCGTCCCAAAGCCGCACCACGAGCCGAGAATGACCCGCCACCCTTCGGCTGCGCTCAGGGTTTGCAACATGTGCGTTGGTGACGATAGCACCGTCCGATCTTATGATAATTCCCGATCCTTGGCCGCGCCCGTCAGCCGACGAACTCGCCACCTGGACCGTAGATCGCCGCAACTGCTCGGCAAGCTGGCCAAATCCTTCCAGAGCCATGGCAGCCTCACTCTCCCCGCCTTTCGCCGACGGTAATCGTCACCTCTTGAAGGCTACCCGCGCGAATGAGTTTGGCATTAAGCGGCTTTCCAATCACCCCTGAGTCCGAGATTGCTTGCAGGTCTTCGATTTGTTCAAGGCGCGTGTTTCCAAGGCTCACGAGGACGTCGCCAAGCAGCACAACCGCACGGTCCGCGGGCCCGCCTGGTTCGACGCTCACGACCATGATGCCACTCTTGTTAGGTAGGGAAAGGCTCGTTCTAAGGGCCTCCGGGAGCGCGACAGGTTGAACTCCAATGCCAAAATAGCCGCGCGGCAGGTAACCTTTTTCGAGCAAAACGTCGGAGACTCGATTGATCGAGGAAGCCGGGATTGCCAGGCCGGCAATCCGCGAAAGGCCCGAGGAGGCGATTCCGAGTATCCGCCCGCGACAATCCACCACTGCCCCCCCTGAAGAATTCGGAAAGAGGGTAGCGTCAAGACGGATGTAATGGTCCAGGCGGCCTCCTCGCCACGTCCGCCAAGGGCCGGATAAGGCGCTGCTGATTCCCAGGCTGGCGTTGGGCCCGCTGTCGGGAGAGCGCCCCAGCACCAGCGCCAGCTCGCCGATCCCGCAAGGCGGGGCTGGACTGCCGTCGCCGCGCTGGGTGGCGGGAGAACCGAGCCCTTCCGCCTTCAGCAGGGCGATGTCGGTTCCTGAGTCGCGGCCTGCGAGGGTAGCGTTGACCGTTTTTCCAGTGGGGAGCGTGACTCGAATGTCCTCTTCACGGCGAACGGTGTGATCGGCTGTCACGATAATGCCGGGCCGCCAGTGGACTCCGCTCGAGGGGTAATGAGACCGAGCGTGAACTGCAACAACATCGGATTGAAACTCTTCCACAAGCTTTGCCAACTCGTTCGAGAGACTTTCCAGTGAGCTTTGCATGTTGGACCTCCAAGACCATAGTGACGGAGGCCGCAGGCTGGCACATCACCCAGATGGGTAGGTGGCTACCTGGAAAATTGGCGAGGCCGTGGGAGAGACGTCATTCCGAGGGCCGATGATTTTTGTCGCCCCGAGGAATCTGCTTCTGCGATGCCGACAAGCAGATTCCTCTCCCGCCCTTCGACAGGCTTAGGGCCGTGACCCTTCACTACTTCAGGGTCAGTCTTAAGAAGTGAAGACTGAGCGAAGTCGAACGGCGACTGCGGGATCGGAATGACGACCGGTGGCAGGAAGCGCAGAGAATTAAATGGGACCGTATACTACAATAGGCTCTGTGAGCGAAGGATTAGAGAAAATAGTTTCCGCCTTGGAAAAAGGGGAAGCCACGCCCGAGCAGCAAAAAGAAGCTGCGCGTGTCATCCGGGATTTGAACAAACAGCTTCGGGAGCTTTTGGAGTGGGAGCAGCGCGATTGAGTGTCCCCCTGCGGCGGGAACGGTCCCTGCTGGGACGCTCGACCCGGGCCGAGGGTATGAAGCTCAAGACCAAATGACGCCGTCCGCCGATCCCGCCGCGGCGGGCGGAAACAAGCTCAGCGGCCGAGAACCTCGGCACGAGTACCTTCCAGCCGCCCAATGATCTCCGCAACCGCTTCGTGCTCTATCCCCACTTCTTGAAGGGCATTCTTAAAATGCTTTAGGAAGGCGTCGAAGTGTTCGTCGTTCAGCCCTTTCCCTTTCAATCCCGCATGCGCGGTTCGGATATCCTTGCCGGTGTACTTCATCTTCGCGCCTACCAGCATGGTCAGAAACATGGCTTGAAGCGAGCGGAGTTGGTCCATGTCCACGGGTTCGAAGAATTGCTTGAGGCTCTCGTCGGCAAGCACCTTGCGGTAGAAAATGTCCACAGCGGGGATGATCTTCGACTTTCCGCCAATTCTTTCGTACAGGCTTACCAAGGAGACTCTCCGGATAAAACAGTCCTCTATCCTAGACCACTCCTCATAGGGGGGCAAGCAGACTCGGCTGAGGTTACTGGTACAGTTTGAAAATGGTCAGCAGCGGGCGCACTTAGGTAGACTTGGGAGTGCAGACCTTGCAGTATCTGATTTCATGTCCCTCAGACCTGTTGTCCTGCATCCATTTCTCGGCTTCGATTAGGTTGTCAAACCTTATTTTTCTAAAGTCCTTGAGGAATGGCCCCGCAACGCGCTTAACGTCGGAAATCCAAGCGCGCGATGCGCGATGCAACATCAAATGGTCCGCCCCACGCTTTCTCTGGTTTACGACAAATCCTGGGCGATGTGGACCAACTATCTTCAGATAATCAGCCTCTTGGTTTTCGTTCTCGAAACGCTGCATCATTATCTATGCCTCCCCCACATCCCGGAATGCTGCTCGATTGAAATCCTCTTTAAGGCGGCGTATAGGTTTGGCTTTCGGTTTCGGCTCTGATTTTTTCACGGGGCCAGTGTGTCACACGCTCGGCCGGAGTCAAGCTCCAAGAAATTCAATCTGCACCACTACCCGGCTGAGTCTGCTCACTGCATCAGCTGAATGGCGAGCAGGCGGCCGTTGGTGCGCCACGGGGCGCCGGTGGCGGTAAGGCCTTCGGTAAAGGGGTTGGGGCGGGTGAGGAGCGCCTCGCCCGCGACGTGGCCCGAGAGGACGAGGTCGGCGCCCACCTTGGCACGTTCGAGGTCGAGGTTCGGGTCAATGGCGTGCCAGAGCGCGCCCGGGTGGATGTCAAGTCCGATGTCGTGAGTGGCGGCGCCGAGCCAGATTTCGCGCTCATTGATGAACGGGAGATGCGTAGCCAGCGGCCACAAATTCCCAATCATCTTGATTCGTGCCAGCGTCGAAATAGGTTCCGTATTCGAGCATGACAAAGATGTTCGTGCTCCGGCAGCTGGCTGTCCAAAGGCATTCGCCAAACCCTTCAATAGTAGTTGGGCAAGAAACTGTAGGAACCCGAAGGAAACCGTCGTCTCCATCGCGCACTGATTTGTCAAGTATATTCTTCCCCAAATTAGGGCACCACCCCAAAAAGGGTTGAGTTTCAGAGTTAAGAGAATTACCATAGGCGAGGGTTGTAGGGGCGAGGGGGCCAGTGTGTCGCGCTTGGTTCGGAAGTATTGACTTCCGGCATCGTGGGCGTGTGACGGTGAAGTGGATTCGGTCTGATCTCTTCCCAGACGTTACCTCACTGAAAGGCCCCTGCCCCATTTCGGAGGAAACTTTTTTGGCCCGGGATTCGTAGGAATTATTGAAGGTCAATGCGAATGCCCGCGCGAAAGCCGTCCGGGGGGCTTGGCCTGGCCAACGCCCGGTGCGCCAGGGGAAATTAACCAAGCGACAGGAGTTTGACCGCATGGGTCAGATGACGGAAGTGCAAATCGGAAAAATTGAGGTGCCCGAAGCTGCGCCCGAAATCGCCCGGCACGCTGCTCCCCCCCGCCCTGTAAAGGGCATGAAACGCTGGAAGAAGATTGTGCTGGCCTGTGTCTTGGCGGTGGTGCTCTTTGGCTTGGTGGTTGGCGGTATCGTGTGGAGCAAGCGAGGCGTGGTAACTGTCCAGACAGGCAAAGTAGGTCAGCAGGACTTGACCTCCATCGTGACCGCCAACGGGCAGATCCAACCGCCCCAGGAAAACCTCGCCAACGTCAACGCCGAAAGCGTCGGTCAGATCACCGGCATTTACGTGAAAGAGGGCGACGCGGTGAAGAAAGGCCAGGTGCTGCTCAGGACCGACAACGTCCAACAGTCCGCGGAAGTGGACGTCCAGCAGGCGGCGCTGAGGAGCGCGCAGTCCGACGTGCAGGGTTTGGAGGCGGCTGTCAACTCTGCGGAGGCCAACCAGAAGAGCGCGCAAGCCGATGAGCTGACCGCCCAGGCCAACTTCGACAAAGCCAAGGACGATTACTCGCGGGGCCAGCAACTCTTGAAGGATCAGTTGATCGCGCAGGAAGTCTTCGACCAGCGCCACAACGCTTACGCAGTGGCCCAATCAACTCTCAAAGCGTCGCAAGCGCGCATCTCCCAGGCTCAGGCCCAATACCAGCAGGCGATATTCAACCGCGACATGGCGCACACGCGCGTGGCCCAGTCGAGGGCCTCCCTGGTCCGCGCCACCGACATTCGCAACAAGACTATCTATACGGCGCCCCTCACCGGGGTCGTGACATCCCTGCCGGTTCACCAGGGGGAAAACGTGGTCCCGGGGATCCAGAACCAAGTGGGCAGTGTTCTGTTCCAGATTTCTGACCTCTCCATCATTACCGCGGTCGTGATGGTGGATGAGACCGACATCATCAACGTCAAGCTCGGGCAAACGGCGGACGTGGCCATTGACGCCGTCCCCAACAAGACCTTCAAAGGGAAAGTCACCGAAATCGGCCAGAGCGCCATCAGCCCCACCACCGGCATCGCGAGCGGGCAGAGCGGCGCTGCTAGCGAAGAGGCAAAAGATTTCAAGGTGGTCATCACGCTCGAAAACCCGCCTGCGGGCATGCGCCCTGGGCTTTCGACCACAGCGAAGATCACCACCGCCACGCGCGCGAACGCCGTCACCATCCCGATTCAGGCGCTCACCATCCGGACGCGGCGGGAGCTCGAGGAAGCCTCGAAGCCGGAAGCGGCCAAGGCCTCCGCCGTCCAGGCGCCGACGCTGACCTCCAAAGAAAAGGAAAAGCAGAAAGAGGAAGTGCAGGGGGTTTTCGTCGTGCAAAAAGACCGTGTCAACTTTGTGCCGGTCGAGACCGGCGTCATGGGAACCACCGAGATGGAAATCCTCAAGGGCGTCAAGCCCGGAGAAACGATTGTGACCGGCAGTTATCAGGCCCTGCGGACATTGAAGAGCGGGACGAAGGTCAAGATTGACAATACACCGGTCGGGCCTGTGCCGGCCGCGGGCAAGTAACACGTCGTTGACCCTGAGCGCAGCCGAAGGGCCGGTTTCCCCGTCGGCTGACCCCGCGTACGCGGGACGGAGCGAACACACTGATGGGATCCCTTGTCGAAACGCCCTCGTTGAGCGAAACGGCGCGTCCCCCCGAGAGGGTGGTCATCCGCGCCGAAGACCTCTGGAAAACTTACGATATGGGCGCCGTGGCCGTCCACGCGCTCTCCGGCGTCTCGTTTGATATCGACCGCGGGGACTACGTGGCCATCATGGGCCCCTCCGGCTCGGGCAAATCCACGCTGATGAATCTGGTCGGCTGCCTGGACACACCCACGAGGGGCCGCTACTGGCTGAATGGGCGGCTGGTGAGCGAGCTATCCGACGACGAGCTCGCCTACATCCGCAACAAGGAAATCGGATTTGTCTTCCAGACGTTCAATCTCCTGGCGCGGGCCACTGCGCTGCACAACGTCGAGTTGCCGCTTATTTACAGCGGGACGCCGGCCGAGGCTCGCATTGAACGCGCGAAAGAGGCGATCGAGACGGTGGAGCTGGGCGACCGGATGTATCACAAACCGAACGAGCTCTCCGGCGGGCAGCGCCAGCGCGTCGCCATCGCCCGCGCCCTGGTGAACCATCCCTCCATCATCCTGGCCGACGAGCCGACCGGCAACCTGGACTCGGCTACCGGCGTCGAAATCATGAACTTGTTCGACCGGCTGCAAGGGGCAGGCAACACTATCATTCTGGTTACCCACGAGCACGACATCGCAGCGCGCGCCCATCGCGTCATTCACATTCGCGACGGCAAGATTGACCGCGACGAAAGAGTGAGGTAGGGGCGATTCTTGAATCGCCCCTACGGAACAACCATGTCCACACTCGCACCAGCCCATGCGCTGTCTCACGCCCAAACCAAGCAGGGGGCATGGACGCGCGCCTGGGCGGCGACGGGTGAAGCCTTCTGGATCGCTCTGGAAGCGCTGGCCTCCCACAAGCTCCGCTCCATTCTGACGCTGCTCGGCGTGGTCATCGCCACCGCAACCCTCATCGCCGTGATGTCGGTGATCAACGGCATGAACCTCTACATCGCCGACCACATCGCCAACCTGGGCACGAACGTTTTCATTCTCACCCAGTTCCAGTGGGCCCAGGGTCAGGAAGCATGGCTCAAAGCGCGGCGGCGCAACCGCGCTATCCGCGTCGAGGACTTCGATTTCCTCCGGGACAACCTTCGCGGGTATAAGAACATCGGCGCGGAGGCGTGGCTGTGGCCGCAGCCCAACGCACGCCACGGAAGCCATGTCATTGACGAAATCGACGTCAGTGCCGTCACTCCGAGCATGATGGATATCGGCCAGCAGCAGGTCGAATACGGCCGGTATATCTCCGATACCGACTACCAGCACAGCTCCGCAGTCAGTTTCATCGGGCAGGACCTGGTGAGGGACCTTTTCCCGAATTCTGATCCGCTGGATAAAGAAATACTTTTGAACGGCTTGCCCTTCCGTGTCATCGGAGTGGCGAAGGCCCTGGGGAACACCTTCGGACAGAGCCAGGATAACTTCGCCTTGATCCCCTTAACCACCTATCGCAAGACCTTTGTTGCCCTGCCGCGCGTCAACGTCAACGTGCAGGCCTGGAACGACCGTCAGATGTATGCGCTGGAGGACCAGGTGCGCGCCCTAATGCGCGCCCGCCGCCACATCCCCTACAAGGAGGATGACAACTTCGGGATCAACGCCTCCGACACCATTATGGCCCTCTGGAAGCGGCTTACGAGCACCATCTTTGGGGTCACAATCGGAATTGTGGGGGTCTTCATGGTCATCGGCGGCATCGTGATCATGAATATCATGCTGGCGAGCGTCATTGAGCGCACGCACGAAATCGGCATCCGCAAGTCGCTCGGGGCGCGCCGGTTCGACATTCTGATGCAGTTTGTGTTTGAATCGGGCGTGATGGCGGCCTTAGGGGGCGGGATTGGCGTTATCTTGGCCATTGGCGCCTCCGAGCTAATCGACATATTTTGGACGTCTTCGGTACCACCCTACGCTGTCTTCGTCGGGCTGTTCCTTTCGACCGCCGTGGGCTTGTTTTTCGGGATTTATCCCGCCTGGAACGCCTCGCGGCTCGATCCCATCGAGGCCTTGCGAACGGAGAACTGATGAACCCCTCGGACCGTCATAACGTCCGCGAAAACCTGGTCCTGGCGCTCGACACCCTCCGCGGTCACAAATTTCGGTCTTTTCTAACGAGTTTCGCCGTCATGATCGGGGTGCTCACCATCATTCTGGTGGCTTCGATTTTCGCGGGGCTTGAGAACAATCTCGCCGAGGCCATCGAGGGCTTCGGCACGCGCAACATCTTCATCTACAAGTGGGACCCCGGCTTACACGGCCGTCTGACGCGAGAGGAACGGATGCGAAAGCCCCTCACGCTCGAGGACGCCAAGGGGCTCGAAGAGCAGTGCCCCGATATCGAGATGGTCGCCGCCGAAAACTTCGTAAACGCCTGGGGGGCGCCGCCCAGCGTGCGTTACAAGAACCAAGAAATGTTGAATGCGCAATTCCTCGGCGCCACGCCCAACGATTTCCGGGCGGTCAACGCCGAATTGAGCGACGGAAGGTTTTTTAACGAGACAGACGACCTGCACCGGTCGAACGTCGTCGTCATCGGCGCCGACGTCGTCACGCAGTTCTTTCAGCATGAAGACCCCATCGGCAAGGACCTAAGCATTGACGGCCACGTGTACACCATCGTCGGCACCATCGCCAAACGCAAAGCCTTTCTGGGAGATAACGGCGCCGACCGCGTGGCCTACATCCCTTACCATACCTACAAGAAGATCTATCCCGCGGCCAAAGAAAATTTCATCATCGCCATCGCTTACCCGGGACGGATGGAGCAGGCCATTGACGAGGTTGTGGGTGTGCTGCGGCGTCTGAGGCACGACAAACCCGGCGCGCCGAAGAGCTTCGGCTACGCCACCGCCGATTCGATCATCGCCCAATTCCAGCAGATTATCGGGACGGTGGTTCTGGTCAGTCTGCTGGTCTCCTCCATCGGCCTCATGGTGGGCGGCATCGGAGTCATGAACATCATGCTCGTCTCCGTGACCGAGCGCACGCGGGAGATTGGCGTGCGCAAAGCCATCGGAGCTAGGCGCAGCGACATCATCTGGCAGTTCCTGCTCGAAGCCATGACCCTGACCGGGACGGGCGGCGTGCTCGGCATCTTGCTCGGCGTCACGCTCAGCTTCCTCATTCGCACGGCTTTCCCCTTCTTCCCTTCGACCGTGCCCACCTGGTCCGTGCTGGCTGGCTTCATCGTCGCCGTCAGCATCGGCTTGTTCTTCGGTATCTGGCCGGCGCTTAAAGCCTCGCGCCTTGACCCTATCGTCGCTCTGCGGTACGAATAGGGCGCCCCCAGGCGGCGGGGTTGCTATCAACTGAATTATCTTGTCTTAGACGGCGGAAACAGCGACTTCAAGCTTTCCGTAAATGGCTCGCGGGCGATGCCGCGTTCGGTGACGATGGCGGTCACATAGCGGTGAGGCGTGACGTCGAAGGCGGGGTGGCGGGCTCGGACGTGTTCCGGGGCCGTGGCGACGCCCGCCCAGTGCGTGACCTCGCGGGGCGAGCGCTCTTCGATAGGGATTTCGGTCCCCGAGGCGATCTTGAAGTCAATCGTCGAGCGCGGCGCGGCCACGTAAAAAGGAATCTTATTCTCGTGCGCGAGCACCGCGAGGGTGTAGGTCCCGATTTTGTTCGCCACGTCGCCGTTTCGGGCGATGCGGTCCGCGCCGACAATGACCGCCTGAATTTTCCCCCCCTGCATGAAGTGTCCGGCCATGTTGTCGGTAATCAGCGTCACCGGGATGCCGTCCTTCGTGAGCTCCCAGGCCGTCAGCCTTGCGCCTTGGAGGAAAGGCCGCGTCTCGTCGGCGAAAACTTCAATCTTTTTCCCCGCGGCCACGGCGGCGCGGACCACCCCGAGCGCGGTCCCGTAACCCGCCGTGGCGAGCGCTCCGGCGTTGCAATGCGTGAGCACGCTGGCGGAATCCCCCAGCAATTCGGCGCCGTGCCGCCCCATGGCTTCGTTTGCTGCAATATCTTCGGCGAGAATGCTTTGGGCCTCTTCGATAAGTCGCACCTTCACCGCCGCGATAGCATCCGCTTCCGTGGCATTCATGAACGGCGCCGTTCGGCCCCCGGCGTCGAAACCGCCGCCCGGCGAGCCTCCCGACTGGTCGGGACTCCTGCCCGCCAAACCCCGCTCGAAGACCTCCCGCATCCGCTCGATCGCCCAGAACAGGTTTACCGCCGTGGGGCGCGTCTTGGAAATCGCCTCCGCAATGGTCTCAAATTCCGCACGCAATTCGGCCGCGGAACTCGCCGTCGAGTCCTTGACGCCGAGTGCCACGCCCATGGCCGCGGCCACGCCGATAGCCGGGGCTCCGCGAATTACCATGGAACGAATGGCGTGCGCGACATCCCGATAAGAGCGGCAAGTGAAATAAACTTCTTCGCCGGGCAGGCGTGTCTGGTCAATCATGCGCACGCCGTCATCCGTCCATTCGATGGTCTTGAACATCTGCCGGGAATTATAGCAGGCCGCGCCACACTGGGTTCGCTCGAATGGTGGAGTTCCCTGGTTATTTCTTCCAGTTGCGAAGTTTATCGCTATAATGGGCCGCGCAGGAGGAAAATCAAAATGCCAAATTACATCACGTTGATGCGCTACAGCCAGAAAGGCATCGAGACCATCAAGGACAGCCCGAAGCGGGCGGACGCCGCCAAAAAGCTCTTCGAGTCCCTGGGCGGAAAGATGAAGGCCATCTACCTGACGATGGGCCACTACGACCTTGTGGTCATTTCCGAATTCCCGAACGACGAAACGGCGGCAAAGGCGTTGCTCACGACCGGCTCGCAGGGGAACGTTCACACACAGACGCTCCGGGCCTTCACGGAAGACGAGTACCACAAACTGATTGCCTCCCTTCCGTGAGCGAGGGCGGGAGGATCTGCCACCTGCTCGGAGTTTCAGCGTGAGGCTTTTTCGCTAACTCGACCTTGCTTCAGGGGTGTTCTCGTAAATGTAAAGTTGGATGCATTTTCCGGACACGTCCATTTGCGCCGCGCGGACTGCGCAGTGTAACGTCACCCCGCTGCGTTTGGCGACCTCGAGTTCGCCGGCCCAGCTTCCTGCGGTGGCCAGTTGTTCGTCAATCGCCCGGTGGCGCTCTTCGGAAGGCTCGCGGGCGCCCTCCAGCACCGAGACATGTCGGCCGAGCAGGTCCTCGCCCCGGTATTCGAAGAGCGCGTGGGTGGCGGGGTTCGAGTAGAGAATGATGCCGTGGTCGTCCGTCGCCAAGACGGCCAGCGGCAGGGTCTCGAGCACGCGCGAGTGCATGCGGCGCTCGACCCCGCCCCACTGTCGCCGCTGAGTGTCGCGGAAAAGTAGCAGTGCCGCCAGCGCCACGGACCAAAGCGCCAGAGCGTCGGCGATCTCGAGCACGACGGCCGCGCTCTTGGAACTGGCGCTGGCCTCCCCGCCGGTAGCAGCCAGAGCGCTCTCGGCAGTGGAGCGTATTCCGTCCAACTGCTCGCGGGCCTTCTTCCCTAGTTCAAGAATTTTGGCTTCCAGCTCCTTGTCGTGCGTCGCCGCCGCGGGGCTCTTGTCGTGACTTGCCATCCGCTGCTCGAAGGCGGCATATTCCTCGGAGAGGAGCGGGTCGAGCAGAGAGAGTGCGTTCGCCAGGTTCGGATCGCTGGCGGCGAATGCTTTGAGATTGTCGAGTCCTCGAAGCGCGCTTTCGCGTGCAGTTCGATAAGTATCGAGTGCCGCAGCATCCCGATAAGCAAGAGCTTGGCGCGCCGCGAACTCCGATAAGGTCAGCCCGGTGGCTGCCCGTTCATCGGCTCGAAGGACTTCGCTTGCGCGACCCTCCACACCGAGGGAGCGCTCGGTTCTCCTGATCATTCGGTATCCGATCACGTCGAGCACTAGCAGAATTGGGAAGACAACGATCAGTCCTGCGGCGAGAATTTTGATCTGCTGCAATTTCATGCGTCATCTCCTCGGATTGCATCCCCAGCCATTGGCCCATCGCGGCGAGGGAGAGCGACTTGGTTCCGTACCCCCCTCCGCGGCTCAGCTCCGGAAACCCCGTTTCACTCTTTCAGATTTCCCGGCTACCGCACGGGCGAGCTCGGCCTTGTAGTCCGCAAGGCGGGCGGAGAGTCTCGCATCGCCGGTGGCAAGGATTTCGACGGCCAGCACCGCGGCGTTCACCGCCCCGGGCTTGCCAATGGAGGTGCACGCAACGGGGACGCCGCCGGGCATCTGAACGATAGAAAGCAGCGAATCGAGGCCCGCCAGCGGTGTCGAGGCAATGGGGACGCCGATGACCGGCAGGAACGTTTCGGCCGCCATCACACCCCCCAAGTGCGCCGCGCCGCCCGCCGCGATTACGATCACCTTCAGACCCCGCTCGACAGCGGTGCGAGCGTATTCGGAAGCCCGCGCCGGAGAGCGGTGCGCGGAAGCAATTTCAATTTCGAACGGCACGCCGAACCTCTTGAGCGTTCGGGCCGCCTCGGCCATCACGCCCATGTCCGAATCGCTGCCCATGACGATGCCCACCAGTGGCCGAGCTTTGTGGGTCATTCTGCCTTGCCTCCTTCCCGCACGCCCGCTTGGGCCTTCGACCCCGCGCCCTCACACTTTTGCCGCCCCGGGCCTGGCCTGTCCGGGGCGGGGCGGCTGGCTCGAGCTCTGCGGGCCGGGGAAACCTCGCGGCGTTCGCGACCCGATATCGTGCCGGTAATGCATGCCCTCGAATTGAATTTTGCTCACTCCCGCGTAAGCGCGCTGCACGGCCGACGCCAAGTCCTGCCCAATGGCGGTTACGCCCAGCACGCGGCCGGAGGTCGTGATCAGGTGCTTGTCGCTCATCTTGGTTCCCGCAAAGAAGACCTTTACGCCCCCGAGCGCCTCTGCGGCGTCCACGCCGACGACAACCTTGCCGACTTCGGGCTCCCCGGGATAACCTCTGGAGGCGAGTACGACGCAGACGGAGGGGTTCGGTGTCCAATGCGCCTCGAGGCCGCCCAGGTGACCATCCCAGGTCGCCAAGAGCAGCTCCACCAGGTCCGAGCGCAAGCGCATCATAATGGGCTGAGTCTCCGGGTCGCCTAACCGGCAATTGAATTCCAGCACCTTGGGCCCCGAGACCGTCAACATCAGGCCGCAATAGAGAAATCCACGATAGGGCGTGCCTTCCGCCGCCATACCTTCGATGGCCGGCCGGACAAGGCTGCGGACGATGGCGTCGCGCTCGAGGCTGCTGATGATGGCGTCGTGACTCGAGGCGCCCATCCCGCCGGTGTTCGGCCCTTCGTCGTGGTCGAAGACGGGCTTATAATCTTGCGAAGGTGCGAGCGGCAAAATCCCACGGCTGTCAGCCAATACGATGAACGACAGTTCGTCCCCATCGAGACATTCCTCGATCACTACTCGCTCGCCCGCCGCCCCCAGCGTCCCCTGGCGCATGAAATCGTCGAGCGCTTTTTCCGCATCCTCGCGGCGGCGAGCCACTACCACGCCTTTTCCGGCCGCGAGCCCGTCGGCTTTGACCACCACCGGCAGTCGAAACTCGCCCAGGGAGCGCACGGCGTTCGCGAAGTTTTCGGCCACCACGAACCGTGCGGTCGGGATTCCGTACTTTTGCATGAAGCGCTTGGCGTAGGCCTTGCTGCCTTCGAGCCGGGCGGCCGCTTTCGAGGGGCCGATGATCCGCAGCCCCGCTTTCGAAAACAAGTCCGCAACGCCAGCGACCAGGGGGCCCTCGGGGCCCACTATGGTCAAATCGGCGCTCAGCCGGCGCGCCAGATCCAAAATGGAGTCAGGACTGGATAAATCCACCGCCAGGCATTCGGCTTCCTGGCCGATGCCGGGGTTTCCGGGAGCGCAGTAGATGTCCGTAACCAGTTGGCTCTCGCGCAGCTTCCAAACCAACGCGTGCTCGCGGCCTCCGGCCCCAATCACCAAAACCTTCATAAGCGGGCGCTACACTACCGGCACTGCGGGCGATTGTCAATCCACCTTCCAGCCTCTCGATGGCGTAACGTTGCCTGACGACCGCCTGGGCGTTCAGGGCAGTTTCCACTGTCGGAAAACGACATTTGTCTGTCACTCTTGAACGCGATAGATTGTCCGCCTGGGAGGTCATCCATGAATTTTCTACACGAGCACGGCCAGCGCTGTTCCCATCCGCGCCGTGAGTTCTTCAAGAAGTCGTTTGCCTTCTTTGGTGCCGCCGGCGCCTCCGCCCGCGCTCGAGCAGCGCACAAGCCGGCGGAAGATCACAAACTCGCGATACCTGTCCTCGAGAAAGGTTTGGAACGGCCGCGAGAGAGCGGCCTGGCCGCGCCGGAAAGACTCCGGATTTTTGACGCCCACCTCCATTGCCCGAGCGAATCCGCGGATGTTTGGCAATGGTATCCAGTGACGAAGACGTTCGAGGAGTTTGCGGCTTACCTCGATCGCTGCGGAGTCCAGCGCGGCATCATTAACAACGTGCGCTGCCAACTCGCCAAAACTCCCAAGGACTTCATCGAGGGAAACCGCGAAGTGGCGCGCCACGTGGAAAAGCACAAGGGGCGATTCATCGGCGCCTGCGTCGTCAATCCGCTTTTTATTGATGAATCCCTGCGCGAAATCGAGGATTGCCGAAAACAGCTTGGGTTCCTTTGGGTTGGCGAACTCTGCAACTATACGGTCCCTTACCCATACACGATCCGGGAATTCGAGTCGTTGGTGGGACAGGTGGTAAAAATGAACATGGTCCTCGACGTCCACACCGATCTCGAAGAGATGGAATACATCATCCAGAAATATCCCCAGGCGACTATCGTCTTTCCTCATTTCGGCGACAGTCACGAATACGAGCACATTTTTAAGCGCATCGACCTGGTTGCGCGCAACTCGAATTGTTATCTCGACACCTCCGGCTCCGGCCACGACCGCGTCGGCATGCTCGAATACGCCGTCAAAACCGTCGGCGCCGACCGCGTCCTGTTCGGGTCGGATTTCTCCATCAATTGCCCCGCCACGGTGCTCGCCCGCATCAACCATGCGTTCATCAGCGAAGAGCAAAAAAGGAAAATCCTCGCCGGCAATCTGGAGGCGTTATTGAAGAAGGTTCGGACATGAAAACCGGGCTCGTCGGGCATTCATCCCAACGCTTGCTAGTGATCGTGCGCTTTACGGCAGAAGGCCCGTCGGTTAGAATCTTTAGTGCGTGGACGGCGACAAGGGAAGAACGAAAAGATTGCGAAGAAACCGCCGAAGGTTAAGCGATCCTTGCGAGGGGAGATGCGGCGGGAGGACAGGTTCGAATACCGCAAGGCGCGCCCGAACCGCTTTGCATCCCGCATGCACGGCGAGACGGTCGCAATCGTGCTCGATTCGGACATCGCCTCAGTGTTTCGGTCTCCCGAGCCCGTCAATTCCCTGCTCCGGAGCGGGATTAACGCTCTCCCCAAGCGCGCCAAGGCATAAATGAAGCCCGGCTACGAGGTGGTGTTCCTAACATCGCAAACATCAGAAAACGAGGTCTGCGCCGGTCGCGTGGGCTGAGAAGTCAGGCTCCCAGTTATGGCTGCGACTTTCACTGAAAAATACGATGTGGTTGTAGTCGGCGCGGGCCACGCGGGCTGCGAGGCTGCGATGGCGGCGGCGCGCATGGGCCTGAAGACCGCGCTGTACACGATCAACCTCGACCTCATATGCCAAATGTCGTGCAACCCCGCCGTGGGGGGCATCGCCAAGGGACACTTGGTCCGCGAAGTGGACGCGCTCGGCGGCGTCATGGGGCAGGTCATAGACCAGACGGGAATCCAGTTCCGACTGTTAAACACCAGCCGGGGTCCGGCGGTCTGGTCCCCCCGCGCGCAGGCCGATAAGAAGCAATACCGCATCCGCATGCGGCAGGTGCTCGAGGCCGAGCCGAATCTGCGCATCAAGCAGGCGGAGGTCGTGGATTTGATTCTTGAAGACTCGGTAGGGGCGATTCACGAATCGCCCCTACGGCGCGTTCGCGGCGTGCTCTTGCGCGACGGCCGGCGTGTCGAAGCCGAGAGCGTCGTCATCACCACCGGCACGTTCCTGAACGGACTGATCCATTGCGGCGAAAACACCTATCCCGCTGGCCGGTCGGGCGAGCCGCCCTCCGTGATGCTCGGCGAGGCGCTGCGCCGGCTGGGCTTCGAGGTCGGGCGGCTCAAAACCGGCACGCCGCCGCGCCTCGACGCCCGAACGATTGATTTTTCACAGTTCCAAGTGCAGGCGGGCGACCCGATTCCCACGCCCTTCAGCTTCCGCACGCGCGCGATTACCCAGCCGCAAACCCACTGCTGGATCGCTTACACCAACGCCGAGACCCATCGCGCCATCCGCGAAAACCTCCATCGCTCGCCGCTCTATTCCGGCCAGATCAAGAGCCTCGGGCCGCGCTACTGCCCTTCCATTGAGGACAAGATCGTCAAATTCCCGGACAAATCACAACACCAGATTTTCTTGGAGCCCGAAGGCCTCGACACCTACGAGATTTACGTCAACGGCATGTCCACTTCGATGCCCATTGACGTCCAGGCCGCAATGGTGAAATCCATCCCGGGCCTTGAAAACGCGGAGATGATTCGCCCGGGCTACGCCATCGAATACGACATGGTCCAGCCGACCGAGCTCGCGCCGTGGCTCGAGACCAAAAAAATCCGCGGCCTGTTTCTCGCGGGGCAAATCAACGGCACCACCGGCTACGAAGAGGCGGCATGCCAGGGCATGATGGCGGGCATCAACGCCGGTCTGCGCGCTGGGGGGCGGGAACCCGTGACGGTGGACCGCACCGATGGGTATACGGGCATCTTGATTGACGACCTGGTGAGCAAGGGGGTGGACGAGCCCTACCGCATGTTTACTTCGCGGGCGGAATTCCGTCTCCACTTGCGCATTGACAATGCCGACGAGCGCTTGACGCCGCTCGGCTATCGCTTGGGGACAGTGAAGGAAGCCGAGTATCAGGCGTTTCTCGAGAAAAAAGGGCGAATCTCTGCGGCAACGAAATTCCTGCTCGACACGCGGCTCGACCCCGGCTCGCGCCTCGGCCGCGAGGTCTATACGAAACTCGGACTCGTGTCGGGCAAGCGCTTTTCCGGCCCTTCGCCCCTTACCGGCGCGCAGTTGCTGAAACGGCCTGAAATGACCATCGAAGATTTAATCGAATGGGTGAATGAGAATCTGAAGGCTCAAGGCTTGCAGCCGCTCGGAGGCGGAGCGGATGGCGCGGCAGGACTTTTTGCCCACGAAGAGGCTCACCGCGTCGAAACCGGCTTCCGCTACGAAGGCTACCTCGCTCAACAGGAACGCCAAATCGAGCGCCTGCGCCGCGCCGAACAGCGCTGCATCCCGGACAGCTTCGATTACCGAAAAATTTCCGGCCTCTCGCGCGAGGTCACCGAAAAGCTGACGAAGGTCCGTCCCCAGACGCTCGGCCAGGCTCAACGCATACCTGGCGTTACCCCCGCCGCCGTCTCGCTGGTCAACATCTACATCGAAATTTTCCAGCGCCGATCAGCCGAAGTACGCCCGGCCTGAAACTTCTCATGCTCGTCCGGCTGGAAATTACGGACGCGGGGGCACTGAGTACTTTGCCAGATTGACCCGTTTCCAGTCGCCTCGAATGATCTCTTTCCTGATCTCGGCCGCGGTCTTCCCGGCGCGGGACTCCTCATCCGCGAAAAAGGTTTCCATCAGGCAAGTCTGACAAATCGAGGCATGTTTGTCCGGCTTCGTGTAGCAATCGAGCAAGCTGCCGTGGCCGAGCGAGCGGTCGCAAAAACAATAGCAAGGCTGCTGGTAAAGAACCTCCCGAATTCGGCTCGCGAAGAAATAACCGTTTTCGGCATAGGGATTGTTAGCGAACTGCTCCCACGGAAGAGTCGCAGGCAGAGGCTTTCGCGAAGCGCGCGAGTGGTAAGCGGGAATAGTCTCGGATTTTTTCTCCGTCTTGGCCGCCGCTCCCTGCCAGGCTGTCGGAGAGCCAGGAATCGGCTGCACGATCAGGGAAACCGCGCACGCCGAGCCCAGCGCGCACCCTATGAGTACCGCGAATCCCATTTTTCTCATTGAACCTCCTCGGTCGGACTCCCTCGGATTTCGCGCGCTGTTCAGGCATCGGGCCGTGCCGGCGAAGAACCTTACTCCTTGGGCCTCCACTTTTCGAAAAACGTTCGAATGGTGTCGAAATCGAGGTGGCGGGCGTCTTCGAATTCGCCCTGGCCCTGGGCATGAAGCAGTTTGCCGGTGGGGTCGAGGACGGCGAGCGCGGGAATGCCCTTGTCAAACGGGATGTGGTACTGGTCGGCGATATCCAGGTTTTTGTCGAACCGCCCCACGTCAATATGGACGACGATGAAACTCTTTTCAATGACCGGAGCAAGCTCCGGCCGCCGCATCGCGCCTGCGAGCACATGGCAGTCGAAGCACCAATTCGCGCCGAAGTCGAGAATGACGCCCTTGCGCTCCTTCGACGCCCGCGCCAGCGCGGCACGAATATCGGCTCGAGCGTCGGCGTGCTCGTCATAAAGCGCCTGGTCAGCCCACGCGAAGACCGCAGAAGCCGCCAAAAAACTCAGGGCGGCTGGCATGCGCCATTCGCGGCTCGAGTTCATACGCATATTATACTTGAGCCGCGCCCCATCTGCACACGACCCGCCGAATTGCACAGCCTCACCAATTCCCATAAGATTCTCGGGTGACCTATCGAAAAAGCTCAGGCTGTTCGATCGCCGCACTTTGCCTTTTGGCGCTAGGGACGGCGGACACCCGGGCAGAGCAATCCTCGCCAGCCCGCGAACCCGCAACCGACCAGCAGCCTTCACCGCAGGCGCCTTCGGAGGAGCGGCCAATCTCCTGGAAGCAGTTCCCGTCGAATTTCGCCCAGGACCAGAAGCGTCTTTGGCTTTTTCCCAAGAGCCTGGCCCAGGGCAAACACTGGGAGCCGGCGGCGGCGTTTATTCTGGGAACCGGCGCGCTGGTGGCCCTCGACCCGCAGGACACACCATATTTCCGCCGAACGCAAACCTTCAACGGATTTAACCGAATCGCGAGCTCTCGCAATACTGCCGCTTCGATGGCCATCGTACCCGCGGCCCTCTATGCCTTCGGGCTGGCACACCGCGACGACTACATGCAGAAAACGGCCCAACTTGCGGCCGAGGCGGTTCTCGATGGCGAAGTCCTCAACGTCGTAATGCGCGACATCAGCCGCCGCCTGTCGCCGCGCGACATTCCCCCGAACGGCGACTTTTCAGACACCTGGTTCCGGCGTCAAAAGGGTCTATTCTACGTTGGCTCGGGCGGCTTCCCCTCCGGCCACATGTTTGCTGCCGTCTCCATTGCGGCAGTCTTCGCCCGGCGCTATTCAAATCACCGTTGGGTCCCGTGGGTCGCTTATGGCCTGGCGGGGATCGTGGGCTTCTCGCGAGTCACTGCCACCGACCACTTCCCCTCGGACGTCTTCGCAGGCGCCGTCCTCGGCTACGCCATCACGCGCTACGATGTTTTACGCCATCCTTAGCTCACTTCGGGAAGACGCACCCCCTGAACCTGCCTGTGATAGCATCGCCGCATCATGCCGGGCGTATTCCTCCTGAGCGCGGCGCGCACCGCGATCGGCAAATTCGGCGGCTCCCTCGCCGGCTTCACGGCTCCCGAGCTCGGCGTTTTTGCGGCGCAAGCAGCGCTCGCGCGCGCTTCGGTCGAGCCGGAGGAAATCGAGCTTTCCGTATTCGGCCATGCCCGCCAAGCGGGGAACGGGCCGAATTCCGCGCGGCAGATTGCCTTTCGCGCGAGTGTGCCGGAACGAGCGCCAGCCTTCACCGTCAACCAAGCCTGCGCCTCCGGCATGCAGGCCATCGCCCTTGCCGCCCAGGCGATACTCGCGGGTGAAGCGGACACGGTGCTGGCGGGCGGCGTCGAGGCGATGAGTCGCGTGCCCTACTTCTTGGAAGGGGCGCGGTGGGGCGCGCGGCTTGGCAATCAGACGCTCGTGGACGGAATGTACTGCGACGGCTTCTTCTGCCCGCTCTCCAAAATGGTCATGGGCGAAACGGCCGAGCTCCTGGCGAGCCAGTACAGAATTCCGCGTGAGGAGCAGGACGCCTACGCGCTTGAAAGCCAGCGGCGCGCCC
>QHZN01000142.1 GCA_003225365.1 Acidobacteriota bacterium
GTCCTGCTCCGGCCTTCGCCGTATTCACAGATTTGAGTGTGCTTGCGAGGCTGATGAAAAAGGAGGTTCGGCCACTGTAACGCCGCTCTATGAGCGGCGAAATCATTGAAGCCGAAAGACCGCCGGTCATAGACCGGCGCTACAAGAAAGGTTTTCCGTCAGCCTGTTAGATTTCCTTCAGGATTTTGAACAGCCCCTGCAAGGACTCGCGCGTGCTTTCCATCGCGTTGCCATCCGACCGGCGGTAGTGCGTTTCGAGGGACATAGTGCCGTCATAGCCATCGGCGCGAAGCCTCTTCAACTGCCCCCGCCAGTCAATGAACCCCCCGCCGATCGGCGCCCACTCGAGCTTTCCCGTCTTCGCGTTTTTCCGGACGTCCTTAACGTGTACGTGCGCGGCCAACCCTTGGACTTCGTTGTAGCCGTCGGGGTAGGGGACTTCGTGGAGCATGGCGGCATTGCCCGGATCCCAGTTGCCCTTGAGCGCGGGCGAGTTGATATCGCGCAGAATCCTGCCGAGTTCTTTCCCCGTCCCGATGTTGCATTCGTGCTCGTTCTCGAGGACCAGAATTATATGGTTGGTCGCGGCGAGCTCGGCGGCCTTGGCCAAGCGGTCGCGGACTGCAGGATAGGCTTTCTCGGGATCGTCCACGCGCCAGTAGCTGAAGATGCGGACCTTATCCGTGCTGAAGAATTTCGCCAGTCGGAACGATTCTTCGAGCAGGCGCTGGGTGTCAGAGTCGGTAAAGGTCGCGTGGAAGGTGTCGCGCTTCTCGGGTCGGGCGGGCATTCCCGGCAGGTTGTACTTGAAAACGGGCGAGCCGATGTCGCTAACCTGCAAGCGATGCTTGGCGATGAGGGCCTTGGCGCGCTCGAGCCGTTCCTCGGGCGCGTTCATGATATTCTTGCCCCAGAGCTCACGCAGTTCGCAGAAGCTGAGTTTGTAGCTCGAGATGAAATCGAGGGCCTGCTCGACATTCTGACTGATCTCGTCGGTGATAATGCCCAATTTGAACAACGCGGCCTCGTGGCGGCCCGGCGGGCCTTGAAGACCCGCAGCCAAGCCCGGCCAGGCGGCTCCGGCTGCCATCAGAAACTCTCTCCTTTGCACTTTTTGCCTCCCGTTCTCCTCCTTACGGTTTCCATTCCAGGGCCCGATTATACGTCCGGGACCGCCTGCCCCGCGGGCGAAAGTTTGTGAAAGCGGTGAGAGGGCTACATGGATTTCAACTGGGCCGTGACGCGGGCCTCCGCCACGGCGGGCTCGAGTTGGTGCTTGGCTGACAATTCCCAAGCCTGCTGTAAGCGGCTCCAGTCGGATGCCAACGAGAGATCGAATTGGCCTTGGTAAACAAGGACTGATCCTCCAAGGTTTTCGACGGGAGTCCGAGTTTGAAACCCGGTGTATGGGTTAAGTTCGTCAGGCCCGAAGAAAGGCGAAGCCAGTTCGCTGGCGCTCAACAGTACTGTTCCCTTATACTCAGCCGGAGCTACATTCACCGGCTGGCCCCACCACGCAATGAAGGGGTCGGGCAAAAGCTTGCAGGGAATCCGGTTATAGGAAGGGTCGGCGCTGCCGAAGTACGCGAACCAGCAATCGTGGATGTCGTGCTGGTCGAGATATTGCTTAACGGTTTTGAGCCCTTGCCCCCAATCCACGTTTGAATCGCTCAGGACGCGGTAGGTCTTCGCTGGTCCGCCCCAGGCCTCGTTGGAGTAGGCCATGTAGAACGGATACGTCCGCAGAGAGGAGAATATGTGAAAGGCCACCAGCGCCGCGATTGCGAACCTCCAAGCCCGGTGATTGTTCGCAAGGGCCCAGGCGCCGGCCGCCGCGAGTGTCAAGAGGAAGGGGTAAATCGGCAGTATGTGCCTCACGCCCATGTTCATGCCTGAAGTCATGCTCATCCCGAGATAGAACGCGGGAGGCAAAGCGACGAAAAGCGTTTCGCGGCGAAATTGATCCCTGCGGAGCGCCTGCGTGGCCAGCCCCAGCGCAAGCAGGATCAACATGCCCATGGTCGATTTGATAAGCACGACCATCGGGAAATAGAACCAAAGACCATGCGGGTGAAGGCGACTGAAAATGTACGAAGGCCGCGGACTGGCGGAGCCGATCAATACATCGGTCAATCCATAGAGGTAGGATTCGGGCAGCAAGCGGAACCTTGCGGATTCGGAGATGATGAAGAAAAACACCGGGTTTTTCAGCGCCGGCAATGCGCCCGAACCGCGCATGTATTGGGCGAGGGAAGGAGTCATCTCGAGATTTCCTGGCCGCGCTTGAAAGCGAAATCCGTAAAACGACCAGAGCACGATGATTGCGACCGCCGTGATCGCTGCGAGGGCCGCAGTCAGGCGGAGAGCCGTCCTCTTCCCCGATGCTCTAACCGGGGACGCCGCGCCCGCCAAGACTTCGGTTCTGGCCCGAATTAAGAAGAGTTCCCCGAAGGCCAACAGCACCAGGGTCGGCAAGACCAAAACGCCGGAATGCTTGGCGGCGAGGGTCAGGCCCGCGACGCAGCCGCACTCGATCAGCCGCAGGGTCGACCTCTCCTTCAAATAGCGATAGAAGGTGTAAACGGAAGCGAACAGGAAGCAACTGACACCCACGTCGGTAGTGACCGAGGCGCCGTGGGCCAAAAGGTTTGGTTCGAAGACAAGCAGCGCCAGAGCGAGAAGCGCCGGGGCAGTCCCGAAAAACTCCTCGGCGGCGTTAAAGACCAGGAGCGCGAGGAGCACGCTCAACAGCGCCGCCATCATGCGCGAGCGGAAGAGCAGTACATCTGCGTCATTTAAATACAGGAATTTCCGGCCATCCACAAACCCCTCAAATTTGGAAGTCCCTTGCGGGACGGCGGGAACCCGCGGGCCGGCGACGACGAGAGGAATGGCGGCTAGGAGTTTCACGAGCGGCGGGTGTTCGGGGTTGATGCCGTAGTCGCCGGCCTGCCAGTAACGGTAGCCGGCGAGCATGTGGTAGGCCTCGTCCCAGGTCTGGGACTGCCTCCGAGCGGAGAGCGCGAGTTCGGTGGCCATAATGAGCAGGAGGCCAGCGACGCAGGCGAACTTTATCGCAAGGCGAGACGTTCTCGTCGGCCGCAATTTCATCACGGGAGCCGTCCACCTGGCCGAAGAATTTCCGATACGAGCAGCGAGGCCGCGGCGCAGCTCCTAAATCTGGGCGACTCTCGCACTGGTTCCCCCGGGATGTTAAACTTTGACTGGCATCGCCGGTTCAAGTTGCCATATAGTAACTATTCCGGTCGACTCTGCAAGCTGAATTGTGCAATGGCGAACGTTGGAGTCGGGAGGTCCAGGCCGTTCATTGCGGGCGTGCAGCGGGACTCTTCGACCGATTTTAGGACCATGGCTGACGCACAGTTTCCCCTCACTCAAACTCCAAGTGAGCCGGTCGCCCTCCGCGCCGGTTTCCGTTTGCGCCAGATGCGTGAGCGGCTGAATTTAACGCTGCGCGAGGTCGAAGAGGCCAGTCTCGAAATCGCCGAGGCAGAGCACAATTCTGATTTCGTCGTTTCCATCGCTCGGCTGAATCAAATCGAAAACGACGGGTCGCTGCCCAGCATCTACAAGCTCTATACGCTCGCGGTGGTCTACCAATTGAGCATTGAGGAGGCGCTGGCGGCGTACGGCTTGGAGGTGGGACGGATGGAAGAACACCGCCAACGGGCGCCCGTCCCGCGAACCCACCTCTTGTCCGTGGAGTTGGGCGACCCTCACAGGACCATTCGTTTCCCCATGCGTTTTGATCCCGGCTTTCAGCCGGAGAAGACGATTTTTCTTTCTCGCCTGGTGGAGTCCTGGGGAGAAATTCCCGTGGGCCTGCTGGCCACACTCGACTTCCGGAAGTTCCGTTATGGCTACATTGGCCTCGAGGATAACACCATGGCCCCGCTGCTGCGGCCGGGCTCCATCGTGCAAATTGATGGGGCGCGCACCCGCGTGGTCAATCAGGGCTGGCTGAATGAAAGCGACCGGCCCATCTACTTCCTGGAGCTTCGTTACAGCTACGAATGTTGCTGGTGTCACCAACGCGGGCGGGAGTTGACGCTGGTCCCCCACCCGCTTTCCCCCCACGGTCCCCGGACCATCCGCGTCCCCGACGAAGGCGAAATCCTAGGGCAAGTCGTCGGAGTAGCCATGCGGCTCGTGAAGTAACTCCCACAAATCCGTTTCCCTCAGAACCCTCAGCATGATCTCGAGGTTGTTGTCAAAAAGCTTTCGCGCCATTGGAAGGCAGCCTTCGGGGGGAAGAACCTGAAACGATCGCAACTCTTGCCAGGTCTTAACCAAGCGGCGGCGGTCTTCGCGGAGTGACTCAAAGAAACTGAGCAGGCCCCGAGTCTGATCCTCGAGCGGAATCGCGATCAAATCTTCAAAGACCTGGATGTGACATTGGTGCAGCGCCCGATCCACAAGCGCCGGGTCGTACCGGCTCTCCAACCCGTAGTGATGGTAGCGGCCGGTGCTGTAGTCCCGGAGAGAAGCGAGATAGATGAGCTGGGCGAAGCCGCCTTTCAACTCTGCCAGCGTGTGGGTTTGGAAATCAGTCAGGATGCGCTCAATGGCGCCTTCCGAGTCCGTGCTTTCGTTCGCGTTGAGGTCGTCTGTGGGCAAGACATTCCGCACGGGGGGCGGCTCCCCGGCCCCATCCGACAAATCATAGCATGGAATCGGGACGGTGTCGGGCAGGCTCCCGGCGCCGAAGCGGGAACCCTGATGGCGCAAGGGAAGGGCCAGATTAGCGCGGAAACTTAAACTTGAGCTCCCGGCCCATTTCAAAGAGGGGTTTTTTGCGATTGCGGATGAGAGCGGCATCTTCGGAGAGCGCCGTCACCAGTATCGGCATGGCAATGGTCGAATCGCAATGGACGGTCACCATGCTAGCGTCGTGCGCAATCTTTCCCCAGCTCTGGGCCTCCTCGAAGGTGCAGCCGGAAAGCCCGCCCCAGTGTGGCGCGTCGGTGACCACCTGCAGAGCGTATTTGTGGCCGCTATGCGCCTGGCGCATGAAGGCGGCGGTGACTTCGCTTTGCTGAACGAAGTTCTTGGGCGTGCCGCCCCCGAAATAGACCACGCCGCTGGCGGGCGATTCCCCGGCCAGCCGTGCCGTTTCGAGCACGTCGCCGATTACGTCGAACGTGAATTGGTTCTTTCCGAGATATCGATGCTCGGCGATCCCGATGCCAATGGAAGAGTCGCCGACGGCCGGACAATAAAGCGGAATATTGGCCTTGTAGGCGGCAGTCAGAATTCCGTCCTCGCGGGCGCGCTTCGAGAGCGCCTTGCCGAGCAGGTTCAGGAATTCACGCGTGGTATAAGGCCGAGACGCACCCAGGCTGCCCGCAAACCGGCCGACGAAGGCGTCCTCCTCGCGGAATTCTTCTTCATCGGCCAGCGTGTCGTACATGCGGTCAATGAGATTCTTTTGCAAAGCGACATCGTCAATCGCCGGCGAGCATTGGAAGTGAAACCGCCCGATCGTCTCATGGAGGTCATGGAAGAAGTTGGCGCCGGTAGAAACCAGGCAATCGATCAAGCGGCTTTTGATGAGGTAGACGACGAGTCGGCGCATCCCTGCCGGGACCATCGCGCCCGACATCCCCATCATGATCATCACTCGGTCTTTGAGCATCCGGCGCCAGACCTGATAAGCGGTGCCGAGGTTCCTTCCCTGGAACGAGACGCCTCGCATCTTCTCGAGCAGGGCCGCCACGTTCTTAGAGCGGTCAACCTTGAGCGGGCGGGTCGGCTTCGCGAGGATTTCGTGTTTGCGCATGTTGGTATTTCCCGGTCAGCGTTCCGCGGGCGGTTGGGGCGGGGGAGAGCTCATTCTCCGATCCCGAGCAGAATCGAAGCGGCCAGCACGGTCGTCCAGAGGCCGCGTTTGTCCCCGATGGCGGACTGGGTGATATTCATGGTGCGGACGATTTTGTTCGAGATGCGATAGATCTCCTTTTTCTCGTCCCAGCTCTGGTCCGCATCGAACTCCATCCCCAGCGTCGTGGCGAGCATTTCGGCCGCCAACTCCTCCGCGTAGTCGCCGGCAATTTCTTCGGTCTGGCCGAAAGAGTGGTGCTCGGACAAGTAGCCGAAGGTGTTCCGGTCCGTGGGTATTGCCACCCCCACCGAGGCCGCGATCAGTCGGTGCGGCTCGCGCGTCGAATTCTCACTGATTACCACGAACGCCACTTGCCCAGGTTTGAGTTCCTTAACGCCTTCGCTGCGGGGAATCAGCTTGCAACGCGGGGGGAAAATGCTCGAAACGCGCACCAGATTGCAGGAGGCGATGCCCGCCGACCGGAGCGCCAGCTCGAAGCTCGTCAGCTTTTCGCGATGTTTCCCCACCCCTTTGGTGAGGAACATCCTCTTCGGTACGAACATCCCCGCGGTTCCCTTGCCGCCGGCACGCCGGCCTTGAGGGTTTTCATGAGGCCGCGCCGCCCCACATCGCCGGCGACGGCCGCGCGGCCGGCCCAAGAGGGCGGTAAGCTAACAAACTCCGGCGAAAAGTGTCAATGAGATTTTAAGACTACGGTTCCAACTCCGTGGCCGGTTGTTGAATTCGCGCGGCTAAGCGCCATTCTCCCGGGACGTGCAGGGCCCGAGTCGAGTAAGGCCTCTCCTCTCCGACCTGCGCTCCACAGGTAATCGTCCCCGGCGGAAGGTATAATTCCCTCCCATGCGGCGGGAGTTCTCCCAAGTTCCATTCGAAGACCGGGCGAGTGCCGAGGTGAATCTGACGCGAGTCGAAGAGCGGATTCCTGCGGGGCTGCTCGTCCCGCTGGCGTCGCTGCTTGGGGAATCGCCCGACCCGGACGGCGCGCTTGACCAGCTCGAGCGCTACGTCCAATCCGCCCCGGCCGAGGCCTTGACCGCCCTCTGGCGCCATCCGACCGCGCTCACGTATCTTGTCGCCATCTTCGGTCACAGCCGGTTCCTCGCCGAAACCCTGCTAGCGGAGCCCGGTCTGGCGGTGCAATTTGCCCGCGACCGTAATTTCACAAAACTGAAATCGAAAGAAGATCTGTTCCAGGACTTCGCTCGCTTCAACACCACCAATCCCGACCCCTGGCTTTCGGCGCAACTGGCGCGTTTCAAGCGGCGCAACTACATTCGCATTGTGCTGAAGGACGTGCTGCGTCTTTCGACGCTCGGCGAGACCGCGCTCGAGCTCTCGGCGCTGGCCGACCTCATCCTGCACGAAGCGCTGAGGTTCTGCGACTCGGAGCTGGCCAAACGCTACGGCCATCCTCAGTACCGTGATGACGAAGGCCGCATCGCGCGGAGCGGCTTTGCGGTGGCCTCTCTCGGAAAACTCGGCGCGAACGAGCTTAACTACGGTTCGGACATTGACCTGATTTTCCTCTACGCCAAGGACGGCGAGACCTCCGGCGGGAGCGAGCCCGATTCCGTCATCTCGAGCAAAGAGTATTTCGTCCGCCTCGCGCACGCCGTCGCGCGTACCGTCACGCAATCCACCCCCCAAGGAGAAGTCTTCCGCGTGGACCTCGGCCTGCGGCCGGAGGGGGAACAAGGGGAGCTCGCGATTTCGCTCTCCTCGGCACTCGCCTATTACGAGCATCGCGCTCGCGACGCGGAGCTCCAAATGCTCATCAAGGCACGCCACTCCGCCGGGGACGCTCGCCTGACGCGCGATTTTCTGCGCGGCGTCGAGCCTTTCGTCTATGGGTCGCCTATGGATGTGGAGGCCGTGGAAAGCGTTCTCCGTTCGCGCGCGCGCGTCCCAAATAAGCTTGCGGCCGGCGGCGAGGAGGTCCTCGACGTCAAGCTCCACCGTGGCGGGATCCGCGACATCGAGTCCCTGACGCAGTGCCTCCAGCGCCTGCACGGACAGGCCGATGCCTGGGTCCGCTCCGGGAGCACACTCCTGGCATTGCGGAAACTCAACGACAAGGGTTGGCTTTCGGACTGCGATTGCGCGGACCTTACCACCGCTTATGAATTCCTGCGCAAGGTGGAACATCGCATCCAGCTCGAAGTCGGCCACGAGATCCACCGCCTGCCTTCGGACCCCCACGCGCTTAAGCGGCTGGGCCGCCGCGTGGGGATTGAACCCCGCTCGACCGGCGACGAAGACAAGGCGTTGGCTCGCAAACTTCACGAAGTCTTCCGCCGCGTGGAGGAAATTTATCAGCGGCTCATTCACCGCGGCGCTCGGGCCCAGGCCGCCGCCGCTTTCGAACTAACGCCCCAGACTTCCTGGACGGTGGAACGAGGTCTCCACTCTTTTGAATCGTTGTTGGCAGTGCTCGACACGCAAGCGCCGAGCCTCGCCGCGCTGGTCCGCCAGGCCCGACTCCCCGAGCGCTCGCGGAGAAACGTGATGCGCCTTTTCACCGCCTTCTTCAGCTCGGCAGAACGATTCCATCAGGCGCGGCACAATCCCGCGCTCGTCCGCCGTGCCCTTGAAGCCGTGTCGGCGAGCGACTATCTGGCCGAATTGCTCAGTCATCATCCCGAGGACATTGGGGCTTTGGATAGACTTACCTCGTCGAGCGGGGGCGAGGGGCGATGGGCGGGAGCACCGGACAACCAAATGGAGATGGCCATCGACTCGGCCGTCTGGCCGGAACCGTTCTCCTGGATCAGGGAGCCCGGCTTGCGGCTCGGCGACCATATGGCTCTCTTGCGCCATGAATTTCGCTCGCGCGTGTTGGCTCAGGGGGCGGCGGACGCGGCAGGGTTGGGCTCCATCTTCACGGCTTTGTACGGCTGGTCGGCTCTTGCGGCGCGAGCGGTCTCGAGCGCCTTCGCCATCGCTCGGGGGGAAGTGCAAGGCCCCGCACAGACCGAGCCCCGGGATTTGCCATTCGTCGTTTTGGCGCTCGGCCGACTGGGGCTAAATGAATTCGACTTGGCCTGTGACGTTGACTTGGTCTTCGTCGCCGACGGGGGTTTATCGCCGGAAGAAGCGACTCTTGTTACAAGCCTCGCCTCTCGTACGATTGAGGTCTTGTCGAGCTACACGCGCGAGGGTTCGGTGCTGGCTGTGGACACGCGGCTGCGGCCTCAGGGTCAAGGAGGCGAGCTTGTGGTCACCGAAGAGGCGCTCCGCAACTACTTGCACAGCTCGGCGGGAGTGTGGGAAGTCATGGCTTACCTGAAAGCCTGGCCTGTGGCTGGCGATCGGGAGTTCGCCGGCCGGCTCGTCAAGCGAGTAACCCAGTCGTGCATAAGCCGGTTCGCCGGGAATCCGGTCGCAGACCCTGAGCCGAGCCGAAGGGCTCTCCCGACGAAGCTCCTTGAAATGCCCGGGCGGCTGGAAAAGGAAGCCTTGGTCCCGCCTTCGAATACCAAAACCGCGCCGGGCGGTTACTACGACGTGGATTTCGCCGTCTCCTACTTGCGTCTGCGTCACCAAGTCGCGCTGCCTCCAGGCACGAATATCGTCCGGCAAATCGGCGCGTTGCGGTCATTGGGCCTGGTCGCGGAAGGCGACGCGAAGGCTCTGGAACGCGGCGCGGCGTTCCTCCGTTCAGTTGACCACGCAATTCGGCTCACGACCGGAAGAGCGGCCGAGGGTTTGCCGGAACATGGGGGGGACGCCGACTCGGTGGACGCTTTGGCGCGCTGCTGGAATCTCGTCGCAGAAGGCGAGTCTTTGCCCGCTCGGTTGCGCGGGGTCCAGCAACAAATGAGGTCTGTTTGCCGCCGCCTGGTTGGCTCGGAATGAAAGAAGGGGTCGTCAATGGCGCCCGTCGGCGTTATGATAGCTCCCCATCGAAGGAGCAGGGTGTGCCAGCAGCCAATCTGAAGGACCCATTCGGCGCGCGGGCCGCGCTCGATACGAAGGGCGGCCGGGCGGCGATTTACCGGCTCGACGCGCTGGAAAAGCGGGGCGTGGGGCGAGTGTCGAGCTTGCCCTTCTCAATCAAGGTGCTGCTCGAAAATTTGCTGCGAAATATTGACGGTACGCTGGTCACGGAAGAAGACGCGGCGGCGCTCGCGGGATGGAACGCCGCGGCTCCCGCCTCCCGCGAAGTGCCGTTTCGCCCCGCGCGGGTCATCTTGCAGGACTTCACGGGCGTTCCGGCGATTGTGGACCTCGCTGCCATGCGTTCGGCCATGAGGCGGCTGGGCGGCGACCCCTCCTGCATCAACCCGCTAGTCCCAGTGGACTTGGTGATTGACCATTCCGTCCAAGTAGACTTTTTCGGCAGTGGGGTAGCCCTCGAACGCAACGCCGAAATCGAATTTCGCCGCAACCGCGAGCGGTACGAGTTTCTGCGCTGGGGCTGCAAGGCACCCTATTATTTCCTGACGCCCAAGGTGGTCGGCTTCCGATTGAAGGGGCGGCTGCGCGAAGGCGTGACGGCAACGGACCTTGTTCTGACCGTAACGGAAATTCTAAGGAAGCAAGGGGTGGTGGACAAGTTCGTGGAATTCTATGGCCCAGGCCTTTCCGAGATGCCTTTGGCTGACCGCGCCACCATCGGCAATATGTCTCCTGAATACGGCGCCACGATGGGGTTTTTCCCCGTGGACGCGGAAACTTTGCGCTACCTTCGCCAGACCGGGCGCTCCGAGGAAGAAGTGGACCGCGTCGAGCGCTACACGAAAGAGCAGGACTTGTTCCGCACGGATACGATCCCCGACCCGGTCTACACAGAGACGCTCGAACTGGACCTTGCCTCGGTCGAGCCGAGTCTGGCTGGTCCGAAACGTCCCCAGGACCGCGTCGCGCTTACGGCGTTAAAGCGCTCTTTCCAGTTGGCGCTGACCGCTCCCATCACAGAACGCGGCTTCGGTCTGCCGGCAGAGGAGGCAGCTCGCACGGTAATGGTCGGATCGAACGGGAGCCGGGCGAAACTCGGACACGGCTCCGTGGTGATTGCCGCTATCACCTCCTGCACAAATACTTCAAACCCTACGGTGATGATCGGAGCGGGACTCCTCGCCAAGAAGGCGCTCGAGCGGGGAATGCAGGTTCCGCCTTTCGTCAAGACCAGTCTGGCGCCGGGTTCAAAGGTGGTGACGGAGTATCTCCAGGCCGCGGGGCTGCTCGACTCGCTCGCCGGAATTCGTTTCAATCTGGTGGGCTATGGCTGCACAACCTGCATCGGGAACAGCGGGCCTCTGCCGCCGGAAGTCGCGCAGGCGGTGACGGACAGTCGTTTGGTGGCCGCCGCGGTCCTTTCCGGCAACAGGAATTTTGAGGGCCGCATTCATCCTCAGGTTCGCGCCAACTACCTGGCTTCGCCACCGCTGGTTGTGGCCTTCGCGCTGGCGGGGACGGTCAACATTGACATGGCGACCGAGCCTTTAGGGCGGGACTCCCAGGGCTCGCCGGTCTATCTCCGCGACCTCTGGCCCTCGCAGCAGGAAATTCTCGAGACCATGAACCGCGCTGTCCGTCCGGAGATGTTTCGAGAAATTTACAAGAACGTCTGGGACGGCAACCCGACCTGGAATGCCGTTCCCGTAGCCGGAGGCGAGCTCTACGTGTGGCGCAAGGATTCGACCTACATCCAGGAGCCGCCTTTTTTCACCGAGCTCGAGCGTGGGACGGAGCCGGTCTCCGAAATCCGCGGCGCCCGCGTGCTGGCGTTGCTCGGCGATTCGGTGACCACGGACCACATCTCGCCCGCAGGGGACATCGCGAAGGACAGCCCGGCCGGCCGCTACCTCGTGGAGCGGGGAATCGAGAAAAAGGACTTCAACTCGTACGGTTCGCGCCGCGGCAACGACCGCGTCATGGTGCGGGGGACCTTTGCGAACATCCGCCTCAAAAATCTGCTGGTTCCCGGGACCGAGGGCGGCGTCACCCTGCATTTTCCGAGCGGCAACCCCATGCCCATCTACGATGCGGCGATGCGGTATAAGAGCGAGGGTGTGCCCCTGCTGGTGATCGCGGGAAGGGAATACGGCGCAGGCTCCTCGCGGGATTGGGCGGCGAAAGGCACGCTGCTGCTCGGCGTGCGCGCGGCGCTCGCCGAGTCCTACGAGCGGATTCATCGCAGCAACTTGGTGGGCATGGGCGTTTTACCATTGGAGTTTCGCCCCGGCCAGAGCGCGGCCTCGCTCGGACTGACCGGCCGCGAAATCTTCGACATTTCCGGCCTCGGCGACCCCCTTCAGCCCCGAGCTACGGTCACGGCAACGGCCACGGACCCGGATGGCGAGAAGAAAACTTTTGGCGCCATCGTCAGGCTCGATTCAGCCGTGGAAGTGAATTATTATCGCAACGGTGGAATCCTTCTCACCGTCCTCGGTGGTTTTTTAAAGGGACGCTGATGTGCTGTCCGGTCTATTTATTGACAGGGGAATGTCACCACCCCCTTCCCCCTCCTCAGGGAGGAAGGGAGCTAAGCTGGTTCCCCTCCTTTCGAAGGAGGGGGTCAGGGGGTGGTTGTTGTGAAGAATTACGCGGGACAGCACAATAAGTAGAGCTTTTCAACTTTGCGGGGAATCACAACCACATGGGGCTTGAATTCAACGGAGTTCCCGCACCCGCCGAGGGCTCGGCGATCGATTATAAGGGCGAGAAGTTTATTGTCCCCGACCGGGCCATTATTCCTTACATCGAGGGTGACGGAACGGGGCGGGACATCTGGAAAGCTGCCCGGCGGGTTTTCGACGCCGCCGTCGAAAAAGTATTTCGCGGTAAGCGCCGGATTGTCTGGTACGAAGTTTTTGCAGGGGAAAAGGCTTTCAAGCGGTTTGGTGAATGGCTTCCGCAGGGGACGCTCGACGCGATCAAGGAGTTTCGCGTCGCCATCAAAGGCCCGCTGACGACGCCTGTAGGCGGCGGCATCCGCAGCCTCAACGTCGCGCTGCGCCAGCTTCTGAACCTCTACGCCTGCTGGCGCCCCGTGAAATACATTCCCGGCGTCCCGTCGCCCGTGCGCCACCCGGAACGCATGAACATCGTCATCTTCCGCGAGAATACGGAAGACGTCTACGCGGGCATTGAGTGGCGGGAAGGCTCGGCTCAGGCAAAACGGCTGATTGATTTCGTGAACGCAATGCTGAGCGTGGACGGCGCCAAAAAGCGGGTGCGCACGGATTCTGGGATAGGCATCAAACCCATCTCGGTGACGGGCACGAATCAGCTGGTACGCCGCGGCCTGCGTTTTGCGCTCGACCAGGGGCTCAAGACCGTGACCCTGGTCCACAAGGGCAACATCATGAAATTTACGGAGGGCTCTTTCCGCGATTGGGGCTACCAACTCGCGAAAGAAGAGTTCCGCGGGGCCATCGTCACGGAGCGCGAAAGTTGGATCCTCGACCAGCGCGATAAGAACCCGGCCGCTTCCATCGAGGCTATTGCCGCCCGCGTCGAGCCCGGACTCGATATGGCGCCAGGGGCTTTCCGTCTGCAAGTGGAAACGGAAGTGAAGGCCTGCCTGGATTCGATCCGCGCGACGCACGGGAACGGCAAGTGGAAAGGCAAAGTCATGGTCAACGACCGCATCGCCGACTCGATGCTGCAACAAATCCTAACTCGCGCGGACGAGTACCAGGTGCTCTGCACGCCCAACCTGAACGGCGACTATCTTTCCGACGCCTGCGCGGCGCAGATTGGCGGGTTGGGTCTCGCGCCCGGCGGGAACATCGGCGACGGGTATGGGGTTTTTGAAGCCACGCACGGCACGGCGCCCAAGTACGCCGACCAGGACGTCGTCAACCCCGGCGCGCTCATTCGTTCCGGGGCGCTGATGTTCGAATTCATCGGCTGGCCCGAAGTGGGTGTGCTCATCGAGCGGGCGCTTGCGGCCACCATCGCCGAGCATCGCGTCACCTACGACCTCGAACGCCTGATGCGGATGGAGGGGATAACCGGCGCCGAAAAGCTCGGCACCAGCGCATTCGCCGACGCTATTATCGAAAACATGAGCGAAAAAGCAGTGGCCAGTGGCTAGTGGCAAACAAACAGTGGCAAGTGGTTAGTGGCAAGTGGCAAGCGAATAATCTACTCCAATTCATAGGCTTTGATTTTTTACTTGCCACTTGCCACTGACTTCTTTTCTTAACGGGAGGGGAGATGCGGAAAAAGGTGACGGTGGTGGGCTCGGGAAACGTCGGAGCGACGGTTGCGCACCGGCTCGCGGACAAACAGCTCGCCGACGTCGTCTTGATTGACATCTTGGAAGGCGTTCCGCAAGGCAAAGGGCTTGACCTTTTCGAGTCTGGTCCCATCGAAGGCTACGACCTCAAGATCCGAGGCACCAACGATTATGAGGACACCGGAAACTCGGACCTGGTGGTTATGACCGCGGGCTTTCCCCGCAAGCCGGGCATGAGCCGCGACGACCTGCTAAAAGCCAACGCTGAGATCGTCAAAGGCGCCGTCGAGCAGGTGGTCAAATATTCACCGGAGTGTATTCTGATTGTGGTCACGAATCCCCTTGACGCCATGGCGCAGACGGCTTTCCGCGTCAGCGGGTTTCCACGGAACCGCGTCATCGGCATGGCGGGCGCTCTCGACACAGCGCGGTACCGCACCTTCATCGCCGAAGCGCTCAGCGTCTCCGTGCAGAACATTCAGGGTTTCGTGCTCGGCGGACACGGCGATCTGATGGTGCCCGTCCCGCGCTACACCACGGTTGCCGGCATTCCGGTCTCGGAGCTGATGCCGAAGGTGCAACTCGACGCCATCGTTCAGCGCACGCGCAATGGCGGCGCGGAGATCGTCAACCTGCTGAAGGCGGGAAGCGCCTACTACGCGCCTTCGGCCGCCGTGGTCGAGATGATTGACGCGATTTTCAACGACCGCAAGAAGATCCTCCCCTGCTCCGCGTACCTGCAAGGTGAGTACGGCATCCAAGGTCTGTTTGTCGGCGTCCCGGTGAAACTCGGCGCGCGCGGAATTGAGCAGATCATGGAAATCAGACTGACCGAGGAAGAGAGGGCGGAGCTCGAAAGGTCCGCCAGCGCTGTAAAGGAATTGGTGGACGTTATCAAGATGTGAGCCCGGCTGCCCCTTATCCACACCCCTCTGTCGCATCGCGATGCCACTCCGCCTGAGTCGAGTGGCAGCGATGCGCGCTGCTATTTGACCTCAACAATCTCTAGCTTTTTGATGACGATAGGCGTGCGCGGGCGGTCGTTTGTGTCCTTGGGGGCGTTGCTGATGGCAACCACCACCTCCTGGCCCTCGATGGTCTCGCCGAAGATAGTATGTTTGCTGTTGAGCCAGGGAGTGGCAGCCACAGTAAGAAAAAATTGCGACCCGTTGGTGTTTGGCCCGGCGTTGGCCATGGCGAGCTTGCCGGGGCGGTCGAACCGCAGCGAGGCTGAATGCTCGTCCTCGAACTGATACCCGGGCCCGCCCGTGCCCGTTCCCAGCGGGCATCCGCCCTGAATCATGAAGTTCGGGATCACGCGATGAAACGTCAAGCCGTCGTAGAAGCGGCGCTTGGAGCGCGTGCGGCTCTTCGGGTCCGCCGATTCGCGCGTGCCTTTGGCGAGCCCCACGAAGTTTTCGACGGTTCTCGGAGCGTGCTCGGGAAAGAGGCGGCAAATAATCCTGCCGGAAGAGGTTTCAAAAACCGCATAAAGTCCGGGCTTCAAGTCGCTCATCAGTTCTCCTTATAGCAAATCGCGTCGAAATCCTTGGCGCTTGTCATCCTGAGCCCTTCGCTGTCATTCTGAGCGAAGCGAAGAATCTTGCTCTGCCGGCTCAGGGTAAACTCCGCGAAGGATCCAGGCATTTATATACAATGAAATACAGGGATGCTTCGCGAAGTTTAACCTGAGCGCGGAATGAAAGGGATTCTTCGCTTCGCTCAGAATGACAAGCGAAGAGCCTGCCCCGAGCAGAGCGAAGGGACTCAGCATGACAGCTTTGGCTCACGGCATGATACTCGCCGACTTGATGCTATCGAGTTTGGGGAAATTCTTGTCAAGGTAAGGCTTGCCTTCCTTGGTCAGCATATCCTGGCTCGGGCCGTTGCCGCTTGGAGCGCCCTCCCCATAACCACTGTAGAGTTTATCCACGACCTCCATGCCCTCGACGACCCGGCCGAAGGGCGAAAAGCCGTCCCCGTCAAGACGGCTGTTGTCCCCATAATTGATGAACACCTGAGTCGTGCGGGTCTTCGGCCCGGCGGTGGCAAAGGTCACGTTTCCGCGCAGATTGCTCTGCTTGACGGGATCGTCGGGGATCGTCGCGCTGGCCCAGGCGCGCGCGACGACGGGCCGCGCGGAAATGCCAAACTGCACCATAAAGCCCGAGATCACGCGGAAAAAGCTCGCATTCGTATAAAACCCGTACTTCACCAGGTTGTAGAAGCGATCGGCCCCGTAGGGTGACCAGTCGCGGCGCACCTCGACCACGAAGTCCCCTTGCGTGGTTGCGAATTTTGCCTTGAAAACCTCGGGGGCCTTGTCGTGGAGCGAGCTCGGCCGCAAGAGTGAGTGCGCGGCGCTCGTCGAATGCGGGGCCGCGCTCCGAGGAGCGGTCTTTTGCGTGGCTTGCGCCAAAAGCGACGGTGCTGATATGGCGGAAATGAAGATAACTAAAGGGGCGATCTTCTTCATGCGATGATTTCCTCCTGGTGAAAGATTCACGCTCGTTTCGGTGCGGTGATCAGGCCTTCCCAAAAAAGGCAAAACCTCACGCCAAGGCGCTAAGGCGCAAGGAAGGTAGCGCGGAGTTGTCTTTCAACTCCGCGGTATTTTGTGTGGCGCGATCGAAAAGCCGCGGACTTAGAAGACAAGTCCGCGCTACCCTGCGTGGTTTTGGCGCCTTTGCGCGAAACGTTTTTCGCTGTCCTCCGGTTTCTCCACGGCATCTAATGCACCTGCATCTCGTGCGAGACCTGCTCCACCTGCCGCAAGACGCGGAGCACGTTCCCGCCCAGGATCTTGATCAAATCCTCTTCGCTGTAGCCGCGGCGGGCGAGCTCATACACCAGGTTCGGCAGCCTCGAGACATCTTCCATGCCGCGGGGGATGGCATCCACGCCGTCGAAGTCCGACCCCAGGCCGACGTGGTCCGCGCCTGCAACTTTCACGGCGTGGTCAATGTGGTCGGCGATGACGGTGTAGCTCGGCTTGCTGAGTCCCGCTTCCATTTTGACGCGAATTTCGGTTTCTTGCGCGTAGCTCAGGCGCTTTCCTTCTTTCGCCAACTCTTCCTGGGCCTTCTTCACGGCGGCCTCGACTTGCGGGAGGATTTTTGCCTGAGCCTGCCGGTACGCGGGGTCGAGGAAGGCGGAGTAAAAATTGATGTCGGCGACGCCGCCGTTTCGCGCCAGCGCGCCGAGCATCTCATCCGTCATGTCGCGCGGCGCGGGGCAGAGAGCTCGGCAGGAGGAATGCGAGGCGATGAGCGGCGCCTTCGAGACCGCGATGGCGTCTTCAAAGGTCTTGTCGGAAACGTGCGAAATGTCCACCATCATGCCCAGGCGGTTCATCCGCAAGACGATTTGTTTTCCAAACTCCGTCAGGCCGTTCCAATGAGTCTGGTCGCCGGAGGAGTCCGCCCACTGGGTGTTCTTGGTGTGCGTCAGCGTCATGTAGCGGACACCCAGGCGGTAAAAGATGTCGAGCATCCGCGGGTCGTTTTCGATGATGTGCCCGCCCTCGACGCCCATGAGGGCGGCGATTTTTCCCTCACGGTGGATGCGCATAACGTCGTCGGCGCTCGCGGCGAACTCGAGCGAGTCGGAATGCTTGGCCACCTGCTCGTCCACGACCTCAACCAAGCCAAGCGCGCGGTGAATCAGGTCTTCAGCGGGCCAGTCCACGGG
>QHZN01000373.1 GCA_003225365.1 Acidobacteriota bacterium
GAAACCTTGTGATAAAATCGCGGTCATGGGAAATGGCTCCAGGCCTTCAAAGATGGTGAAGCAAGATGGAGACGTTTACCGCAGCTTTCTTCGCCTCGATGGAAAAAAGCGGAGGAGAGTAGCCCTTCGGATCCTCCGGAACCAAAAAGTTCTCGCCGATTTATACGACCACTTCTTAATCCAGAAAGCCCTCAGTGAGCCCGGGCCTATAACTTCCTGGCGGGCGTATTTGCGGCGACGCCGGGCGCCAGCTCGTTGATCCGCTACGCGATATTCCTCCTCCCTGCCCTTCACGAGAACCGCCCCGCCCCCTCCCATGCCAGCTTTTCGCACAGCCTCGCCCGCCGCGTCACACGCCGGCTTGCGCGAAGGCTTTTTTGAGCGCGGCGGCGGTTTTGGCCGCAGCTTCCTCCACCGGCAAGGCGCGCAGTGCGGCGTTAAAGGGCTCCGCTTGGCAAGGTCCGTCGTAGCCAATTTGGGCGAGCGCGCCGAGGAAGGTCTTGATGGGGATGACGCCGGTGGCGGCGGGCAACTCGCGCTGATCGTCTCGGTATTGGTCTAGCGTCAGCCCCAGGGGCGCGTCGTTCAAATCCACGGTGACAACGTCGGAGGCGCGCAACGTGAGCAAGTCGTTCGCGGTTTCTTCCGCGTTGAACCAGTGCCAGCTATCGAGCTGCACGCCCAGGTTGTCCGTGCCGATTGCGAGTTCGAGCTCTTTAAGCTCCGAGAGCGTGTGAAGAAATGGTTGGCGGCCGCTGCGCCAAAGCGTTCGCGGAGCGACGTATTCCAGGCCCAACTGCTGGTTGTGGTCTTCGAGGACGCGCGCGCATTCGCGGAGGCGGTAAGCGTGGGTGCGAAAGTTCTGCAGATAAGTCAGGTGATCGCTGAAAGGCAGAATCCAGGTGCTCACGCGCCGGATGCCCGCGCGCCGGAGTTCGGCCGCGGCGGCAGGCAGTTTCTTCAGATCGTCCGAGAAGGTTTGGTCGTCCTTGCGAAATTCGACCGGCAGGCCCGCGGCGCCGAGGCGCAGGTTTTTGGCTTTCAAATCGTCGAGGAGCTTTGCGAGCGCGTCGTCGGAGAGCTTCGCGAAAAATCCAGGGTCGGGATCCACGCCCTCGAAGCCGTATTTGGCGGCGAGCGCAACAGAGTCCTCAAAACTTCCGCCGAAGCCAAGCCGGCCGAGGCTGAGGATGGCATAAAACTTGCGCGCCGGAGCCTCCGGCGTGGCAGCGAAGGATGGCGCCGCTCGCTCGGCCCGGTGCGGCTCGAGCTCCGATCGGGCGAAGCCCGCCGAGGCCGTCGCTCCGGCTGCCGTTCCCGCCGCTTGGATGAAGCCTCTTCGAGTGAGCCGGTTTTTGTCCATAACCCCTCCGCGGATCATCACTAACTCCAAATGCCAAGCCGCAAATTACGGCTAACTCGCGGCGGATTCAAGAGCCAAGGCGATGGGCGCGGTTTTCGGTTGACTTTGGAGCGACTATCACCTAACACCTGGAACCTGGGACCTTTTTGCGGGCGGAGCGAGTGATGGCGAACCTTCGCGTCACAGTCTATTGCGGGTCGAGCCGGCAATGCCGCTCGGCATATCTCGAAGCTGCGCGGCGGTTGGGGCGCGAGCTCGCGCGCGAGAGGGCGACGCTCGTCTATGGAGGCGGGGCAGTGGGCGTCATGGGCGCCCTGGCCGACGGCGCACTCGACGGGGGCGGACACGTCATCGGCGTCCTGCCGCGCTTCATGAAGGAGCTCGAATGGGGCCACTCGGGGTTGAGCGAGCTCCACGTTGTCCGAGACCTCCACGAGCGCAAGCGGCGGATGCTCGAGGGGGCCGACGCCGTGGTGGCGCTGCCGGGCGGCTCCGGCACATTCGAAGAATTGCTCGAGGCCATCACCTGGAAGCGCCTGGCGCTCTACATGGGGCCGATTGTGCTCCTCAACACGCTTTCTTTTTTCGACCGGCTCGTCTCCGCGCTCGAACACTCGATTGCCGAGCGCTTCATGGACCCGCGCCACGGCGAAATGTGGACGGTGGTCGCCCAGCCCGAGGACGTCGTAAGAGCCATCCACGCGGCCCCGCCTTGGCTTCCGGAGGCGCTGAAGTTCGCCTCGCTGTGATCCTTAGCGGCTTGTTGAAAACCTGAAGTTGTCATGCTGATCCCGCGAGGCGGGTGAAGCATCCCTTGGCAGCGTTGAAATACCCGAATGGGATTCTTCCCCTTCGCTGCGCTCAGGGTCAGAATGTCAAGCGAAGGGACTCAGAATGACAGCCTCCCGAGCTTTTTTTTGCTGTCCTCTTGAAGTTGAATTAGGGCGTTGATATCTATTCTGCCGGAGGCAAGAACCATGGCGGTTAAAATCAGGTATGTCATCGAATTCGTTGCGGACATGGGCCGTGCCGTGAAGTTTTACCGGGACGTCGTCGGGTGGAGCCTCAAGTTCGAATCGCCGGAATGGACGGAGTTTCAGACCGGCGAGAC
>QHZN01000374.1 GCA_003225365.1 Acidobacteriota bacterium
CATCGAAAAAATAGGTTTTACCCGATCTCAATTTCTGCGCATGTGCCTGGCGGGTATCGCAGCCGGAGCGGTTGTCCCCAGTTCGGGGGCATCGGCTCAAGCGCCGGCGGCCTCCAGGCCCAGGACCAGTTCCTACGACGACCCGCTCGTTTTTAACGGACCCAGCGCTTACCGGCAATTCCTCAAGAAAGAAGGCATTCCCGTCTACGAAGGCGGTTTCATCGACGTCAACAAGGTCGAGCTGAAACCATGGAAGCGGGTGGGAGCCCTCGGAGCGTACATCTTCCTGGAAGGCACCGCGGGAACGGTCGATGCGTGGGTATGCGAGATTCCGCCGGGAAGCCGGACCAACGCAGAGCGCCACATTTTCGAAGAGCAGGTGCTGGTCCTCTCCGGCAAGGGACAGACCCAGGTCTGGCAGGGCGATCAGAGCAACATGATCACCTTCGAGTGGGAAAAAGGCGCCATATTTCCCTCGCCTCTGAACACCTGGCACCGCTACATCAATACCGGCAAGGATCCTGCGCGCTTGGCGGCCATCACCAACGCCCCGCTGCTCATCGACATGTTCCGGCACACCGATTTCATTTTCGACAACGACTACGTGTTCACGGAGCGGTTCGACGGCCGCAAGGATTACTTCAGCCCGAAGCCGGCGGCGTTCTATCCCACGGTCCCGCGCCAGAGAGCCCCGGTCTACGTTCAAGGCCACCACTCCCACTCCATCGTCAACTACGTTCCAAATGCGTGGAAGGCGCCGTTGTATCCGGCGGGCCAGGGAGTCGAGGATTATGACAATCATTTTTCGATGGCGCGGAATACCATGGCCTTGCACGTGGAGCAGTTCCCCACGGGCACGTACGAACGCTGCCACCGCCATGGGCCGGGTTCGACGATCATTCTCTTGGACGGCAACGGATTCAGCTTGCTGTGGCCTCCGGAGATCGGCACCACTCCGTTCAAGGATGGAAAGCAGAGCCAGGTGCAACTCGCTGAATGGAAGGAAGGAACGCTGCTGGTTCCGCCGCTGCAGTGGTACCACCAGCACTTCAACAGCGGCAAGACGCCGGCGCGCTTCGTGAAGCTCGGCGGATGGAACAACGACCTCTACCCCTTCACCACCACGCTGGTGTCGGATCCCGGCCGCACGGACATCGACTATCCGGACGAAGACCCGAAGGTCCGGCAGATTTTCGCGGAGAGACTGACTGCCGCCGGCGGGGAGTTCAAGATGCCCGAGAGCGTCTTCAAGAAACGATAGGAAAAAAGGTTATACGTGACGGCCAACGCCAATAAACAACAATACCGCGACGAAATCAGCGAGCTGATCGCCCATTATGTGGTGAATGTCTCCGACAAGCTCGACGCGCGCGCCGAGCGTGCCGCTAAAGCCGTCCTCATCGATTCGATAGCCGTCGCAATAGTCGCGCTGCGGCACCCGGCCGCACAAAATGCGCGGAAACACGCCTACCGCTTCCCGGCGAATAGCAAAGGCTGCGTGATCTGGGGCACGCAAAAGCGCGCGGCGCCCGAGCTCGCCGCGTTGGCGAACGGGGTGCTCCTGAGATGCCACGACTACAACGATTTTTTCGTGGGGCAGCGCAACAGCGGTCATTCGAGCGACATCCTTTCCGGGGTCATTGCCGCCGCCGAATGGACGAACGCCCCCGGGGCAAAACTGCTCTCGGCGGTGGCCGTAGGCTACGAAATGGTGGGAGCGGCATTCGATGCGTTCTCAACCGCGCCGGGCGGCTGGGACTACACGAACCTGATGGCCCTCGGCGCGACCGCCGCGATCGCGCGACTGCTGAATTTGAATGCCGATCAGACCCGCGAAGCCATGGGCATGACCGCGATCCCCCATTTCGCGAGCGATGAGATCGAATCGGGTGAGCTCAACCGGCGCGGCGACCTTTCCATGTGGAAGCGTTTCAACGGGGCCGACGCCGTCAGGAATTCGCTCCAGGCCTGTCTCCTCGCGCAGGTCGGCGTCGAAGCGGCGGTGAGGCCGTTCGTCGGGAAGTGCGGCTTCATGCAAAAAATGAACATGAAGGACGACCCGGTCCCCGTGCTGCGCGAGCGGCTGAACCCGCGCATCCCGCTCGGACGGGTGAGCGAGGCCTTCATGAAGCGCTGGCCGGTCGGCTCCGTGGCGCAGAGCGCCATACAGGCCGCCATCGACGCCCGGTCCCGGATCAAGGATCTTTCCAGGATCAAACACATACGCGTGTTCGCCGAGGAGGGCGCCTACGATCACCTGGTCAAGATACGCCAGGACCCATGGAATCCCATCTCGCGCGAGACCGCCGACCATTCGTTGCCCTATATCGTCGCGGCCGCGGTCCTGGACGGCACCATCGGGGTGGCGAGCTTCACCCCGAACGTGGTTCTCAACCCGGAGCGGCAGGCGTTCATCAAGAAGGTCATTTGCGCGCCTGCGGTGGAGCTCGGCTCGCACGCC
>QHZN01000383.1 GCA_003225365.1 Acidobacteriota bacterium
CTGTTCGCTCAAGTTTTTGAAGGTCAGCCGCAAAGCCTAGCGATCTAACCAGTTGGTTCAAAGAACATGCTACAGTATATTGTAGGCTGCTCGTAAAGGCTTCATACGACAAATCGGCGTTATACTCTGCACGGTGCTGGCTCTGTTGTCCTCTCATTGCAGTGCCATCCAGAGCCAGGCCCAAACCCGACGGGCCACCAGCAAGATCATAGAGCATTGCGGAATATCCTTGGCCCCGCTCCATGACTCGACCACCAAAGACCCGGAGGTCAGCGAAGAACTGAGCCCTGCCGTAATAGTTGAACTGTTGCCAAAAGTCTGCAGCGCACTTCAGAAAGTATGTCAGATCGGCAGCGGTATCGTACAGGCTTCAGCGTGCGCCCAACTCGCCAACGTTCATGACTGACTGCGTCACGAAGCCAACGTCGCCCGAGGCGGTGAACGCCCACCTACGTTCATAGTCGTATCCTGCAGGACTCAACGTCAGCGCCATTAGGAACGAATCCTTGGGTCCTTTCGTATCCTCAGCCGCCGTCCCGCTAAGGAGCCCCTTGTGACCCTGGAAATTGCGATAAACCGTCTCACGGAACCTATTTTCCACGGTCAGGTCAATTTCTATGCGCGGATGATCATCTGGTACCAGAAAGACCCTAAAGAACGTTTGGCTTCCCTCGATTCCGCTGCCCTGCGCGCGCTTCTTGTAGACATTCAGGGTGTTTTGAAATTCATTGGCGCGTCTTGCCGTGTAACCCTCGGGACGGATCGCCCGCTTCTCCTTGTCAATCAGCGAGCGAAGCTGGGCAGCATTAGCAGGCACAGATTGGTCTTCGAAGCGAACGTAGACCGGATGACTTTCTCCCTTCTTCGTGATGAGACAGACCTCTTTGGACTGCCCGACCCTGACCGCAGCTAATGAGCGTGTGGCATCCTGCGGCAATCGGCAGTCGGCAATCCAAAAAGGCGGAACCGGCACCATGTTGCCAGCTATGATGCTCGCCAACCGGGTTTTTAACTCGCCCTTTTCCTGGACGCCAACGCATTTATCCGGCCGCCCGTCGTTCTCACTAACCCCTATTAGAAGCAACCCGCCGAAGGTAGTCGCAAACGCGGCAACAGTCTGAAGAGCTTTGTCACCCCACTCTTGTTTGAAATCCAAAACATAGCCCTCGCGTGGACGCTGGTCCAGGTCTTCGTCCACTCGAGTAAAGGACTTGACAGCCTCATAAAGCTCCGCCGAAGAAATACGAGCTAGGTCTGCCTTGTAAAGGTCAATACCCATAATCTCTCCCGCTGATACGCCTAGCCAGGAACCGGCTGCCTTGTTCAAGCCTTATCGAATCTGACCGCCCGTCCCGACCTGACTTCATTGAATGCAAAGTGGGCTACAGCTTCCCTCCTCGCAACTCTCCTCCCGCTTGATCAAGGGGTACCCTACTTCGACAACTGCTCGAGAATCAGCCGCTGGTAACTCGCCGGGTTCCCGAAGTTCAGTTCGAACAATCGGTTCGCCTTGGACCTGAAGATAATCCGCGGGGCCTCTTCTTCCTGGCCCTGAGACGCCGCTGGGGAAGGGAAAACCTTTTGTGCGGCCAAGCCTATCCCAACTTCGTATCCGGGGCGAAAAGGCCCACCTTCGCCAAGGCTGCGGCGGGCAGGCCCGCCATCGAACCATGCCGCAGGAATCGCGATGTCTCCCGAGTAGCCCTTTGAAGTCTTCTTCCACACAGTTTGTATTTCTTTATCGAAGTTCCTGGGGACCGGCCGCGGAGGCAGATAGTCCTGGTCTGAGAAGACGCTTGGCGGAACCTGGGCGAAATCGCCCGGGCTGAAAAGCAAACGGTATTCGTCGCCGTCGGCGTTGTGGCGGTTAAAGTTTTTCCGAAATGCCGTTTCAAGCAGCAGAATGACGGCGTCACCCTTGGCGATATCCCTTCCAGTGAACTGCGTGTACGGGTCGGAATCGCTGACATCAAGCCCGACGTAAAAGTTAATCTCATCCCAGCCCAGCGAGAAGCGCACGGAAAACTGTTCCGGGCCGCGCCAATGTCCCGCTCCCGCGAAGATTTGGTTTCGGTTGCGCATTTCATAGACAACGCCTTTCTGCCACTTTTCGAATTCACCGTCGAGCTGGAAGCCCTCGTTGACACGCGAAGCCTGAAGCGCGTCAAAGTCCGCGCGCCACTCCAGCACCCGGCCGGGCCGATGGCGAAAGGCGGAGTCTTTCAGGACCTCCTCCGCCCGGCGCCGGATCTTGACGGGGAAGGGGGCGAACTCCGATGCGATTTCCTTGTATTGCGGTTTTCGGCGAAGCGAGCGGACCGCACGCTCGAGCTCGGCGGCGCGCCTTTGTTGATTCGAGACGCTGAAGGGCTCTCGGGATTCGACAAATAGCGGTTTGAAAAGAT
>QHZN01000045.1 GCA_003225365.1 Acidobacteriota bacterium
CCTGCCAACATACGCGTCCAGATCCTCAAAATCGAGTGACATGACTTTCGACACCTGGACATAACTCGGCTGTTTCTGCTTTCCTAGAAGGGGAATGCAGACATAGGTATCCTTCGCATTCTCGAAAACTGCAAGGCCCCCGAAATCCACGATTTTCAAAATGGCAGCCGATTTCTCGAGAAACGCCCTCAATGGCTTTGCGAAATCCGTCCTCAGGAAGCTACTTGAGACAATGATCCCGAAGCGGCCACCCTGCTTGAGAACCTTGACGTCTTTCTCGAGGAAGTACACATAAAGGTCGGCAACGCCGTCGAAAGATTCATAATGCCTTTTGAGGTATTCTTTGAAGCTTGAGAGTTCTTCCTGTCTTACGTACGGCGGGTTGCCGATGACGCAATCGAAGCCGCCGGAGCGCATGATGTCGCCGAAAGTGGCGGGGCCGGTGTAGGGGCGGGTCTGAGACCCGCCCCCACGATCCGTGATGGGGGCGGATTTGAAGCCCGCCCCAGCGCCCGCCGCCGGTAGGGGCGATTCATGAATCGCCCCTACGTTCACGGGCGGGACGCCCGTGCTACCGTACCAGTCGAAGGCGTTGATGCGGTCGCGCTCCTCGTCGCCGAAAAGCGTTCCCTGGTCGTAGATATCCGGGCCGATCAAAGAATTCCCACAGATGATGTTGTATTTCAATTCCGGCAGGAGAGATTGCTTGGGCGGCAGTTGAGATTTCTCGCCTTCGAGAGCCTTCAGGTAAAGGCTCATCATGGTGATTTCGACGGCCTGCGGGTCAATATCCACGCCGAATAGGTTGTTGCGCAGAATTTTCGCCTTGCGATAAACCGATAGGCGGGCGTTGCCGTTCGGGTCCTTGTGCACTTCGCGCATGAAGTCGAGCGAAGGATGGGCGTGGCGGACTTCCTGCTCGGGATGCTCCAAATACCATTGGGTGTGGTAGTCAATCAGGCACTGGAACGCGCCGATGAGAAACGATCCGGAGCCGCAGGCGGGATCGAGGATGCGGATTTTTTCAATCTGCCTGGGCGTCTTGCCTTCGATGATCTTCCCCACCGTGTTTTTGACGATGTAGTCCACGATGTATTTGGGCGTGTAATAGACGCCGCCCGCCTTGCGGACTTCCGGCTTTTCCTCCACGCGGACGGTCTTGGCCGTGGGGCGGATGGTTTTCCCCAGGTAGCGTTCGTATATCGAGCCAAGAAGTTCGACGCCGATCACGTCAAAGCGGTAAGGGCTCTTGGGCGGGTAAAGCCGCTCGATGATCCTGGCGAGCACTTCCGAATCAACTTTCGTGCTTTCGAGCAGTTCGTTGGGCTTGAAGATCTCGCCGTTGAAATCGTCATTGATCTTTTCAAACAGCGGACGAAGCCAGTCGAAGATGCTGAATTTCCCGCCGCGCGCCCGCCACTGTTCGGCGGCGTCGCGAAGCTGAAACCGTTCGATGATCCGGCGATCCTCCGCAATACGGATGAAGACAATGCGGTCGAGAAGCCGTTGCACGACTTCATTTAACTGCCGCGCGGTGCGGCCGGGGCTGTTCTTATAGATGTTTCTCGCAAGCTCTTCCCGCCAGCCGGTCATTTCATCAAGAAACGCCTCGTCCACTGGGATGCGCATCCGCTGCGTTCGCCGGTCACGCGGCAGCATCGCGTCGAGCGACCCGGCAGCCACGCGCACTGGCGAAAACTCCCAGAGCCTTTCGACGCTCATCGGGTAATCCGCGTACCTCAGCCTGAGCAGCAAGCCCTCGTCCGGCTTGCGCTCGTCCGGCTTGATGCTCGCGTCGTAGAAACGGAATTCCTCGAAGTCCGTGAGGACGGCGAAGAAAACGGATTTGGTGTTCCAAGGGTAGCTCTTGGCCTGGAGGATGTGGCGCGGGTCGCTGAGGGACTCCGAGGGAGCTTTGGCCTCGACAAAGAATTTAGTCTGGCCGCCCACGCGAAAGCTGTAATCGGGCCGCCCGTGAACGTCGGACTCCCCGCGCTCGACCACTACCTCGCGCTCGTGGTAGGGCAGCCCGGCCTCGTTCTCGACATCCCAGCCAAGGGCCTTGAAGAGCGGAGTAATGAGATCAATCCTGGCCTGCGCTTCCGAGCACTCCTTGGATAGGTAGAAGGGCTTGTCGGACTCGAACTTCCCGATCAGTTTTTCGAGGCTTTGGGCAAATTCCTTCTGCGTCGCGGCCAAAAGGCACTCCATTCGGGAAACGTTTATTGTTGTTCAGTGTATGCGGGCAGAGTGCCAAATTCAAGCGCCGCCGCGGGAACGACGCGGCCTCGCCCTCCGCACCTGCTGTATGATCCTTCGCCCCCGCTCAGGGGGAAGGAGCGCGAATTCGCATGATGCGCGGCATATTCCTATGGGCTGCGGAGAACCGCTGGTTGCGCGAGCAGTTGCCGCGGCATCGCTTCGCGCGGAGGCCCGTTGCTCGCTTCATGCCAGGCGAAGATTTGCGCGATGCGCTGGCCTCGGGGCTTACAAGGCAGGACTTCGAGTTCCAGATGCTCTACGGCATCCAGCGGGAGGAGCAGGTGCGGCTTGCCCGGGAGGGTTGGCGCTGCGCGGTGCTCATCTCTTACGCAGCTACTGGTTTCCATGGTACATGCGCCGGCTCGCAGAGCGGCCCGCGAACGTCCGGTTCGTTGTTCGCAATATACTTTCTTGAATGGGAGGCCGCCTGTAAGTGGCAAGCCATTCCGGCGGAGGGAGAAATTCACTGCGAGGGAGGCTCGGGAGAAGGAGCAAGGGTCAGCATAGCCCGCATGACCCCTTTGACTTCATCAAGCTGGTCACGCCGGACATGTACCCGGAAATTCCGTGCAAAAAGCTCAAGAGCCTTTTCATCCGCCACTTCCGCTGCGACCACAAGAACCCGGCCAATAAGGCTGGGCCGGATACGATGCACGTTACTAAGAACCATCTCCGGCTCGAGGTCGGAGCAGCGCAGGTCAAGAAGCAACGCGTCAAACTGTTCGCGCTGGACCATGGCCAGGGCCTGGGCGCCGTTGGTCGCCGTCTCAGCGTCACACCCAATGCTCGCCAACAAGACGTAAAGGACGTTGCGGATCGAGGGCTCATCCTCGATAATTAAGACCCTTCGGCGTGAACCGGCGTTTCCCATTGGAATCCTTCAATCTGAGGGTGTAGCGCGCCCCGAAGCGGAGCGACGTCCTCGAAGGACGACCCTTACTCTGCGGCGGCGAGCGGGTCGGCCTGCATGCGAAATTTTCTCTCCCCAACCACGTTGGCGAAATATTGGAGGACGCTCGCCATCTTTAGAATGGCCGCTTTTTCATTCAGGCCGAGCCAGTGCCGCACGACGAAGCTGACCGAAGACAGGCGGTAGTAAAGCATCAGCAGCCGCTCCTGCCCACTGAGGCTCTGTTTCAGGTTCGCCGCATGCTTCAGGAGGTATCGGAGAGTCAAAAGGTCGCATTGCAGAGCCAGCCGACACTGCGCAAAATCCAAAGGAGCAGTCTGGAATTCCAGACCCTTCCTCAAAGAGGCGAACTCCAGACGCGCGGCGTTGACGGTCATCTGAAAATAGGCCCGGTCAAACTCTCGGCGTAAGATCCTTTGACAAAGGACTTGAAAGTAGAAGAAGAGAAGGCTGCATGAAACGATCAAAATCAGGGCTGACAGAATCAATTTACAACTCCCCGTTTTCGGAAATCACGTTCTTCGACGACCCTAGAGTATGCAAGATCGGCCAACGGCACAAGAGTACCTTAGTACGGGGCGAGTGGCACAAAAGTGGTGTGGGCGGGCACGGGGGGCCATTCGAGGCCGCGGCGGTTTTGGCTAATCCTTCCTGCGCAGGCATGCCGCGGGGACGAATCGGTTAAAGTGGAAGCGAGCGACGCTCGGCTATGACGAGTCGAACGGCCACATTCCGGCAGGAGTTCGGTCCCATGCTGCGCCTGGCTTGGCCTATGGTATTGGCTAACCTCAGTTGGGTCACCATGGGCATCGTGGACACCATGATGGTGGGCCGAGTCAGCCCGGTCGCCATCGGCGCGGTCAGCCTGGGCGGTGTAGTGTTCTTCACCGTGGCGACGTTTGGCTATGCCTTACTCCTCGGCCTGGATACCCTTGTTCCGCAGGCCTTCGGCGCCGGGAACCTCGGCGACTGCCGCCGCTCGCTCGTCAATAGCCTATACCTTTGCCTCCCTCTGGGGTTCATTCTGATGGCCGCGGTCCGCCTGACCGAGCGGCTCCTTCAAGCGGCGGGCGTCAACGCCGCCGTGCTTGCGCAAACAATTCCCTACATGAGAGCGCTCGATTGGAGCATTCCGCCGTTGCTCGTTTTTGCGGCCTTTGGCGGCTACCTTCGCGGCATGAATCGCGTGAAGCCTGCGATGTTCGCGGGCCTCTCCGCGAACCTCTTGAACGCGGGCGGCGACTGGATTCTTATTTTCGGGCATGGGGGCTTCCCGCGAATGGGCGCGGAAGGCTCGGGGTGGGCCACGACTCTGGCGCGAATTTATATGGCGTTGGTGGTCCTCCTCTACACGCTCTGGCACGAACGGCGCCCGGCGAGCGGGGCTGCGGCGGCGCCGCTCTCGGTGGATTTTTCACGGATTCGCCGGCTCGTCGCGCTCGGACTTCCGGCCTCACTTCAGACGGTCGTCGAGGTCGCCGTCTTCGCTGCGGCGACCGCGCTGGTCGGGAAGCTGAATCCCACCTCACTCGCCGCGCACCAGATTGCCATGCAGATGGCAACCTTCACTTACATGGTGCCGCTTGGGATAGCCTCGGCAGCCGCCGTGCGGGTGGGCCAGGCCCTGGGCCGAGCGAGCCCGGCGGACGCGCGGCGCTCCGGCTGGACAGCGCTTGCCCTCGGCGCGGGATTCATGGGGTCGGCGGGTCTGGCTTTCCTTCTCTTCCCACGCCTCATTGCCCGCATCTTCACGCCCGACGAAGCCGTGGTCCGCATCGGAGCGGCGCTGCTGGTCGTCGTGGCCGTCTTCCAGCTCTTCGACGGCATCCAGACCGTGGTCACAGGGGCCTTGCGCGGCGCCGGCGACACGCGCACGCCCATGGTTTGCCACTTCCTGGCCTACTGGCTTATCGGCCTGCCGCTCGGCTACGTCCTCTGCTTCAATTTTGGAATGGGTGTCCGTGGCTTGTGGATCGGCCTTTCCCTGGCTTTGATCCTCATCGGCCTCGCGTTGCTCTTTGTCTGGATGCGCCGCGTGCGAACCTTCCAGCCCACACCCTTGGCCGCAACGCAGGAGTGACTTCAAAGGGGGGGAATCGCAGACACGTTGAAAGGGGCATGTCTTCCCCTCCCGCCGGCCGCATCAGAATGTCTTGAACCTGAGTCGTTCAACTTCGACGGTGCCATCCCGATTCTGCCGTTTGATCGCATGCGTGGCACGGAGAGGAAGTTTCCCCTTCTTCGACTTCTTTGCAGCTTCGCCGCGAATCATCAAATCATTCACAAACCGCTTAGCCGCAAAGTTGGCTTCTGTCTTATTTGTCGTTTCGGCCCCTGCTGGTTTCGGTAAAGTTCTCATTTTTGCGGGCTCGGCGCGTTCGCCGCCACGCTTTTGAGAGGACTTCTCAAACCTCTTGCGCATACTTGGTACCTCTTAAATGTCAGTTTACACTCTAATTCCCTTTGTGGTCAAACCCGCAATCAAAGGTTGTCCGTTTTAAAAGCAGTTCTCCATTTTCTTCGACAATCATATGCGTCTTGAATGAGAAGGGATGCGTCAGCCCGGCGACACGGTGTGCGTGAGCCCCGACATCAACATGCCCGCGTTGGAATAGATCCTCCGTGTATGATTCTGCAGCGTTTTGTGGCGACCGCGGCTCTACCGGACCAAGCGTTAAGGAGGATGATGTAACCGCGAAACGCTTCGGCTCCCCTGCGGTATAAACCTTCAGAGCGGCTCTGTTAAGGCCGTACTGGGCCGCAGATATGGATGCCGTGGGCAATTTGCGTCCTTCGCTGCCTGCCCGCTCGAGTCTCACGGAACTTCCAACGATTCGCCTTTTCACGCTACTGAGAGTTGCCGCTGCTTGAAGTGAAAGGATGCCACGGCGGACGAAGCAACTTTTGAGTATGTCTCGGTATTTGCGGCCGAAAGGCGCGCCATCAGCAATTTGGACCATGTGAGCGGCCACTTGGCTGTAATAGTCCGGGACCACGGGTGCGCCGAGCACTCCGCCGACGAGAATCTGCCCGAGCTCCTGGGAGGCTTTCACCAGGCCCTCAGGGCTCGGAGTCTTGCCCTGCACCCGGAATATCCCCGCGAGCGCATCGAGGAACGCCCCAGTGAAGACGCGCGAGAACGAATGGGGCTCTGACGATAGTTGAGAAGCTGGGGCAGAAGGAGGGAGGGTCTGCGGGTCACGATAGAAAAACGAGTTGCAAGCATTTCGCAAACAGTCGCGATCAACAGCATCAGGGTGCTGTACTCGAATTGCTGCTCCAAGCTGTTCGGCAAGGCGCGATAATCGGGAGGCGTGATTGATCGTTCCGCCCGTTTCATTCAACAATGCTTGCCCGAACGATTGAACTTGCAAGACCGAAAGAAGGGCGCTCATGTCTCCGAAGGACTCGTGGAAAGCGGCCGCCTCGATGGTCTGAGCATCGAACAACTGCGGCCGAATGGCGTCAAGAACCCCATGGCCCATCTCGTGGCATGCGACATCAGGGCTCTCCCCGGAGAAATACACCCTCCCGGTGACGGCTTCATGAAAGAAGTGCAAGCCGGGGGGCTCTCCTCCTCCCCCCCGGGTATAGAAAGCGTTCAAATCCACGCCACTATCGACATGGACTGGTAGGAATTTTCCCACCTCTCATTTCGTTCCTTGCGGGACGATCCTGCCCCAGAAGTCGGCTGTCCTCCGCAGCGCGCACGCGGCGGCATAATACAAAAAGCCCGAAGTGCCGGGTTGATATATGTTTCCAACCGGTCGGGGGCCACTGACCTCGAACGGAAGTGGTTGAGCCGACTGGTTTGGAACCATAACTGTGATGGGGACCAAGGGCGGTTGCGACCTTGGATCGCCTGGATCATCTTCCCAACATGCAACCAGGGTGTCCGCCGCTGGAGGAGTGGCGGCTCTCTGACCTGCCTTGGTACGTGCTGTCGTCTTTGACGGCATGGACATGCTCCTTATCTTCTCTCATACCCCGAGAGAACTTTGTGATGTTTGCTGTGCGCCAGCGCGCGGGAAAAATACTCTCGTCCTCGACCGCAAGCCAGAGACAAAGCCGCTCGTCGAGCTGATCAGACCACCTAGCGAGCCAGATCTGCGAATTGTAATTGGGCAAGAGTGCCTTGCGATTTCGACATTCATCTGGTCAGCCGAGCAGCTTTAATTTCCTTGTAATTTACGATCAGCAGGTCATCTAACAGACTGCTGAAAAACCCGCCGAAATGTCATGCTGAGCGGAGCGAAGCATCTCGCACTGCTTTGAAATCAAAAACATAGATTCTTAGCTGCGCTCAGAATGACAACGTAAGACGATTTTTCATCAGCCTCCTAAACCTATCGGTGATTTCCGCGACGGTACTTATAACTAGAGCAATTTATTTTTTCAACACATACTTTTCCGTTCGGGCAAGCGCTTGAATAGACCACAAAGCGCGGTGCCCGTTCTCTATATTCCGGATACATCAACTGAGGATAAAGTGCTGAAACATCAGTAGTTATGGTGTAGAATAGCTTTGGCGAGAATTGAGAGGTGGCTTCCGAGCTCGGGAGGCTTGGCGGTAATATTGGAGAAGTTGTTTCGCGGTGCGGTCAGTCGAGCTCTGCGGCAGGAAGTTGCGCCGTTTTGATATTTTAAAATGGCCATTTGAACGCAATAAACTACGGACGCCGGGAATCTGCCATGCGCTCAAAATGGTTCTCGCGAAATACCGCGCTCTTCATTCTTGCGAGCGAGCTCTACGCCCAGAAGCCCACGGCAGCGCCCGCCTGTAGCGCTGTAAGTCTCGACATCGCGCTCCAGGCCGGCGGCAATTACGCGCAGCGCGTCAACGATCTCACATTTAAGGTGAAAACCTTGTTGCCGAAAAGCGGAGAAGCCGGGTGGACCTTCTCACTCGAAGACGCCGAAGGCCGCGACTACATTTATCCCGTTAATCCGCCGCTCCGGTTCAACCCTTCTCAGTACCTGGGGCGTGCGTACGGAGAAAGCGCGCGGCAATCCTTGAGCTCGACCCGCGAGCTGCGCTTCCTGCTGAACAAGGCGGACTATGAGCGTTTCTGGCCGCTTGTCACCAACGCCCTTTGGCCGTATTCCGCGGCCCGCCCCGACAAGGCCACCGAAGAGTATTTCACCGAGCTCGGCAAACTCCGCACGGGGCTGCTGCGATTGAAAATCGTTAAGTCCGACGTTACCTCCGATGATATGATCCGCTCCGGTGAGTTCACGGTCGAGTTCGTGGCCCCCTCCGATACCCATTTCGACCCTCAACTCAAACCTTATCCCGAAGGGTGCCCGGGTAAAATAGCGGCACCGTAGTCCAAAGTGCCAGCCGATAGAGAAGCTGTCTTATCTCGAATGTGGTTTAAACACATTGGCCGCGCGCGAGGGCGTGGGGCCTTTCGTCGCAGAGGCTTCGGTCCCCCGCCGAACTTCCCTGCCGGAAACTCCTCCAGCCATCGGGTGCGCCGCCGCGCCGGCTGCGCCTCCAGCCGTCGTGGCGGCTGTCGAAAGTTTTTCCACTTTCACCTTCGCCACTCGCCGCCCGTCCATTTCTAGCACCGTGTAGCGCCGACCGTCGTGCGTAAAAGCTTCCCCGCCCCTGGGGATAAAGCCCAGTCGCGCCAAGACGAAGCCCGCGAGCGTCGTATATCCGGCGTCGCGAGGCAGAACGATTTCGTACTCCTCCGCGAGCTCTCGCAAGCTCCGGGAGGCGTCCACTTCCAAAACGTTTTCGCCCAGCGCGCGGATGGCTTTCTCTTCGCGGTCGTACTCGTCCTGGATCTCGCCGACGATTTCTTCGAGCACGTCTTCCAGCGTCACCAGGCCGACGAAGGTGCCGAACTCATCCACGACCAACGCGATCTGCGAATGCCGCTGGCGCGCTTCCTCGAGCATCTGGTCAAGGGTCATGGTCTCGGGAACGATCATGGGCTTCGCGAGGATGGCGGCGAGGTCGAAGGGCGCGAGCAGCGGCGTCCCCTGCTTCATGCGGTCATTGACGACGCGCAGCAGGTCCTTGGTATTGAGGATGCCCACGATGTGGTCAAGAGAGCCTTCGTAGATAGCCGAGCACGCCGCGCTTGCGAAAGCCCGCGACAATAAGCTTGACCTCCTCGGGCGTGTGCTGCGAGCCGAGCGTTTGCCCGGGGGTTTGGCCGAGCGCTCGGAGGATGAGGTCCGCGACCCCATCGAGCGCCCGCACCGGATAGCGCCCGAGCTCCAAAAACAACAGCATCGGCCTTGCCACCAAAAGCGAGACGCGGTCGGCGCGCTCGTAGGCGATGGCTTTGGGCACCAGCTCCCCGAGAACCACGAGCAGCGTCGTGACGAGGGCGAACGACATCGCCACTGCAATCGAGTGCGCAACCACGAGCGAGGTGAGGTGTTCGAGGCGCCCCTCGACCGCGTGCTCGATGGCCTCTGCCATAATGGCCTCGCCCTGCCAGCCCATCAGCAGGCTGATCAGCGTCACCCCGAACTGCGTGCCGGAAATCAACAGCCCGGTGTCGGCCAGGAGCGTTTGCACCAGGCGCGCGCGCTTGCTGCCCTCCTCGGCCAGTTGCTCGATGCGCGTCCGCCGCACGCTCAGGAGCGCGTATTCTGCAGCGGCGAAAAACGCGTTCAGGAAAACCAGGCCGAAAATCGCCAGCGTGCGTAAGAGGATGCCGATCATAGGATTCCCCGCCCGGCCTTCATTCTGCCCGAAAACTCCTTGAACTTGTAGCGTTAGGCCCGATTTGCGGATTGCCGCGGCGGGCAGCCACTCATGCCGCTTTCGCGGAGTTTGGAAATGGGTTACAATACCGCCATGCCTGACGAACTCGAAGCGCGGATGAAGTTTATCATCGAGCAACAAGCTAAGTTTGAAGTGGACGTTCAGATGCTCAAGGAGCGGCAGGAGGAGGCCCTTCGGATGGTCGAGGGTCACTCTCGCCAGCTTGAGGTGCATGCGGGCATGATCCGCCAACTCATCGACGTCAACCTCTCACTCACCCATCACATGGAGCGCCTCGCCGAGGCCCAGACTAATACCGAGTACAAGCTCAACGCCCTCGTTGATACCGTGGACAAAATAGTCCGCCACAACGGCGGTGCGGCATAAGAGGGGACTGACCGGCGGAATCCCCTCTGGCCCGCTGCTCAGATTCCAGACGAGTTTGGAGCTGGTTACCTGCCTCGAGCCGTGCAGGCCGCCGCGCTGTGTTAGAATCCACGCCCCGCTCAACGCGGCCCTATGGAACAATTCTTCCTCAGCACGACAAGACGCTATTACGAGCTGGAACTTCCCCGCGTCCACCGCCCGAGCGGGGGCTGGCCGGTGCTGGTGGCGCTGCACGGCTACCAGGGCGACAAGGACTCCATGATGCGCATCGCCAACCGCATCGCCGCCGGGCGCATGATCGTCATGTCGCTCCAGGGCACGAACCAGTTCTTCATCAACTACGAGGACGACCCGAAAAACTATCGCGTCGGGTACGGGTGGGGCACGACCTGGAAAATGGAAGATTCCGTCGAGCGCCATCACGCCGACCTACGCAGGCTGCTCGACCTGGCCGTGCGGAAACACCAGGCCTCGGACTCGAAGATGTTTCTGCTGGCGTTTTCGCAGCCGTGTTCCTATAACTATCGTTTCATCTTCACTTACCCTTACGCGGTGCGCGGGGTCGTTGCCGTTTGCGGCGGCGTGCCGGGCGACCTGGCGACGAATCCCCGCTACCACCGCGCCTCAACGGCGGTCCTCCATATCGCCGCCACGCATGACCAGTGGTACAGCAAGGATAAAAACCTCACCATGCGCGAGCAGCTTCAGAAGCGCGTCGCTGCGCTCGATTTCCGCTTCTACAATTCCCCTCACCGCTTCCCCCGCCGGGCGATCCCCACCATTGGCCGATGGATTCGGGCACAGCTATAGCGCGGGCGCCTCCGATCTCCGTCCCGATAAACCGCATCGGGACATCGGAGCCCTGAAATCGGGCCGCCGGTTGTGGTGAGAGCGCCCCCCGCTCACCGATTGGTGTCCCGGCTGGAGTGGGCGCCGTGTGCGATCGCGGAGAGAGGATCCGTGATTTCAGGAGCCGACGAGAGGCAAGCGCCGGACGCGGACGCTGGATTCGGTTCCAGTGACCATGGCACCGGATTTTAGGTCATCCCCGCATTGCTCGAGCACTCGAACGAGCAGGTCCGCGAGTGGTTCGGCTTTCAGCCCTTCGATGCGGATGCGGATCACGGACGGCCCTGCGGCGCCCGAAAGCGCCAACTGCGTATGGAAGTCAGCATCCAGAGTAACAACGATCTGGCCACGGTTCCGAGCACGCGCGAGGATGTCTCTGTCGTCGGAAGCTGCAAAGCCGATATCCCCGGCGTGTTCGGCCTCCAGGCCCGAATGTCGCAAATGAAGCGCTGTGGTGCGGGGTAGGCCCTGGTCTAAAAGCAGCCTCACCGCCCAGCGACCGGCGGAAGGATTTTATCGTCCAGGTAAGCGGCGGCGAAGGCGAGCGTCTGGCGGATGTCTTCGTCTTCGAGCTCGGGGTACTCGCGCTTAAGGTCAGCGCGGTCCGGGTATGCAGCGAGGGCTCCGAGTACTCGCCGAACGGTCAGTCGCAGGCCGCGAATGCACGGTTCGCCGTTCATGCGGTCGTGATTGATCGTAATACGGTCGAAGTCTGCCACGCCCCTGGTCTCCTTTCAACTATTCTACCTTATACCGCCCCAAAAACGAAAGCGGCGGTCGAGGGGCACGCGGCCTCGCTCGACTTCCGATCCTATAATTCCACCCAAAGCTTCCTCCTGACAATTCCGTACATCCGCACGTGGATTCGAGCGCACCTGTAGCGCGGGTGTCCCGCGCTCACCGCTGGGGGAATCCGCGCGCAGCAATCTCGGCGCTCACCGCTCGTGGCGCATACCCCGATCACCAACTGCCGGTGGCCGTCCAGGGGGAGGACGCCGGTGAAGCATGGTATGATAGCCGCAGCCTTGGAGGTCCATGCGATATGGGTACGAAGGCGCTGATAGCAGAAAATTATAATCAACGGATTGTCCGAAACCCCAAAATCTCGGGCGGTCAGCCGGTGTTCAAGGGAACTCGGGTGACATTGCGCACCGTGCTCGCGAGTCTGGCGGAGGGAGACTCGGTTGAGGAAATCCTGGCTGATTTTCCCGGCTTGAGCGCAGACGATGTGCGAGCCGCCATAGCTTTTGCTGCTGCTTCGGCCCATGAGGACCTACCCATTCCCGCCCTGCCCGACATTGGATGAGGATCAAACTAGACGAGAATTTGCCTCGCCGATTGGTGTCTCGGCTGGCGTCGTTCGGCCACGAGGTTCATACACCTCATGATGAAGGACTGACAGGAGCGGATGATTCAACGCTCTGGGAAGCAGCCCAGCGAGAGGGTCGTTTCCTCATCACGCAGGACCTGGATTTCTCTGACATTCGGCGCTTCGCTCCCGGCACACACCACGCGGTTCTGCTAGTCCGCTTGCGAGAGCCAAGCCGCCGGGCATTAGTCGACCGCGTCGAAGGGCTTTTCCGGGTCGAGAAGGTCGGTAAGTGGGAGGGCTGTTATGTGGTGGCAACCGACCGAAAGATTCGTGTCCGGCGACCTCGAATTCAGCGATGAAGATTGGCACGCCGGCCACCAAGTGCTAGCGTGATGAAATGCAGGTGATTCAGCCCATGGAAATGCCGCTGCTCAGCATGCCAAGATTGTAGCTCAAGCGCCCGCGCACTTGGCACAATGCGCCATGTATGCGCCACCCGCCGCCATAGTATCCAGAATTTAGATCTGGGTTTTTCCGACCTGCCCGAGGATGAACGCGTACTCGAAAGCGACTTCGCGCAAAAGGTCGTAGCGGCCCGAGGAGCCGCCGTGTCCGGCGCTCATGTTGACTTTGAGCAGCAAAGGATTCGAGTCCGTCTTGAGCGTCCTGAGTTTCGCGACGTATTTCGCCGGCTCCCAGTACATCACCTGGCTGTCGTTGAACGAAGTCTTCACCAGCAACGCAGGGTAGGCCTTGGCCGCGAGGTTGGTGTAGGGGCAGTATGCCTTCATGTATTCGTACTCGTCCTTATTGGCGGGGTTTCCCCACTCTTCGAATTCGGGGACGGTGAGCGGAAGGCTTCGGTCAGACATGGTATTGATGACGTCCACGAACGGCACGCGCAGTAGGGCGGCGCGGAAAAGGTCGGGGCGCATGTTGACCGCCGCGCCGATCAGCAGGCCCCCGGCGCTCGTCCCGGAAATCACCAGCCGCTCGAACGAGGCGTAGCGGCGCGACACCAGAAACTCCGCCACAACGATGAAGTCGGAAAAAGTGTTGCGCTTGCGCATCATGCGGCCGTCATCGTGCCAGGGCTTGCCCATCTCTCCGCCGCCGCGGACGTGCGCCATAGCGAAGACAAACCCACGGTCGAGGAGGCTCAGCAGGTTGGAATTGAAAGTCACCGGCAGCGGGAATCCGTAGGCCCCGTAGCCGGTGAGATACATGGGATGCGTCCCGTCGGCCACGAAGCCTTTCCGGTAAACGAGTGAAATCGGGATCCGCGCGCCATCGCCAGCCTCGGCCCACAGGCGCTCGGAAACATAACCCTTCGCGTCGTAGTTCGGCACCTCAATCTGCTTTAACAGCCTCGATCGGTCGGCGGAAACATCGAAGTCGAAAACCGAGCGCGGAGTGACGAGCGACTGGTAGTTGTAGCGATAAGCGCTCGCCTGATAGTCGCGGTTTTCCCCGGCAAAGACCGCATAGGCCGGTTCGGGAAACTCGATGCGCCGCGTGCGGCCGGAGGCGAAGTCCGTGACGCGAATCTGCGGAAGGCCGCCTTCGCGCTCGAAGAGCACGTAGAAATCGCGGAACATCGCCAGGCCCGAGAGCATCACCTCGGCCCGGTGCGGCACTACTTCCTGCCAGCCTTCGAGGTTTGAGACCGGCGTGCGTACCAGGCGGAAGTTCCGCCCGCCGTCGTTGGTGCGGATGTAGAACTCCTCGCCGTGATGGTCCACATCGTACTCATGATCGCGCTTACGAGGCGCGATCATGTGCCAGTCGCCCGACGGGTTCTCCGCGCTGAGAAAGCGCCACTCGGATGTGGTGTGGCTATGCGCGGCAAGGAAAAGATACGCGCGGCTGCGCGAGCGCTCGACAGCGATGTTAAAGTGCTCGTCCTTTTCTTCGTAAATCAGCGCGTCGGCGTTAGCAGTCGCCCCCAAGCGGTGTCGGTAGAGCCGGTACTGGCGCTTGGCCGAGTCCTCGACCGTGTAGAAAAGCGTACGGTTGTCCCCGGCCCAGGCGACGGAGCCGGTCTTCTCCATTTGCTCCGGGTAGACCTCACCCGTCCTCAAGTCTTTCACGCGTAATGTGTATTCGCGGAAACCCGTGGTGTCGGCCGAGTAGGCCAGGAGGTTCCCGTCGTCGCTTACGGCAACCGCGCCGAGACCGAGAAACGGATGCCCTTCGGCGAGCTCGTTCACGTCAAGGAAAATTTCCTCGGCAGCATCGAGACCTGCCGGCGCAGGCAGGCCTCCCTTCTTTCGGCAGAGGATTGAGTATTGCCTCCCTTCTTCGGTCCGCACGTAATAAAAAAAGTCGCCGTCGCGATAAGGCACGGAGAGGTCAGTCTCCTTAATGTGGCCGACAATTTCCTCGTAAAGCTGGGCTTGGAGCGGCTCGGTCAGCTTCATCACGGCGTCGGTATAGGCGTTTTCGGCATCGAGATAGGCTTTGACCTTGGGATTCGACTTCTCGCGCATCCAGAAATAGTTATCCACGCGTCGGTCGCCGTGGAGATCGGTCACGTGCGGGATTTTTTCCGCAACCGGCGGTTTCATCCCTCCAGGGGGCGATAGTGA
>QHZN01000046.1 GCA_003225365.1 Acidobacteriota bacterium
TTTCGATATAAAAGGTCTTCCCCGCCCCGACGGTTTCGGGCGGAAGGGTCCTGAATTCCGGCGGGGGGACAACGACGCCTGAGGCGCTTGAGGATGGCCCGTTGGGACGAATCTGGACGAGCTCGTTGCCCATCAGGGATGCCACTCGGCAGCAGTATACATAGAAACCTTGGGCATGACCAGCAAAATCCGCGCAGGGTAATGTCCTAAACGGGCGCTTTGGATTGACGATTGACCAGTTGAATATGCCCCTATACTCGAACGCGCGGATTTGACCGCTGGTGACAATTGGCATCTTAAAAAAGGAGAGCCGCGGAGCTCAAAAACAAAGGTCCGCGATACGCATGCGTCTCGCTTCCACGGACTACGGAATTGGTCAGCTTTACCTCTCCGAGGACTCCCAAAGCCGCAGCTACACCGATTCTTCGCGCCGGGCGTGCTTGAGCATGGCGGCGGCGTGGCGCAAGGCCAGATCTGTGATTTGGGCGCCGGAGAGCATCCGCGCTAGCTCCTCGGTGCGCTCCTTCTCGCTTTCGAGCGGGTGCGCGAACGTCACAGTCCGGCCGCTGAGGTCCTGCTTCTCGACGCGGAAGTGCTGATCGGCGAAGCAGGCGATTTGAGCGAGGTGGGAGACCGCAAGCACCTGTGCGGTCCGTGCCAGCCGCAGCAATCGCCGACCGACGAATTCCGCCACGCGCCCGCTGATGCCGGCGTCCACTTCGTCGAAAACAAACGTCGGTGCCGCCCCACCCGGGCCGGCTTCGCCCGTCACCCGACGGGAGCCCGCCACGGTTTTCAGCGCCAGCATCAGGCGCGAGAGCTCGCCCCCAGAAGCGATCTTCTCGAGCGGCCGCAAGTCTTCGCCCGGATTCGGCGAGATTTGGAATTCCACGCCGTCTATGCCCCTCGCGCCCCCGCTTTCCTCGGCCAGCGGCGCAAACCGAATCTCGAAGCGGGTCTTCTCCATTCCCATCTCCGCGAGCTCTGCTCGCGTGAGCTTTTCGAGCCTCCGCGCACCCTCGCGGCGGCGAGCGGAAAGCTCGCGTGCCGCCTGCGAATATTCCGCACAGACGTTTCGAAGTTCGCCGCTCAACTCGTCCTCGCGCTTGGCGGGGCTGTCGAGCAAATCAAGCCGCGCTCGAATCTGTTCCTGATACCGAAGGATTTCCTGGATGCTCATGGCGTACTTCCGCTTCAGCCGGTCGAGGAGCGCCAGGCGGTCCTCGACCTCTTCCAGGCGATGCGGGTCGGCTTCGAGTTTGTGAAGGTAGTCGCCGAGAAACCGGGAAATCTCGTCCACACTTGCCCGCGCCGAGTCCATCGTGCCGCGAAATGCATCGAATGCGGCGTCGAAACGGGCGACTTCGTACATGCTTCGCGCCGCAGCTGCCAGTCGCGACGAAGCCGAGCCCTCGTCTTCGTAAAGAGCCGCATAAGCCCCCGCAGCCGCGGAGCGAATCTTTTCGAGGTTGGAAAGAACACGCTTCTCATCTTCGAGCCGCGCGTCTTCCCCGGCCACCGGCGCCGCCGCTTTGAGCTCCTGCGTCTCGAAACGCAGGCGGTCCAATTCTTCGAGGCGAGTCTGCTCGTTGCGGCCGATTTCGGCGATTTCGGCTTCGAGCTCGGAGCGGCGCTCGTACCGTTCCCGCACTTTTTCGAGGATGGTTTCATTCTCCGCGAACTCGTCGAGAAGCTCCAACTGGACTCTCGCCTCGAGCAAGGCGACGTGTTCGCTCTGGCCGTGGACCTCGACCAGCATTCGTGCCAGGTTCCGCACCGCATTGACCGTGACTGGCTGATCGTTTACGAGCATCCGGGTCTTGCCGCTGGTGTGCACTTCCCTGCGCAGGATGATTTCCGGGTCGCCCGCGCCTTCGAGCCCCAGTTCGTCGAACCAGGGCTTCCAGGGCGGCCCCGCAGCGCCCTGGTCAGCGCGAAAAACCGCGGCCACGGAGGCACGCTCTTCACCGGTCCGAATCACCTCCGGCGACGCCCGACCGCCGAGCGCCAGGCCAAGCGCGTCAACAAGTATGGATTTGCCGGAGCCCGTTTCCCCGGACAGCAGGTTGAAGCCGGGCCCGAATTCGAGCGACAAGCGGTCAATGACGGCGTAGTTTTGAATTTGGAGCGAGCAGAGCATGGGCCCAAACGACCAACACTCTACCATAGCCCACAAGAGCCGCGGAACATGGTGATTGGGCAGGACCGAGAACGCGAGACGGGCGCGAGCAGACAATAGGGACTGATGGGTACAGTGATGCAGCCCGAGCCCCCTTGGCGGAAGCGGAGGCGGAGTTACCCCCTGGATCTGAGGCAAGCCCACGAGGGCTACGTCGCGAGGCGCAGGTTCGCCGTCACCGGCAACTGGAACAAGTCGCCGCGCAGAAGTCGGGTGGAAAAGAACATCACCTCAAGGTTTTCGATCTCGCCGGTCGAGGGATTAAGGCGCGCCACTACATCATCGCCTAACTCTTCCGATTCCTGCTCCGCGTAGGGAGCGCACTTGTCAATGTGCAGGATGTCGGCCTCTCGGTCATACTTAAAGGTCAGTTTCGTTTCCATTCAACGGCTCCTTCTGCGAGCTTTCTCGCCAGGTAGGCGGTCATCACCCAATGACGCCCGGAGTGTTCGCTCGCTACGACTACAACCACATGCTTCCCGTCCCCAATATTATCAAACCAGCGGGAAAAGAGGTGAGCGTTGGCTAGCCGCGCGCTCCTGCGCACCTCGTCCGGTTGGGCGAGGGTCTGCCTTACCCGGTCAAGATGCGCGGGAAGCAAGTCAGGATGGCGATCCCGAATATGCCGCTCACGCTCGGCGGTGAACTCCACCTCCCCGTGCAGGAAAGGGCAAGCAAGTCGCGTCACGATGGCTCCTCGTCGGGCGCTCTGGAGGGATTGTATCTCAAACCTGGTCTTGGGCCGCCCAACTTCGAGACGGTATTGCTTGAAGACGCGCCCGCGTTCGGGATTGATTAAACGCTGCGAGTCCCGGAGACCATGAGGGCGATGCACCACGCGCGGGGCTAGGAGGCTTGCCATGAAAGTCGGGCTGCTTGCTTTGGCTCTATTGACGTCAGCTGCCGCTTGCGCCGCGGCGCAAGCGAACCCCCACGACGCCAAGGCCCACATTGAACGGGGGATTGCACTGCACGACAAGGGTGACCTGGGCGGAGCGATCGCCGAATGGCGCGAGGCGATTCGCCTGAAGCCGGACTATGCCGAAGCGCACTACAACCTGGGCGTCGCGCTCGGGCAAAAAGGCGACTTCGACGGAGCGATCACCGAATTTCGCGAGGCAATTCGCCTGAACCCGGATGACGCCCTAGCGCACAGCAACCTGGGCCGCGCGCTCGAGGCCAAGGGCGAGTAGCAAGTCGCGCTTGCGGAATACCGCAAGGCCTCCGAACTCGATTCGGGCAATGAAAAATTCCGCGCAGATTACCAGCGGCTCTCGAAGGAATTGAAAAAGTAGCCGGACTGCGCCTCCCAAACGTCCTGACCGGGACGAAATGCCGCAGACTTCGAACGGCGCGGAGTCCGCGCTGCCCCGCTTTCAGCGGCCTTCCAAATCATTTCATTGAGGACACAACATAAACCCCACGCTTCCATTTATTGACTGGATTTCACTACTGTGCTAGTTTCAAAAACCGGGGGGATTGAGGAGGTTGGTTGGTCGCCGCTCTAATAGTGCAAGCCCAGAGTGAAGTCTGGCAGCTTCTCTCGAACACCGGCCCCGTCGCACGCTTCGTCCTGGTGATTCTGCTCTTCTTTTCGATTTTATCCTGGGCCATCATTTTGCTCAAGGCGGGCGCTTTCCGAGCTGCGCGCAAAGACTCGCAGAAGTTTCTCGCGATCTTTCGCCAGGGAAAGCGCCTTTCCGATATCCGCAGTTCTTGCCGCGACTTGAAGGCCACCCCGTTGGCGGGACTTTTCCTGGCCGGCTACCAGGAGATAGAAAACCAAGCTACGGTGCGGGAAAATCCCGGGACACCGAAAATCCGAAGCCTGGACCGGGTCCAGCGCGCGCTCGGCATCGCCGGCTCGGAGGAGCTCACGCGGATGGAGGGTTGGCTGACCTGGCTTGCGACCACGGCCGGCGTGACGCCCTTCATCGGCCTTTTTGGGACCGTCTGGGGAATCATCGACGCTTTTCACAGCCTGGGGTCAGCAGGGACAGCCTCGCTGCGGAGCGTCGCACCAGGCATCTCCGAAGCGCTCATCACCACCGCCGCCGGCCTCTTCGCCGCCATTCCTGCCTTGATCGCCTACAACCAGTTCGTCCAGCGCGTGAAAGAGTTCGGAGGGATGATTGACGACTTTTCCCTCGAATTCCTCAATATGACGGAACGCTACTTCACCTGATATCGGGCGTCCCTGGTCCTTGGTCCGTCGTCCGTAGCACGGATAACTGACTTAGGACCATGGACAAAGGACGGCAATGACCAATGGCCTTCACGAGCCCTAAGGGGCGAATTCAGACTTCACTCTCCGAAATCAACGTCACCCCTTTTGTGGACGTGGTCCTGGTGCTGCTCATTATTTTCATGTTGACCGCGCCCATCCTCGAGTCCGGCATCGAGGTGGACTTACCCAAGACGCGGACGGTGAGGGTGCTCTCCGAAGAAAAAGTGGTCGTCACCATAGACAAGCGGCAGAACATCTACGTCGGCAACGCCCCCGTCAATATCCACCGCCTCGGCTCGTTTGTGCTCGACCAGATGCGCGGCTCGGAACTTAGCCCTGTGTTCATTCGCTGCGATCAATCCGTGCCCTTCGGCACTTTCGCCCGCGTCATGGATGCGCTCAAGCAGGCGAATCTGCGCAACGTCAATGTGGTGACCGAACCGCTGAATACGAATACCAGTGCCGGGGGCTAAGGTGCGTTGGATAGGAATTTGAAGCTAGGGCGATGGGCCTTTTGAAATCGCTGCTCGAACCTTTATGACGGTGGCTTACGCATTGCCGGGACGAGGCGGAGAGAGGCTACGAGGGAAGCTTCTCGCCTCGATGATCCTGCACGGCACGCTCTTTGCCTTCGTCCTGACCTACTCGAAGCTCGGCCTGCGTTTCGGCGGGGGTGGTGGCGCCGACTGGGGGCAGGGCGGTGCGATGCGCGTGAATGCGGTTTCGTCGCTGCCGGGCGTCCCCCTTCCCGCTCCGGAGCTGACGACCGCCCGGACCGTCGCCGTGGAGAACCCGGGCCTTCATAAGAGCGAGCCCGAACCGAAGCCTGTGGAAAAAGCGCCGGCGACGGAAATCCCCAAGTTCCAGAACGCCGCCAAGCCCGAAAAGCTCGAGCGCGTGAACAAGCGTATCCAGAAAGAGGAATACCCGGAGCCGGAGAACGCGGTGCCCTTCGGCCTGGGAGGCAAGCCTTCGATGAGCTACACGCCCGTTTCAATCGCCGCAGGTTCGGGCGGGTTGGGCTTCGGGGAGGGCGGGTTTGGCGAGCGGTACAGTTGGTACGTCGCCGCGCTGCGGAACCGCATCTCGAGCAATTGGCTGCTCTCAACCATCAGCCCCAACATTCTCTCCGCGCCGCGCGTTTACATCACGTTTGACGTCCAACGCGACGGAAGCATTAGCAACGCCCAAATAACCCAATCGAGCAACGTGCCGGAAGTGGACCGCTCGGCGCTGCGGGCAGTCCTGGCGTCGAACCCGCTGGGCCCCCTGCCCGCCGATTATTCCGGCGGCAAGGTCAGCGTGCAGTTTTATTTTGATTTCCAGCGGCACTGACCGCGCGGCGCGTGGCCGATTAATTCGTATTGCCAGAGGAGGCAACGGTTGACCGTTGAGGCGGCATCGGTAATAAAGATAGAAATCGAAGAATGGGGACTGGTTTTTTGAAGCGGCTTTGTTGGCTTGGCGTCGGGTGCCTGATTATCGGGCTGGTTTTACGTCCCAGCCGCGGCCAGGACTGGCTTTCGACGGGCATCAATCTGGGCGCGGCGAGGGTCCGGCTGGCTGTCTCGCCCTTCCAGCCCGTAACGTCCGATCCGGCGCTCTCCAACCTCACGCGCGAGTTCAATCAAGTCCTTTGGAACGACCTCGACGAGTCCGGCATTGTGGACCTGGTGAGCAAGAGCGACTACCCGCTGCGGCTGCCGCGCGACCCTGAGGAGGTGGATTTCAAGGCCTGGTCGGACCCGCCCGCCGCGGCCCAGATGCTCGCCTTCGGGAAAACCGAGGCACTGAACGGGAATCTGGTCCCGACCGCGCGCCTTGACGACGTCCGCAACACCGGGAATCCTTCCGTGCTCGCGAAGCGCTACGTCACGGCGCCCAACGAAACTTCCGCGCGCGCCGCGGCGCATCGCTTCGCGAATGAGATCATCCAGACGCTGGGTGGAGGGATTCCAGGCATCGCTCTGTCGCGCATCGCCTACGTCAGCAGCCGCACGGGCCACTCGGAAATCTGGGTCATGGACTACGACGGCAACGATCAGCGGCCGATCACCAACTTCGGCTCGCTCTCGCTTACTCCGCGCTGGTCACCCGACGATACCCGCATCGCTTACACCAGCTACCTCCGCGGAAACCCCGACATCTATGTTTTTTCGCTCGAGACGTATCGCGGCGTTCCCTTCCCGCGCTATCGCGGGCTCAACACCACGCCCGCCTGGTCGCCCGACGGGAAGCGAATCGCCTTTTGTTCCAGCCAGAGCGGCGACCCTGAGATCTATGTATCGAACGCGGACGGATCGAACCTGCAGCGCCTGACGTTTTCGCCGGGCGTGGATATCTCGCCGGTTTGGAATCCGAAGACCGGGAACGAAATAGCGTTTGTGTCCGACCGCAGCGGCTCGCCCCAGATTTACATTATGTCGTCGGACGGCACGAACCTGCGGCGGCTGATCACGGCTGGCGGCGACGCGAGCTCGCCGTCCTGGTCGCCGAACGGCTTGTTCATGGCGTTTTCCTGGCGGGTCTCGGACACAGGGACTTACGACGCCTACGTGATCGAGGTCGCCTCGGGCCGCATTGTCCAGTTGACCCACGATGCCAAGCGCAACGAGCACCCCTCCTGGTCGCCCGACGGCCGCCACTTGGTCTTTGAGTCGAACCGCTCGGGCTCCAAGCAGGTCTGGACGATGCTCGCCGACGGCTCGAATCCGCGGCAGTTGACAACCAAAGGAGAGAATTGGAACCCGAGTTGGTCGAATTAGCGAGGACGACCGGTCCGATACGCCTCCGGCATTTCCCGACGGCATTCCATAACGTCAGCATCATACATAATGAGGAGGAATAATGTACGCGCACAAACGTAGCGTTTTTTTTGGTCTGACGATGTTGGGAGGACTTTTGCTCACCGTGGGCTGCCACAAGCACCCTCCCCGCGCTCCAGCGCCCGCAGCACCGCCGCCCGCGCCGGCGCCAGCGCCGCCCTCGCAGCCGACTGTAAACCTGGCAGTCGCGCCCGCCACCATTGAAAAGGGCCAGTCTTCCACAATTACCTGGTCCACGACTAGCGCCACCGACGTTGAGATCACGCCGGGAATCGGGAAGGTCGAGCCCTCGGGCACCACCACTGTCAGCCCTGCGGATTCGACAACCTACATTTTGACCGCGACGGGTCCGGGCGGCCGCGCGACCACCAGCGCGCGCTTGACCGTCGCCGCCGCCCCTCCGCCGGTGACTCCGGGTCCCCCGTCTGAAGTCGAAGAGCAACAAATGTTCGATTCTGAAGTGCGCGACGCGTACTTCGATTTTGACAAATCCGACATCCGCGAAGATGCGCAGCAGACGCTGAACGCCAATGCCGCGTTCTTCAAAGCTCATACCAACATCAATTTCACCATTGAAGGCCATTGCGACGAGCGTGGCAGCGAGGAATACAACTTGGGCCTTGGTGAACGCCGCGCCGAAGCCGCCAAGCAATTTCTCGTTAACCTGGGCGTTTCCGCCGACCGCATTTTCACCATCTCTTACGGGAAAGAGCGCCCCCAGTGCAGCGAGCAAACCGAGGAGTGCTGGCAGAAGAACCGCCGGGCGCACTTCAAAATGGGACGCGAAAGCAAGTAGCTCGTAGGGGCGCACCTGCGTGTGCGCCCACGGGTGTGCCCCCGGGCGTTCGCCCTGCAGGGGGCGGACACACCGTTCGACAGGCTCACGGCCCTCCCTTCGACTCCGCTCAGGGACAGTGAGCGAAGTCGAGGGGCCGGCCCGCACCTACCAGCTGCACTTTCGCCAAGCCAAAATCGAGGATTTTCAATCGGGGCGCCGGCTCCAGGTGTAGGGGCGACTTTCAAACCCGCCCCTACGTGCCTCGCCGGCTCCTTTTGGCGCACGCAGGCCTGCGCGCGCTCGTGTACGGAATTGACACCATGCCGCTCGCGCCCTAATATGCGTGTTGAGCAGAGGCCCAGCATCCTCGGCACCCGCACCCACTGATGACCGGAAAGATCGTTTCTCACTATCGCATTCTCGAGAAGCTTGGCGGCGGCGGGATGGGGGTGGTGTACAAAGCCGAGGACACAAAGCTCGGGCGCTTCGTTGCCCTGAAGTTCTTGCCAAACGTAGGGGCGATTCATGAATCGCCCCTACAAGACCCGGCTGCCCTGGAGCGTTTCAAGCGCGAAGCGCGCGCCGCCTCCGCGCTCAACCACCCGAACATCTGCACCATCCACGACATTGACGAGGTCGAAGGCCAGCCCTTCATCGTCATGGAGCTTCTGGAAGGCCAAACGCTGCGCGAGCGGCTGGCTGTAGGGGCGCGCGGCGCGCGCCCATCTCTTGAGGGCGAACGCCGTTCGCCCCTACCCGTGGACGCGCTGCTCGACTTGGCGATGCAGATTGCCAACGGACTCGACGCCGCGCACTCGAAAGGGATTCATGAATCGCCCCTACAGGAGATGCCCACCGCGACGATCGAGCCCGAATATTTGACCTCACCCGGCACGGCGATGGGGACTATCGCCTACATGTCGCCCGAACAAGCTCTGGCTCGACAACTCGATGCCCGCAGCGATTTATTTTCCTTTGGGGTAGTTCTTTACGAAATGGCCACGGGCCAAGCGGCCTTTTCCGGGGACTCTTCTGCCGCCATTTTCGACAGCATCCTCCACAAGACGCCGGTTTCGCCCTTGCGCCTTAATCCAGAATTGCCTGCCGAGCTCGAGCGAATCATAAATAAGGCGCTGGAGAAGGATCGAGAGGTGCGTTACCAGCACGCCTCGGACTTGCGCGCCGATTTGAAGCGGTTGCAACGGGACACAACTTCCGGTCGAGCCGCGGCCGTAGAGGCGCCGGGAACCACTCGCCCCGCGGAGGCCGCTCCTGCCACTGGCCCCAAACCGCACGGGCGGCGGACCTGGCTTGCGGCAGTATTGGCGATTGCTGCCCTCGCAGGCGCGGCGCTGGCATTCCGCTATTTGCGGCCTGGACCTAGACTAGCCGGGTTGCCGCTGAAAATCGTCCCGTTCACCAGCTCGGCGGGCAGAAAAGGCTTCCCAGCCTTCTCGCCTGACGGGAATGAGGTTGCGTATTCGTGGACGGGCGAGAAAAACAACAACGGAAATATCTACGTCAAGCTCGTCGGAGCTGGCGTGCCTCTCCGCCTGACCACCGACCCCGGCGACGACTTTAGCCCCTCGTGGTCTCCCGATGGCCGCTTCATCGCCTTCGTTCGGCTCTCCAAGGCCGGAGATGCCTACTACATCGTGCCGGCGCTCGGCGGTCCG
>QHZN01000381.1 GCA_003225365.1 Acidobacteriota bacterium
ACGGGGAGCGCATTAGCCGCGAGGAAATGCTCGCCGCGGTCGGGCGCATTGCGGCCAAGGTCTCGGTCCCGGTCACGGCTGACCTCGAAGCGGGGTACGGCGCGAGCCTCGAAGAAATTGCCCGCACTGCCGAGGGCTTGCTCGCCGCCGGCGCCGTGGGAATGAATTTCGAAGACAGTACAGACGACCCGAAGAATCCGCTGGCGGGAATCACGGAGCAATCGGCGAGAATCCGCGCCCTCCGCGAGGGGGGCGAGCGCGCTGGCGCCCACATCGTAATTAACGCCCGCACGGACGTGTATCTCCGTCAAGTCGGCGAGCCTGGTAGCCGCTTCGAACACGCGGTGCGCCGCGCGAACGCTTACCGCGAGGCCGGCGCCGATTGCCTGTTCATTCCCGGCGTCCACGAGGGGGACACGATTGCGAAGCTCGTCGCGGCCGTAAACGGCCCGATCAATATCCTGGCGGAGCCCGCGTTGCCCGCGATTCGGGAACTCGAGCGGCTGGGCGTTCGCCGCTTGAGCTTCGGCTCCTGGCCCATGCGCGCCGCCATGGCCGCCTTCGACCGGTTCGTGAAGGAGCTCTCAAGCCAGGGCACATTCACATGGCTCGGGAAGGACGCGATGCCCTACGCCGAGCTGAATAAGCTGTTCGAGTGAAGTGTAGCGCCGTCTTCGGCGTCCGCTCGGGCGCTTGTTCGTCGGTATAACTTGAGTTATACTCCTGGTATGAAGACGGCCGTCTCGATTCCCGACCCCATTTTCAAAGCCGCTGAACGGGCGGCAAAGCGCGCGAAGATTTCGCGCAGCCAGTTTTACGCCCGTGCCCTGGAGGAGTACGTCGCGCGGCGAGACCCGAAGAGAATCAAGGAAGCGCTCGATGAAATTTACAGCACCGAATCTTCCGAGCTCGATCCCGTGATAGCCCGCCTACAAAGTGAGGGACTCGGCCGGGAGGATTGGTGATCCGGCGCGGCGAGATTTGGTGGGGCTCATTACCCGAGCCGGAGGGATCGGAGCCCGGTGGTCGCCGACCCGTATTAGTGGTTCAAACCAACCAATTCAACGAGAGCGGCCTCCGCACGGTGGTCGTGCTCACGATCACCTCAAACCTGCGCCTTGCGGGGGCACCGGGAAACGTACGTTGTCCTGCCAGAGAAACGGGCTTGCCAAGGGAATCCGTGGTCAACGTCTCACAGGCCGCCACTGTCAATAAGACCCGCTTGACCGAACGAGTCGGCGTTTTGCCCTCGTCGCTGATGAACGAAGTCGAGGCGGGCTTGCGATTGCTCCTTGGCTTGTGAGGGCACATGGACCTGCAACAGCGCATCGAAGAGCTTTACGCGCGCGCGCCCAGGAAATTCGGCAAAGAATATTTCCGCGCCTTCGACGAACTCAAAGCGGGCTTGAACGAAGGGAGCATCCGCGCTGCCGAGCCCGACGCCGCTTCGCCTACGGGTTGGAAGGTCAACGCCTGGGTCAAGAAGGGAATTCTGGTCGGCTTCCGCATCGGCAAGGTTCGCCAGATGCCGCTTGCCTCCAGTAGAAAAGCCGCAGAGTTAAAAAACAACTCTGCGCTACCCATTGGTTTCCAATTTCGGGACAAAGAAACTTTTCCGCTGAAGTGGATTCCACCTGCGCAGAACGTCCGCGTCGTGCCCGGCGGCTCCTCGATTCGCGACGGGAGCTACATCGGCCGCAACGTCGTGTGCATGCCGCCGATGTACGTGAACGTGGGCGCCTACGTGGATGACGATACCTTGATCGACTCGCACGCGCTGGTCGGCTCTTGCGCCCAGGTCGGGAAGAAATGCCATCTCTCGGCCGGAGCACAAATCGGAGGCGTGCTGGAGCCCGTCGGCGCGCTGCCGGTGATTATCGAAGACGAAGTTCTGGTGGGCGGGAACACCGGCGTTTATGAGGGCGCCATCGTGGGCCGGGGCGCGGTGCTCGCCGCCGGGACGATCCTTACTGGCTCGACGCCGGTGTTCGATCTCGTCCGCGATGCCGTCCATCGGCGCGACGGCCGAAAGCCTTTGATGATCCCGCCAGGCGCGGTGGTGGT
>QHZN01000382.1 GCA_003225365.1 Acidobacteriota bacterium
CCCTATGACCCGTCTACGTCAGATGATGCTGGAGGAACTCCAGCGTCGCAATTACTCTCCCGGTACCATCCGTTGTTACCTGCGTGCCGTCGCGGATTTCGCCCGTTACTTCCACCGTCCTCCGGACCAGTTGCGCCCCCAGCACATTCGTGAATACCAAGCGTATCTGTTCCGCGAACGGAAACTGGATGGGAGCAGCGTGACACAGAAGCTCGCAGCTCTACGTTTCTTCTTCATCAAGACGCTCAAGAAACCTTGGAGTGTGGCCGAGACGCCCTACCCCAAACAGGTGCGTCGCCTGCCCCTGGGGCTCAGTCAGGAAGAAGTCGCCCGGCTGATTAACTCTGCCCGCAACCCCTTCGACCAGGTCCTGTTGATGACTCTCTACGCCACCGGGGCGCGTTGCGCCGAGGTGGCGCGACTGCAAGTCGGCGATATCGACAGCTCGCGCATGGTCGTCCATATCCGCGCCGGCAAGGGCCGTGAAGATCGCGATGTGATGCTCAGCCCCGTTCTCCTGGCAGCCTTACGCGAGCACTGGAGCCGAATCAAGCCGAAGGTGTGGCTTTTCCCTGCCGGTCGTCGGCATACCGCCACGCAACCCCTCAACACCAAAACCGTCTGGCGTGCTTGCCACCTTGCGGTGCAGCGTGCGGGCCTGAACAAACCCGTGCATGTGCACACGCTGCGCCATTGTTTTGCGACGCACCTCCGCGAAGCGGGTGCGGACCTGCGCACCATCCAGGTGCTGCTCGGTCACCGCGATCTGGAAGAGACCACCCTTTACATCCACCTATCCCGCCGCCATCTCAGCGCTACCGCCAGTCCTCTGGACGCCTTGCCGCTGGGTGCCGCAGGAAAGAAAGACGAGCCGCCGGGAGATGAATAAATGAGTCGGCCGCCGCTGGAGGTGGCCGATCTCATCCAGGTGGCGGGACAGAGATTCATTGAAGCGAGTCGTCGCTGGATCAGCGGCCAACATCTGAAAGTGTTGGCGGCCATCGAGCGCTGCCGCACCGCCGCCCTGGGCGGGCACTGTGATCGCTGTGCCCGTTGCGGGTATCGAGCCCACTCCTTCAATTCGTGCCGCAATCGACACTGCCCCAAGTGTCAGGCGCACGCTCGCGACCAGTGGCTACAGGCGCGTCGCCGCGATCTTTTGCCCACCCCCTACGTCCATGTCATCTTCACTCTTCCTCGTCGGCTCGCCCCTCTGGCCCTGCAAAACAAGAAGGTCATCTACGATCTCTTACTCCGGACCTGTGCCGAAACGTTGCTCGAAGTGGCGCGCGATCCCCGCCATCTCGGCGCCGAGATCGGCTTCTTCAGCGTGCTCCATACCTGGAGTCAGAAACTCGAGCATCATCCCCATCTGCACTGTGTCGTTCCGGCCGGGGGTCTCTCGCCCGATCAGAGGCGCTGGATCCACTCGCGCGATCACTTCTTTCTTCCCGTCAAGGTGCTGAGGCGAGTCTTCCGTGGAAAGTTTGTCGCCGCTCTCCGCCAGGCCTTCGCGGATGGCCAACTGGGCTTCTACGGGGATCTCAAGCTTCTGGCGAAAGCCAAAGCCTTCGCTTCATTTCTCCGCCCACTGTTCCGGAAGGACTGGGTGGTCTACTGCAAGCCGCCCTTTGGGGGTCCAGAACATGTTCTCCGTTATCTCGGTCGCTATACCCACCGCGTGGCGATCTCCAATCACCGCTTAGTCGCTCTGGAGGGCAACCAAGTCACGTTCCGCTGGAGAGACTCCGCGCACGGCAACCAGCAACGTCTGATGACCCTTGCCGTCGAGGAGTTCTTGCGCCGCTTCCTGCTCCATGTGCTTCCCCCGGGCTTCGTGCGCATCCGCCACTTCGGCTTTCTGGCCCACCGACGGCGCGCGGCTCTCTTGCCACTTTGCTTCCAGTTCCTAGGACGACCGAGCAACTTGCCACCCACCCCAGGACTGCCGCCCGAGGATGAAGAAGGCTCGTCGATCACGCTGCCTTCTATCTTTTCGTGGCCGTGTCCCCAGTGCGGCGGCCCCATGATTATTCTGGAGCGGTTAACCGCAGCGGAAATGTGTCTGCGATCTCCTCCGCCCGCCCTCACGAGGCTCGCATGAAATACAGCATTCCGATTCCATCACACGGTGCCCGCTCCTCACGCCCGCGCTCTCGTGTGCCTGCTTACGTGCCGGCAACCCATACTTCCTCACCCTACCCCTTCAGACGCCCTCCAAGGCATCTCGGGTTGACGGATAGCACACCCTTTCTCCCCCAAAGACAGCCATTCCACTTGCCTCTCCACCCACCCACGGTGCAGCAGAACCCCATTCAAAACCCATAGTTTGCCCGCATCCGCCGCAAACACGGGCGGCTCCGTTCAAGTCGCTGTATCGAACGCGCGCCGGGCAACGTTTCTGCTATCCGCAGCCTGGTCCAGCCGGCGCGCGTCCGATACAGCCCTATGACTTCGCGGGCCCGTCACAGGACTCCGAGCGAGCAGACCAACTGGTAGAATTACTTCCGAGTGGCGCGTCACACGACCGCAATGGATAGTCAAGCGCCGAGTTAACCTGAGCGTCAG
>QHZN01000047.1 GCA_003225365.1 Acidobacteriota bacterium
GATTCTTCTTGGCAGTTATCCATAGAGTGATGCCAACACTCAAGAAGACCCCGACAACACCAAGGGCGTTCCACCACCGCATGTCTTCGAGCCTTCTCAACCCTGCCCTCCTCAATGCGCCCCGACGCCTCCCGGTAAATGCCCGCCAAGTTAGGACTATAGGGATAGTTTACATACGGCTGACATTCTACTAGATAAATGCAGCGAATGTGGTTGCGTTGATTCGCTCGCGAGCGGCTCCTCATGATATGTTATCCGTGATGCAAATTAGGGCAACTGAACCAATGACGGCAAAGAGGATCAAGCCAGTGCGCGAGGGGCTGGTTATCGTCCTACCGGACCGAGAGGTCCAGATTCCCTGGCAAGATTGCTCCCCAAGACTGGCGGCGGCCACGCAAGAGCAGCGGTTGACCGCCGAGCTCTCGCCGGGCGGATACGGTATCCATTGGCCTTTGCTTGACGAAGACCTTTCCATCAGCGGTTTGCTGGCAGGCCACCATGAGCGAACTCGAGGTTAAAGAGCGGCATCTCTCGGACGAGCTTGCAAAGCAACCGTCGCTCGTCGTGGCCTATTCAGGCGGCGTGGATTCAGCGTATCTCGCCTACGCGGCGCATCGCGCGCTGGGGGAAAAAATGCTTGCCGTGACAGCGCTCTCTGCCAGCTATTCCGCGCGCGACCGCGAAGAGGCCGAAGCGTGCGTCCGGCGCGCTCGATTCCCGCACGAGTTCGTTGAGACTGACGAGCTTTCGAACCCGGCCTACCGCGCGAACAGTCCCGATCGCTGCTATTTTTGCAAAGACGAGCTGTTCGACAAGCTCGACCGGCTCGCGGCCGAGCGCGGCTTTGCGGCTGTGGCCTACGGGGTGAATGTTGACGACCAGGGCGACTGGCGCCCGGGCCAGCGCGCGGCTCAAGAACACCGGGTGCTGGCCCCGCTCCTCGACGCCGGGCTCACCAAAGCCGACATCCGCGAGCTCGCACGCCGCGCCGATCTCCCGGTTTGGAACCGCCCCGCCTCGGCGTGCCTTTCCTCGCGCATCGCCTACGGCCTTGAAGTCACGCCCGAGCGCCTGCGCGTAGTAGAGAAGGGCGAGGAGGCTTTACGCGCCCTGGGCTTCCGGCAATTCCGCGTGCGCCACCACGACGAACTGGTGCGCATCGAGATCTCGCCCGAAGAGCTCCCGCGCGCGCTCGCGCCGGATATGGCGCGGCGTTTCGTAGAAATCTTCAAGCCGCTCGGCTTCAAGTTTGTGACGCTCGACCTCGAAGGCTACCGCACGGGCTCGCTCAACACCCACTTGGTCAAGATCGCAGGCTGAAGCCTCCGCGTGTGGCGCGCTCGCGGCGCACGCCCGGGTGGAGCGTCCGGGCGCCGAAGATTGCCATGCAGATAGGCATGCGATGGATTTCCGTTCTTGCAAGCACAGCCGCGGCGGCAGTAGCCAGAATCTCCTCCCTGCGATCGCTCCTTAAGTTCCGCCCGCGCGGGCAGGCCCACCCGCACGGACCTGCGCAGCCAATTCCTTTGCCAAGCGAACCGTGCTGGTGTGAATCCGCACCGTGTCGTTGACGTGCCGGGCGTAGCCGCCGGCGAGCGTCACCGCGACGGGGATCTTCTTCGCTCGTGCTTTCTCATAAACCATGCGGTCGCGCCGCTCGAGGCCATCGAGAGAGATCTTGAGCCCGCCGAGCTGGTCTTCGCGGTAGGGGTCGGCACCGGCGAGATAGAAGAGCACATCGGGGGTAAAGCGCTCGAGCGCGGCGTCCAAGCCCTCGTCGAGCGCGGCCAAGTACTCTTCGTCTTCGGCGCCGTCGGCCATATTGATGTCGAGCGAGCTCGGAGGTTTCGGGTAAGGGTAGTTGTTTTCCTGATGGATGGAAAGTGTGAAGACCGAATCGTCGCCGGCAAAGATAGCGGCGGTACCGTTACCGTCGTGGACGTCCGTGTCCACGGTCATGGCACGGCGGACGAGGCCGTCCTTTTGCAGCCGGCGGATGGCGATAGCGACGTCGTGGAGGACGCAGAAGCCCTCGCCGTGGTCGGGAAACGCGTGGTGGAACCCGCCGCCGAGATTCACGGCGACCCCGTCTTCAAGCGCCACCCGCCCGGCGAGAATAGAACCGCCCGCCGCCAACCACACCGCTCGCACAAGCTCGGGCGAATAGGGGATCTCCAGGCGCAGGATTTCGACGTGGGAGAGCTTCCCCTCTTTCAGCTTGCGGATGTACTCGCGATGGTGGACGAGCGCGACGTCCTCATCCGTCGCCGGCTCTGGCTGAACGAAATCCTCCGAGCGCGCGACTGCGTCGGCGAGCAGGCGCTGCTTCGTCAGCTTGTATTTCACCGACGGGAAGACGTGGTCGCCCAGGTTGAGATCATATTTGTCGGAATAAACGATTCGCATGAAAGCCGTTCACGGTTCATAGTCGAAAGTCGAATGCAAGGGGACTTGACGGTCTTACATTTGACTTTCAACATTCGACTCTCGACCGCGCTCTTCACTCCACCGTCACCGATTTCGCGAGATTCCTTGGCTGGTCCACATCCGAGCCACGCAGCACGCCCACATGATAAGCCAGCAATTGCAGCGGCACGACTTCCAGGATCGGGGAGAGCAGTTCGTTGGTCGGGGGCAGCACTACCAGGTGGTCGGCGGTCTCTCGGGCTTCGCGGTCGCCTTCGCTTACGAGGGCTACAATCGTCGCGCCGCGCGCTTTCACCTCCTTGATGTTGGCGAGTGTCCGTTCGTAGCGGACTCGCGAGTCGGCGTCGTTCCATTCGCAGGTGGCGATGACGACTACGGGCAGGCCATCGGAGATGACCGCTTGCGGCCCGTGTTTCATTTCGCCCGCCGGGTGGCCCTCGGCATGGATGTAGGAAATCTTCTTCATTTTCAGCGCGCCCTCGAGGGCGATCGGGAAATGGACGCCGCGGCCGAGAAAGAGAAATTCGGGAGAGCGGAAAAAGCGCCGCGCCAGGTCCTCGAATTCCTCGTCTTTTTCGAGCACGGATTCGAGCTGCTTAGGCAGCGCCGCCAGGTCCCGGACGCCTCGCTTCGCCTCCGCGCGCGGGAGCGAGCCGCGCGTGAGGCCGAGATAGAGAGAGAAGAGGTAAAGCGCCGCAAGCTCCGCCGAAAAGGTTTTCGTCGAGGCCACGGCGATTTCCGGGCCCGCGTGCGTGTAGATGGTCCCTTTCGCCTCGCGCGGCACCATGCTGCCGAGGACGTTGGAAATGACCAGAGTTTTCGAGCCCTTGGCCTGGGCCTCGCGCTGGCCGGCGATGGTGTCCGCCGTCTCGCCCGACTGCGTCAGGAGGATCGTCAAGGTCTCCGGGCCCACCAGCGGGTCGCGGTAGCGGAACTCCGAGGCGTAGTCCACCTCCACCGGCACTCGCGCCAGGCGCTCGATCATGAATCTTCCCACCAGGCCGGCGTGCCGCGAGGTCCCCGCGGCCACCATCTGGATGTTGCGGAAGGAACGGAAATCGTCCTCGCTGATTTCCATCTCGTCGAGGAACACCTCGCCGGTTTCGAGCGACACCCTGCCGAGCATGGTGTCGCGCACGGCGCGCGGCTGCTCGTAAATCTCCTTCGCCATGAAGTGACGGAAGCCGCCCTTTTCGGCGAGGATGGGATCCCAGGTGATGTGCTGCACGCGCCGAGTGACGGGGCGGCCGCTGAAGTCGGCGAGCCTGACGCCGTTCGGCGTGAGCACGGCCAGGTCGCCGTCGGCGAGGAAGAACAGGTCGCGAGTGTGGTAGAGGATGGCGGGCACGTCGCTCGCTACGAAATACTCGTCCTTGCCAAGCCCGATGACCGCCGACGGCCCTTGCCGAACCGCGACGATCTTGTTCGGGTCGAGCGTCGAGATGATGGCCAGAGCGAAAGCGCCCGTGAGGCGCCCCACAGCCTGCCGCACGGCGTCTTCGAGCGCCACGCGCGGCCTCGCTTCGCCCGCCATGCGCCCGCCGCCGTTCATGTACTTCTCGATCAAATGCGCGATGACCTCCGTGTCCGTCTCGGTTGAAAACCGGTGCCCTTCGTCTGTGAGCTCTTTCTTGAGGTCGAGGTAGTTTTCAATAATGCCGTTGTGGACCACCACCACGGTGCCGTGGCAGTCTCGGTGCGGGTGCGCGTTTTCTTCGGTCGGGGCCCCGTGTGTCGCCCAGCGCGTGTGGCCGATGCCGTACGAGCCGTCAAGCGGGTTCAGGCGAATAACTTCCTCGAGGTCTCGGAGCTTCCCTTTCGCGCGGCGGATGTCGAGCTTGGAATCACGAATCACCGCTAGGCCCGCCGAGTCATAGCCGCGATACTGAAGGCGGTTCAGGCCCTCGAGCAGCACGGGCACCACGCGTTTGTTTCCGATGTAACCGATGATTCCGGACATGTTCGGAGAACTCCAATTATAGCAGCCTCCGCCGACGAACCGAGCGGCGCCAGCTGTTGTTGTCCTGGCGAGCCCTGCTCGAACGCACGACCGCTCGACGAGTCGCAACAGGGTTCGTCACAGGCCAATTTGCCAAAAATTGCAAAACGCAGCCCCTAAGCCGTTTAGAATCGGAAGACGGTCGGGCGGAGTGGCGCCGCATGGCGGCCATATCGGCCGTGAAGGAGCGCATGGGCCTTCGAGTTGGGCGGCCCCGAATTTCTTTTGGCGGCGGACCCGCCGATTGATGGGCTGAGGGCCCGGACCGACCGTCGGCGAAGCGAATATGGCCGCTAAGCGAGCTCACAAAACAACGCGCAAGACAATGTTCGCAACCGCGAGCGGGCCTTTCGGCCTTGAGGCGGAAAGCCCGTCCGAAACGACGCCGCTGAAGAAACGCCTCCTCGGGCAGTTGGCCCGCTCGGGGCCCATTAGCTTCGAGCAATACATGGAGACCTGTCTCTATCATCCGGAGCACGGCTACTACGCCGAAGGGCGCGAACGGACGGGGGCGCGCGGCGATTATTTCACCAGCCCCAACTTACACCCGATTTTCGCAAGGCTTGTCGGCCGGCAAGCGGAAGAAATGTGGCGGCTGCTTGGCCGACCGGCACGATTCACGTGGGTTGAGATGGGCGCCGGAGGCGGCGTCTTTGCAGCCGATTTTTTGAGCTGGGCCAGAACGGCGCTCCCGGAATTTTTCACGGCGCTCGATTACGTCGTCGTCGAGCCTGCCAAACGCGCAAGGGAGCACGCGGTCGAAAGTATCAATTCCTTAGGTGTTCGGGCGCCAGTCCGAGCGGTCGGTTCGGTCGAAGAGCTCGGGCCCGTCAGCGGAGCATTTTTTTCAAATGAGCTTGCCGATGCCTTGCCGGTCGCCGTCGTGACGCGTTGGGGGGGCCGTCTCAAGGAAATTTACGTGGCATCGGAGGGTGGCGAGCTTCGCGAAAAATTAGGGCCGATTCGAGAAGCCTGGACGGCCGCCGCCGTGGCCCGTTACGCCAACCGGCTCGAAGAGGGCCAGCGTGTGGAAGTCTCTCCGGCGGCCGTCCGTTGGATTCGCTCCATCGCGGAAAAGCTCCGCGCGGGCTTCGTCATTACTGTTGACTATGGCGAGCGGGGGGAGCGGCTCGTAACCTCCGACCGGCCGCGCGGGACGCTGATCAGCTACTTCCGGCACCAGGCGACCGAAAACTTTTTCGTCGCGCCGGGCGAGCAGGACCTGACCGCGCACGTCAATTTCAGCCTGCTCGGCGACGCGGGCGCGGAGACCGGGCTCGAATTCACCGGCTTCACGACGCAGGAGCGGTTTCTGCTCGCGCTCGGCGAGGCCAACGAGTTCCGAGATCTCTACGACCCGGGGCAATCCGAAACCGATAAGCTCGACGCGCGCCTCAAGCTCAAGCGGCTGATCCACCCCGAAGGCATGGGGGGGGTTTTCAAAGTTCTGGTGCAGCATCGAGGGGTTGCCAGGCCAAAGCTCACGGGGCTGCGCTTTGACGCCTTGGCAAGTGACCAATGATGGGTCCAAGCAGGGGCGGGTCTACCGTTCGACAGGCTCACCGCCCTCCCTTTGGCTACGCTCAGGGACTGTGAGCGAAGTCGAACCGTGAGCAAAGTCGAAGGGAGACCAGGCCCCACCGGCACTGACCGACGGGGGGCGGAAGGGCAAGGATAACGACCGGCTATTTGGAATTGCCGGCCGCCGCGGGCGGTTCAGAGTAGGGGTGCTGGATGTACTTATTGGCTTCGTCGAGCGCGCCTTGGGCGTTGTTATTGGTTTGAAGCGCGCGCTGGTACTCGTTCAACGCGCGGTCGCGCTGCCCGGTAATGTCGAAAACCTTTCCGATGGTCAGGTGCGCCCAAACTTCGACCCATTTGGGCTGGAGGTCGCCATCGAGCGCGCTTCGCATGTCTTCGATGGCGGCGTTGTAATTGCGCAGTTTGAAATAGATTTCGCCCAGGCGGTAGTGGGCGAGGGAGGAGTTCTTGTTCAGGTCGAGCACCTTCCGGTACTGCGAGATGGCCTCCAAGTAGGCCTGCTGCTGCTCGAGCTGGTCGCCGCGCGTCATTTCCACATCGATGCGTGTCTGGTCGTCGTACTTGAGCAGCCGGCTGGCGGGGTCCACCACTACGCGCTCGGGTTCGAACACGGTGTTGATGGTGAAGTCGGCGGTCGTCCCGACCATGTCCACACGCTGGTCCACTGGCTTGCGGCCCCGGCTGTAGATGCGGACTTCCACCGGCATGCGGAAAATATCAAGGTCCTGCTGGATCTTCCCGACCACCTGATACGCGTCGGCCGTGCGGTAGGTGGCCCAGGAGCGCTTGAACTGCGGCACGCCCGTGGAGGTCACCCAGAGCGCGAAGAAGTAAGTCAGCTCCTGGTGGCTCGAGCTTTCGGCGAGCTTCTGGAACTCGTCCGAAGTAACGCCCTTCCACGCGTACTCCTTCCCGAGCGCCTGGAGGGCTTTGAAGAAGGCGTCATCACCGATAACCCAGCGGAGCATGTGGAAGACCATGGCGCCTTTGTCGAATATGAGGGACTCGTACTCGGGCGTGAATTCGTGCAATTGGCCCGCCTGGCTGATCGGCGCGACTTCTTCGTGGGTGAGCGCCCCCACCGATGTGTCGCGCATCAGGGACTCGAACGCCGCTTCGCCCTCCGCCTCCTGGATGTAAATCGCCTTCGAGTAGGTGGCGAGACCGTCGTCGAGATAGGCGTCGTTCCGCGTGGCAGGACTTACCAGGCAGCGCCACCATTGGTGCGAGATTTCGTGGGCCAGCAGGCCGACATCCACCGGATTTCCAAAACCGCGCGAGGCAAGCGCCAGCACGCCGGGCGCCGAGTAGCCGCCGACGGTGTCGTCGGCGATTTCGACAATGGCCATATGGCTGTCGGGCAGAGGGCCGAACTTGTCGGAGAAGAACGAGAGAATCCTTCCGGCGGCCTCGGAGTAAGGCCCGGCGTATTTCTCGTTCCCTGGCTTCAGGTAGAGCGTAATCTCGGCGCCCACGGCCGTCCCCGGCATGACCTTGTAGTTCCCGGCTAGCACCGTGCCGGGAAATGAGGGCTTGTCGTATTCAAACGAATAGGTCACCTTGCCCGCCTCGCGTTCGGGCACCGAAGGCTTGCCTGAGGCGATGACGACCTCACCCGGCGGCACGGTGACGCGCATTGTCGCGGCAAAACGGTTCCTGGCAAAGCCCGCCACCGGAAACCAACGGCCCGGGTAGAGCAGGTAGGAGCCCTCGGGGCCGACGTAGGCGAGCTTCAGGTTCTCGACCGGGCTGCCCTCCGCCGAGGCAAGCGACCCGGAGTAGGTCACCGTGATGGCCGAGGCGCCTCCCGACTTCAAACCGTCCAGGAGATTGACGACCATCGTCTGCCCGTCTTGCCGGAAGCCCAAGGACTTGCCCGAGGCGTCTAGAACCTTGTCCACTTTGAGCGCGCTATTCAGCTCAAAGCTAAGCGAGTTGATGTCGGACTGGGGGGTGAAGCGAATCACCACTTTGGCCGAAAGCGTGTGCGTGGAAGGGAGAAGCTGGGCGTCAATGAGGTACCGCTCAACGGTGAATGGCGCTGGCGGGGTTTGTGCGCGCGCGCGGCCGGCGAAGAGCAGCGGAAAGCCGAGGCTCAACAGAATAACGCCGAGGCCGGCCCTCGGGCGCTCGGCCGTGCACTCAAAATATTTGTGCCGCATGACGATTCTTCCGGTCCTCGCGCAGCCGGACGTAGCTGCCGCAAGCAGGCTGGCCTGAACGGGTCGGGACAGTGGAACCGAGACCCCCCTCGTCCCGCGCCTGGAAAGCGAGTCCCCGCCTCGGTCGAACGAAGGAACCTACCGCCTATGGGTTGGATTACTCCTTCGCCTCTCCCGTTGCATCATGGCACGACGCATTGCCGGCCTCAAGCGGTCGGAGCGGCTGGCAGTGTCTCAGTTTGGCTTCCAGAATCCAAAAAACAGTAAGCTAAGGAAAATGACAAACAAGCTCACGAAGATGGCGCCAAGGAACCACAGCAATCTCTTCGCGGGATGCATCTGTTCGGTTTGACTTTTTGAGAGTGCCCTGCGCCAAAGAAAGGCTGCCACAGCAGCATATGCGAAGAGCCGAATCCAAGCATAAAATGATCTCAACACTAGTTGCGAGCCTAAGGCTGTTTCTGATAAGCGGACGCAATTAGTTTGCCACAGATTTTTCAAACTGAGCCACTACCGAACGGCTGTGCGGGCGCTCGCAGGTGGAGGCTCGAGGAGCCGCACCACCGCGTCAGCAGCGCGCTCGATGGCGTGGCCTGCGCCGAGCCTCGCCCGGACCGCTGCAAGTTCGCGGATCATCGTTTCACGAGCCTCGGGATGGTCGAGCAGGAACTCCGCCGCCGCCGCGAGCTTCGCGGCGGTGAATTCGCCCTGCATCAACTCCCTTACCACGGCCTTCCCAGCCAGCAGGTTCACCATGCTGTAGAACGGTACCTTCACCAGAAACTTCCCGGCGGCCCAGGTGAGGGGCGAGACGCGATAGACGACGACCATGGGACGCCCTAGAATTGCGGCCTCGACGGTCGCGGTGCCGCTCGCGACCAGCGCCAAGTCCGAGTACGCGAGCGCGTCGTAGGTGGCGCGCGTCAGCCGACTGGCATTGGCCCCGCCTGCCAAGGCCGGCCCATTCGACCCCACCGCCGCCAAGGGCATTGCAAGGTCATTCCCGCGAAAGCGGGAATCCACCCACTCCGGGCCGAGCGAGGGCGCGACGGCCGTCACAACTTGAACCCGGCGGCGGCTCTGAAGTCGCTCTGCCGCGTCGAGCATGATGGGAAGGTGGACCGCCACTTCGCGCCTACGGCTGCCGGGCAAGAGCGCAACCGTCGTCAGCGCTGGGTCGAGCCCTACCGCCTGGTAGAACTCCTCGCGCGTCATGCGCGCCCGGACCCGGTCGAGGAGCGGATGGCCGACGTATTCGACGGGCACGCCAGCTTCGCGGTAGAGCTTCTCCTCGAAGTCAAAGATGCAAAGCACCTTTTCCACGCGCTCTCGCAGCTGGCGAATTCGCCCGCGCCGCCACGCCCGAATCTGCGGGCTGACGAAATAGATTACGCGAATGCCGGTCGCGCGCAAACGCTTCGCGAGCCGCAGGTTGAAGTCCGGGAAGTCAATCAGCACGGCGAGCGCGGGTCGGCGGCGCCGAGCTTCACGGGCGAGCCGCCTGAGGGCCCGCCAGGCGCGAGCGAGGCCCGTCACGACTTCCGTGATGCCGGCCATCGAGAGCCGGTGGGCGTCTTCGAGAGTTTCGACGCCCGCCTCCCGCATCGCCTCGCCGCCGCACCCAAACGCCGAGAGGCCGGGAATTCGCGCCCGAAGCGCCGCGACAAGCTCGCCGCCGTAGATGTCCCCGGAGCGCTCGCCCGCAACCATCATGATTCGCGTCGCGTTCATGCTTAAAAGCAGCCGAGCCCTGCATGCTCCTGTAATTTGTAGGCGTCCATCAATGCTGCCTCTATCAGTCTATATCGTAACCTCTGCTTCGCACTGGTCAGTTTTACTATTCTATTCAGGCCTATAAAATATCGTGCGGTTCATTAACTGCATTTCCTAGATGGCGACAATCGGAGCAACCCTCGACCTATCACTTGCGCGTCGGCAGGCCCAGAATAGGCAAGGCCACCATTATGAAAAAGACGATTCCGAGCAGCCAGGTCAACCATTTAATGGCGATGAAAGTATTGGAATCTACGGTCGCCCTCTAATTCAAGTGGCTGGCGGGTGTCTGTAATAAATGTCATCAGCCTGCAAAAGAGGAGGCGGAAGGCGGCTGGCGCGTCGACAACTTACTTTTGAAAATATTTCCTCATCTGGGCTTCCATATCCGCGGACGCTTGTGGAAGCTGTTCCGGATGCTGAATGAGCTTAAGGAAGAACAGACGGAAGTCTTCCGGCGCTCTCATTAGTTGCCTCTGCTCCGAAGGCGGCGGAGGACCCCCCGCAGCGCCGGCGGGAGGAATCGCCGGAGGCAGGCGCACCGCCCACATGCTGCCGCCCGCCAGCATTTCGTGTGGATACTGCATCAGCCAAGTGCAGTTGTGCCCGTCCATAATCATGTTGGAAGAGACCACGACCCATTGATTGGCATCGTCCGGCGTGGGCAATTGACAGTTCCAAAACCGCGCTTGCGGCACAGTGACGGTAGGGTCGTTGGAGCCGTAGGCATCGAGGTCGAGGACCTTCAAGCCGCGTTGGTCGGCGAATTTTCTCACCACGGGAAGTGCCTGGTTGAAATCCACATTGGAATCGCTCGCCCACCAGTACACCGGATGACTCCAGGTGAGCGCATTGAGAAATGGAAAATAATTCGGGTAGGTGCGTGCCGCCGTGAGAAGGGAACTGGCGGCCAGGAGCCCCGCAAGCACCCCGGCTCCGCGAGCCCAGGAAGGGACCTCGCGATGAAGGCTCTGAATCATCCGTGGTAGCGGCGCCAGCATGACGATCAAAATGACAATTGGAATAGTGAAGTGCCGGATGCTGATCGTCATGCGCGAAGCCATGCAGCCGGCCACGAACACGGCGAGCGAAACCCAAAGCACCCGCCAACGCAATGCCTCTGCTTGGGGAATGGCAGAAAACCGTCGCCAACCCCGCTTTTCGACCAGGGCCATGGCCGGTGCGAGCGCCAGCAAACCAAGAAAACTGAGCGGCGATTTCAACACCAGCATGATGGGGAAATAAAACCACTCGCCGTGAGGGTAGCCGTGACCGAGAATGAAAGCCGGGCGGTTAGAGCTGACGGCAAAAAAGAGCAGCCCGCGAAGGTAGAGCCACGGCGGCATGAGCAGCCTGCGCAGCGGCACCCAAGCGGAGCTGTGTCCAATGAGGTAGAGCGCGTCCGTGGATTGATTCAAAGAAAAGACGAAGTAAAAGCAATAGACGACGATGGCCGCCAGCCACACGCCTTTTCGCGTCCACTGCCAGCGCAGGCGGCGCCAGGCGCGGAGTTCCGGCTTGCCCAGCGGAGTCTCGGGGAGCGCGAGAAAGCGGGTGCTCAACGCAAAGGCTCCGAAGGCAAGAAACAACAGCCCGGAAGAGAATTTCGAGAGCAGGGCACCGGCCAAGCAAATGCCGAAGAGACCCGCATTCTTGCGGGTAGGCTCTTGCCAAAGATCAGCGAATCGCCACACGGTGAGCAAGCAGAACAAGGTCACGGCCAAGTCAGTGAGGACGAGCGGGCCAAAAACAATGAATGTTGGCGTGCTGACGTAGGCGGAGAGGCAGAGCAACCCGCCCCAATCACCGCCAATCTTTCGCGCGTACAGGAAGACAACCCAGCCGAGAATCAGCGTGAGCACGAGCATGGGGAGTCTGGCCCACGCCAGCGTATGGACGGGTTCGTTCCAGCGCGTCAGCAGCCATTCCCCAAATACCCACTCGCCCAGGAAGGCGTTCGGCAGAAATTTCGTGCTGTTGGTCCAGGAAATGTGGGAATAGTCGGCGCGCGTGCCGCCGAGAATCAACGGGATTGCCGCAATCATTTTCGCCAGCGGCGGATGTTCTTCGTTGAACCGCAGATCGAGCTTCTGCCAATAACTCACGCCCGCGCCAATATGCGCGGCTTCATCGAACGTGGCTGACTCGCGCAGCGCCGTGCCGCCTGCCAGAAAACCCATCAGCCCCAGGAGCAGGCAGGCCAATGCCGGGGCGTACTTGAAGCGCGGCGAATCATCCGCGGCATTTTGAGTGGAGGGAGTTGGTAGGGAAGATGCCACGTCTCACCTCGGAATCACGGATCTCGTTTTGGGGTGCGACCGCAGATGCCGTTTTGGCGCAGGCATGGTGCGGGCGGCTGAGCGGCGAGCGCTGCCGCTCAAGCGCTCGAAAGCGCCCCGCCGCTTTTCGGAACGGCCGAGGGCGCATCCATCCCAGCCGCTTCGGGCGGCGCGCCTCGGAGAGCGGATAATTCCTGGTCCTTGTACTGGAGCTGGTAAAGCTTCCAGTAAACGCCGCGCTTCGCGAGCAGCTCATGGTGCGTTCCGATTTCCCTTACTCGCCCTTTGTGCAGGACGATGATCTTCGAGGCGTTCTGGACGGTCGAGAGCCGGTGCGCGATGACCAGCGAGGTGCGGTTTTCCATCAAGCGCTTCGAGGCCTCGCGGATCAGGAACTCGGTCTCGGGGTCCACGCTCGAGGTGGCCTCGTCGAGAATCAGGATGCGAGGGTTGTGCGCAAGTGCGCGCGCAAAGGAAAGCAATTGCTTCTGGCCCACTGAAAGCGTGGCGCCGCGTTCTTTGACGGGCTCGTCGAAGCCGCGCGGCAGGCTCTCGATGAATCCCAGGATATTCACGCGACGCGCCGCCTCGCGAATCCGCTCATCGCTGATACCCTGGCTCCCCAGGCGGATGTTCGAGGCGATGGTGCCCGAAAACAGGAACGGGTCCTGGAGCACGATGGCGAAGTTGCGCCGCAGATCGTGGAGTTGGAGCTGGGAGAGATCGGCGCCCTCGAAAAGGATGCGGCCCTCGGTCAGGTCGTAGAAGCGCAGCAGGAGGTTGGTGAGCGTGGTCTTGCCCGCGCCCGTGTGGCCGACGATGGCCACGGTCTCGCTTGGCTCGACCGTAAACGAAACGTCCTCGATGACACGATGCCCGGCCTCGTAGGCAAAGCTGGCGCCGCGGAACTCGATTCGACCTGCCGGTTCCCCGAGCTCCCGGGGCTGGGCCGGGTCGTGAACGGTCACCGGCGTGTCGAGCAGCTTGAAGATCCGCTCCGCGCTCGCCATGGCCGACTGCAAAATGTTGTACTTGTCCGAGAGGTCTTGGATGGGGCGGAAGAAGCGCTGCGAGTACTGAATGAAGGCGATCGCCGTTCCAACCGTCACCGCGCCGTGGAACGCCATCCCGCCCCCGAAGTAAAGAATGATGGCGACGGCCAGCGCGCTCATCAGCTCGACGGTGGGGTAAAAGAGCCCGTAGGCCAGGATCGAGTCCTTGTAGGCGTCCATGTGGGAACGGTTGATTTTCTCGAATTCCTCGTAGCTTCGCTCCTCGCGGTTGAAAAGCTGGAGCACCGTCATGCCGGTGAGGTGCTCCTGGAGATAGGCGTTGATGCGCGCGATGGCCACCCGGATCCGCCGGTAGGACTCGCGCACCGCCCGGCGGAACGCCAGCGTGACGAGCACAATCAGCGGAAGCACCGAAAACGTCAGCAGGGCCAATTTCCAGTCGAGGTCAAGCATCACCACCATGATGCTGGTCAGCGTGAAAAAGTCCCC
>QHZN01000048.1 GCA_003225365.1 Acidobacteriota bacterium
CGCCCTACAACTAGGTAATCAGCACCCCCGGCAACTGCTTCGTACGGTGTGACGGCACGCTTCTGGTCCTGCTTGGGGAAGTCCTTTGGGCGAATACCCGGGGTGACTATCAGAAGCTTATCGTGAAAGGCCTTTCGGATACTTATAGCTTCGCGGCCGGAAGCTATGACACCGTCGCAGCCCGCTTCCACTGCCTTCTTCGCGCGGAACAGAACCAGCTCTTCAACTGAGCATTGGAAACCCAGGTCCTTGATATCATCCGCGTCGAGGCTCGTCAAGACTGTAACGGACAGGAGCTTCAAATCGGAGTCGCCCCGACCCCTGACTGCGGCCGCTATGTTCCCCCCATTGCCATGAATCGTTAGAAAACTCACGCCCATCGAGGCAGCTCGCTGCACCGCTCTTCCTACCGTCTCAGGCACGTCGAAATACTTGAGATCCAGGAATACCTTTTTCCGCTTCGAAATGAGGTAATTAACCGGTATCATTCCCTCAGCGAGTTGAAGCTCTATTCCCACTTTAAAGAACGAAACTAAGCCGTCTAACTTTCCAACCAGGTCAATGGCCTGGCTCGCGGAAGAAAAGTCCAACGCAACAATGAGGCGGTCTTTGACATCAGCGGGCATAGGGGGACGGGTACGCGCTCCGACTTCGAATTCAGTAGAAGCCTTCATTTTACCTCATCCTCCCTGATGACTTCAACGGGTCCTTCGCGCGCGCTTCTCGACACAAGCCCGTCGCTTTGCTCCCGTAAACCGAGCCTATCAGTGCCACAAAGTAATTTCAGAAATAGTCGGCACAAGACTACCTTTGGCACGGCTCCTTACGGACTGGCACCGTTTGGCACTTGACAACGGCACGAATTGCGGTACCAATACCGATTAGGGTCGTTATGGCACGAGAGAGATCGGCACAGGTGTCGGCGAGCGGAACTCCGCCCTATGTCTCGTTCGATACTTTTACGACGGCACTCGATTACTTGGCATCTCGCGGAATATCGTCGAAGGTGAACGCCTCGGTTTTCCCGCTAATGTCCGGAACGAAGGCCAGATACGTCCTCGTCGCGTTCCGGTTCCTGGGGCTCATCGATGACGATGGCTCGCCCAAGCCCGATCTGGCCCAGCTTGTGGAAGTAAGAACCAGGGCACAGACGCTCAAACGAGTGATCGAGCATTCCTATTCGGGACTCTTATCTAAGATGGATCTGGCGAAGGCGTCGCCCTCCGAGCTGGACGCGGGTCTGCGGATTTACAATGTCACCGGCACAACGCACCGCAAGGCCAAGGGCTTCTTGATTAGGGCGGCCCAGCGCTCTGGTATGCAAGTCTCGGGTCACCTCATGAAGAGGACCCGCATGGCTGGGACACGCAGCACCAGGCGACGGCAGGTTGGAAGTGAGCCACAAACCGACTCTCAAGACAATGGATGGACACCGCCTGCGTCTAGACAAGTTTTCTCAAGAACTGTTCGCCTGCCCCAAGCTGCAGGGACGCTGACCCTCTCGGGCAGCTTCGACCCCTTTGGTCTGAGAGGACAGGAAAGGGAGCTATTTTACCGCCTTGCTGACCTCCTGGACGAGTTCGAGAAACAGGAGGGAGCCCAACAGCGAAAGACAGCGAGGGGAGGTGTTTAGCTCCCCGGATGCGCCGCGCGTGTCCCCTCCCTCAAAGAGTTCCCTAAGAGGGCCACCTTAGGTCGTCCGGTCCTCCCCGCCCCGAACACACCGGCGCTGCATGATAACGTTCAGTCTCCCGGGCATTCGCTCACTAGCGCGCGGTAAACTTCCCGCGCGTGGTCGTAGCTCTTTTGGGCGTAGGGCAGCTCCTCGGCGCGGATCTTTGGCGCTTTTTGGCTCCAGCATTGGTCCACGGCTTTCAAGCACCACTCGGCGCTGGCGCGGGAGGCTCGGATGGGTTTGCCTCCCACCAGCACGAAAATGGGATTGCTGTGTGAGGACGGCAAGATGCGCAGCGCCACCCAACTGCTGCGGTCAATTTTCACGGGGAACGATACGGCCCGGGTCTCGCCATCGGCGACGATTTCGCGGCGCGCCACCGGCTGGCCGTTGACCACCAGTTCCACCGGCACGTTGCGCGTCTGGCCGATTCGCGCGCGTTCCAAGTCCCAGTAGGGTTTTTCGGTGTAAGGCAGCGCGTGAATTTTGGTGTCGGGGGTTGGTGGCAAGAGCGCCGCGACATCGGCTGTGACCGTCACCTCAGCGGGCGCCTCCAGGCGCAGTTCGCTCCCGGCTTCACCCACCTGAACCTGGTTCACCTTGAAGTTGAGCAAGTGGCTCTTCCCGTCGGAGACGTAGCTCCGCCCCGCGCGCACGCCGGCGAGCCAGTTCGGGTAGCTCAGTTCGCCCTGCTCGCGGACGTAGCTGCGCCCCATGCCCACGCGCTCGCCGTAAATGCAGGGGAAATCCGTCTCGCCGCTGATGCGCGTCCGGAAGCCGACGTTGAGTGTGTGGTACCAGATGTTCAGTTCCCAAGCGTAGGGAGTGTCCATGGTGGAAATGAAGTCGGGCAGGCCTTCGGCGACACTCACGATGTATTCATTCGCGCCGATCCCGTCAAACGGCGGCATTTCATCGGTGGGGAGCTTTTCCTCCTTGAGCGCCAGCCCCCAGCCCGAATGCGCGTAGCCCACCACAGCGCCCTGCGCCTTCGCCCAGCGAAGGATAGGAATCCCAAAGGTCGGCCAGTCCTCGATGCGCCGCGTGCCCTCATAGTCCTGCTCTTTCAAACCCAGCAAGCAGAGATGGCCGGAGTGGCTCGACGGGAAGCCCGAGACTTCCACATCGTAGCGCATGACGTTTTCTTCGGTCGAAAGCGCGTTGGGCTTGCCTTCGAAGAAAGTCTTCTGGAAATACCAGCCCGGCCCCCAACTCAGCACCTCGCCGACGTTCAAGTCCTCGCCCAGGATGTGCCGCATCATGTCCTTCGGGTAGACGCCCTCGGTGGGCTTTTCGTAGTGCGCGCAGCCGGCGGCGTGAATGTGATGGTCGCCCGAATACCATCCGAGCTTCGCGGGGTCAATCCACCGCGCCAGGCTGAAGTCGAGCGCCTTCGGCTCCGCGCCAACTTTCACCCGGCGGCTTTCGGGGCGGTACTCCGGCCCGCGCGTGACTTCGAAGGTGTAGTCGCCCGCCGGCAATAAAACGGACTCGCCGTCTTTGCGGTAAATCTGCGGCTGAAAGGCGAAATCGGGCGCCAGGCGCTTGGCCTGGGAGGGATAGACGAGGCCGAGCCGATCTCGAATAGTGAAGGAGGCCGTGGCGGGGCGGCCGTCCACATCTCGGACGTGGAGTGTCACGCGAGTGGCCGGATGCGCCATGAACAGAATATCCACTTCGTTGCGGAAGCCCAAGTCCTGCGTGCCCTGGCCGACGTCGAAAGCGAGCTTGGCTTCGCGCTTGCCGGCGTCGCGCGAGTAGAGGGCAAGAATTCGGTATTCAAGCTCCAGTCCGGAAAGCCGCGGCTGCATGGGCTGGCGGTCCATCATCCAGAGGTCCAGGAATTTCATGGAGACTTGTTCGGCGCTCGAACCGGCAAGCTCACCAGCGTTGGGGCTGGAAGCGCGCAAAACAGCCGTGACGCCCGCTTGGTTTTCGACTTTCACCAGGAACACGCGCCAGCCCTGCTCGATGAGCTCGGGCTTCGCCGACCCCTGCCTTACTTTCACTCGGCTTTCGGGATTGATGTTCACGCCCACCAGGCAATAGCGGTCGAGGATTTGCTGCATCTCGGTCACGGACCGGGCCGTGTCGCCGGCGCCTGAGGCGAGCTCGCGCAAGCTGCGAGCGTCGGCTAAGGGCAGGGGATTTCCAACTTCATCCAATGCGTCGAGCACGCGAACTACATCGGCGGCGAAAGGCTGGTACTCCACCTTGGCGGCCGGAAGTTCCTGGGCGCGGGCAGGAAGTGAAGTGAGAACCAACAGAAGAATAGAAATTCGGGTTCGCATCGGCGACCTCCTGGCGACTTGCCTCGGCCCTAAGTAAATCACATTCTCTGCGCCGCCGCCAGCGAACCACGTCGGCCTTTGCGGCTCGGCGCCTTTGCGTGAAGCTTGAAAAAATCTCAAGCAAAGGCGCGAAGCCAGCGCACCGTGCTGACGAAAACCATTTTTCTCTAGTCGTCGTTGAGGCCCTGACGGTGGTGTCTGCGGATGGTCGCCGGGTCATCGAAGGGCTCGATGGGGCGGGCGTGGAGCACGACACCGGGCTCCCGCACCTTCGCCGGGTCAAAGATCCGCTTGTCGGAAGGGAGCGCCGTGTAGGGCGTGAAATTGGGCTTCACCGTAAACATATCGGAAAGGTCGGTGGCCGCGGCGTCGTACTGGTTCAGATAGGGAATGCCGAGGATTAAATCAAAAGTTTTCAGGATGCTCGCCATGCTCGTGTGGACGTGCGAGACGCCGCGGCGGGCGTACGGGCTGATGGCGAGCAAGAGGCTGCGGTGGGCGTCCACGTGGTCGAGGCCGTCCTGCGCGTCGTCTTCCGTAACGAAGATCGCCATGTCCTTCCAATACGGGCTGTGCGAAAAAAGCTCCGCGAGTTTGCCGAGCGCGAGATCGTTGTCCGCGACATACGAGGCGCGGAACGCGTAGCCGTCGGAGGGGCGCGGCATGTCCGTATGGTCGTTCGGCAGCCAGATGAAGACAAATTGCGGGAACGGCTGGCCGCCGACCACGAAGCGGGCGTTGAATTCGTTTTTGAACTGTGCCACACGGTACTGGTCCGAAATCTGCGTGTTGAACATCGGATAACTGCGAGAGGTGTTTTCGAAAAGCACTTCGGGCATGGGGGCGTTCAGCAGCTTCAGCGTGCCCGTGGGTTCGTAGCCCTCGTCCTCGTCGCCGCCCGGAAGATCGAATCCTTCTCCATAATTGCGGAACGAGATGTGATGGCGCGCAAGGTGATGCCAGATCGTCCCGCCCTGGTTGTAATCCTGAGGGCTGGGCGAGGCGCCGCCGATCAAGAGGCGCCCGGGGGCGTCCGCGTCAAGCTTGAAGTGCAACTGGTCGCCGTAGCTCGCCGGCCATCCGGCCTCCACCAACTCGTTCGGATAATTCCCTTGCAGCCAGTGGTGGCCGTCCACGGATACATCCGAGTCCACATAATAGTTGTCGCTGAAAGCGAAGCGCCGCGCGAGGGCGTGCTCGTTCGGCGTGACGTGCGCGTGCTCGACCTCCTGTCCGGTGTCTTCGTTCTTCTCCGACGCGTCCATGCCGAAAAAGGCGAGCGAAGGGTCGGCTTCGACATGCTTTCCGTCAACGTCTCCAAGGTCTCCAAAGACTTGATCGAACGTGCGGTTTTCTTTCACGATAAAGACCACGTGGTGGATCTTCGCGCTGGGAATGCCCGGCGGCGGGATAGGGAAATTCTTGGGTCGGTGCGCTGGCTCACCTCCTCCAGAAGGCAAAAATCCATTGTTCCGCAGCATATGATCGCTCCAGTGCCCGAGGCCCCCGTCCTCTTGCGTCGGTACGACCGAAACCACACCTTTGGTGATCTCGCCGATGTACGTAACTTTGGGGTCGCCGTGGAAATTGGCTCCACCGTTCGGCCCGGCGCCGAATCCTTTGGCATTGGCGACGTAAAGTGTTTGGCCGTCGTCGCTCACGGCCAGTCGCGCGGGAAACCAGCCCGTAGGCAGATACCCGCGGACGGCTCCATCACCTGTATCGACGACCGCCACGGCATTGATGCCGGCGCAGGCAACGTAGAGAGTCTTTTCATCCGCGCTGAGGGCGAGGCCGAACGGCAATACCCCGCGCAGCCCCTTAAGCCCTGGTGCGGGCTCGAGCAAAACCGTCCGCTCAATTTCCCCCGAAATGGCGTTGATGAAGGCGATGCTGTCCTGGCCGGAGTTGGACACAAACACCTTGTGGAGGCCGGCCACGATTCCCCCAGGGCTTGAACCGCCCACGGATTCTGGGCCCACGGGCAGGCCTGTCCTAACCTTGGCTAGCACGCTCGGCGCTGCCGGGTTGGCCAGATCAATGGCCCACAGAGAATTCGATTCGATGACGTTCGGGTCGCCCAGGCCAGGAACCTTCTTATCACCGACGGTCGTCCCTTTCTCGGATTCAGGCGACGGAAACCCGAAGGGTGGGAAATCGAGCCCCGTCTCGCGCCGATGATTCGGGTCGTAGCTGGGGAGGATCGAATACTGAAACATACCGATGTTCCCGACGTAGGCCCGCGCGCCGTTGGGCGCTAAAGCCAGCGCGAACGGCAGGCGGCCGACGGGAAGGCTCGCGACGATCTGCCGGGCCGTCGTCTCGATGACGACCAGGCGGAAATGGGCGAGGTCGAGAACGTAGAGCCACTTGCCGTCGGGAGAAAGTTTCAGTTCGCCGGGCAAAGAGTCCTTGTAAGCTTGGCCTTGAAAATTGGCGTCCAGGCTGATCGCGCCCGCTCGTTTGCCAGTCGCGAGGTCAAACACCCCAACGACCCCGTTATCGCCCTCGGAAACGTAGGCAGTCCGGTTGTCTTGGGCGATCGCCACACCCATAAACACGCTCTTCGGGTCGGCGTCGGCGGATTTCGGGTGCTCTGGAATCTGCTTGACCTGGGGATGATCGCTCGCAAGGTCCGTAATGACGGAGATGGAGAAAGGGTTGGTGCCGCTATTGACCGTCACCAGCGTCTTCCCGTCGGGGCTGAGCGCAAGTCCGTAAGGGTGCGGCGCCACTTTCACTTGGCGGCCCAGGGGCGTAATTAGGCGCCCGTTCGGCAACACCGATTCTCCATTTTTGTTGATTTCAACGGGGCGGTTGACGGCTGGCGCAAAGAGTTCCACCGGCGCGGTCGTCTGCTGACCTCCGGCGAGCAGCCACGCCGAGAATAAAATCGCGATCGCGAGGCTGAGTTTTATCGTAGCGGATGGGCTTCGCGGCAGATGGTCACCTCAGATTTCTTGCGCGCGGCATTCTACCACGAGCCTCAAGGAAGCAGAGGGGTTTATGTCAGAGGCAATGGGAGTCTAGTCCTTGGAGTAGGTCTTCAAGAAACCGTTGCGCGCGTTGGCGACTGTGAAAGAGCCGTCGGCCCGCGCGGCAAGCCGCAGTTCGTGGCCCTGGTCGCGGCCATGAAGGTTGGCAATCATGCGCTGGGCGACGTTGTGCTCTCGGCCGCCCGCCCGCGAGAAGTGAAGCTGCCACAGGTCGAGCAACCCCGGCGATCTTTCAACAATTTGCCAGGCCTCGGGCGTCCCGCCTTTGGTTTCACCGTTATTCAAAATGGCCACCCGCGGATGGAGCGCCCAGACCAACGCCGGCGAATTCGAGATGTTCATTCCATGATGGCTGACCAGAAAAACGTCCACGGCCCCGATCGGGTTCGTGGGACACATCAGTTCCAATTCCTTGTTCCACGTCAGGTCGCCGAGGTCGAGGAATCGGAACTTGCCAAACGTCACGAGAATTCCTACTGACCGCGCGTTCTCGCCTGTGTCGGTCTCCTGGGGCTGGGATTGGGCGCAGTAGGGGTTCGCCTGGCCCCCGTCCGGGAGCGGCGAAGATACGCGCCCGCCGTCGGCCGTCACTACGGTAACCTCCGCGCCCTCCAAGGGAATGGAATCGCCGGGCCTCGCGATCAATCGCTTCGATTTCTCGAGGGCCTTCCGATAATCCGCCTCAAGCGCCTCCGCATCTTTCCCCGTCTCCACGTCTTCTCCATGGTCCACAAACGTCCCCACGGGAGTGCGCGCCGCGAGCTCGGCCGCGCCGCCCACGTGGTCCGTGTGGAAGTGCGTGACGAGGACGAAATCTATTCTCTTGATCCCCGCCTCTTTGGCCGCGCGGACAATGCGGCCTGCGTCGCGGCCGTTCGCATCCGGCCAGCCTGTATCCACCAGAAGCGAGCCGCCCCGGGGCGTCACGAGCATCGTCGCCTGGCCGCCTTCGACGTCGATGAAATAGATCCGCAGTGTTCCCGCCGGCCCCGCGGAGCGGCCAGCCAACCCCGCCCGCCAGCGGCCCGGAACGAACAACACCAGCACAGCCACGGGAAGCCAGAGGATGCCCTTGCCCCTTTTCAAACCCGCCTCCCTCGAAAGAGGACTCGCTGCTCTTTCATTGTTGCCGAGCGTTTTGCTCTCGGTCAGGAAGTTAGCGGCCCCCATCGTAACATAGGAGGCGCTCCGACTCGATCCGTGGCCCGTTCGATTGTCTAAAATGCCGTATTGACATACGGCATCTAATACGGTATGCTCCGCACATGGCTAAGGAGCGCATGCGCAAGCTGACCATCCTGATCCCCGAAAAACTTCTGGCAAAGGCCCGCCGAGTGAGCAAGAGCGGGATCACGCCCACCGTCAGGAAAGGCCTGGAGCTGCTTGCTGCGCAGGAGGCGTATGAGCGCTTGCTTAAGATGCGCGGGAAGGTCAAGTTTGGCCTCACCTGGCAGGAGATGCGAGGCGACGAGTGATCTGTTCGGACACTAGCTCGATGGTCGCGCTTCTGGCCGGCGAATCTGGGAGCGATGTCGAGGAGCTTGCGCGCGCCTTGCGGGATCGCCGGCTCGTCCTTGCACCCGTGTCGGTGACAGAGCTCTTGAGCGATCGCTCGCTGCCCCCGTTGGTCGAGCAGTCTATCCTCCGGATCCCTCTCTTGGAACTCACACCCGGATACTGGGAACGGGCAGGGAAACTCCGCGCCCTTCTGATGGCACGTCAGTTGCGGCCAAAGATCGCTGACACCCTCATCGCCCAGTCGTGCCTCGACCACCAAGTCCCGCTGATTACCCGCGACCGGGATTTCACCGGCTTTCAAAAACACGCGGGGCTTAGCGTCTTGCTGGCCAAAACGCGTCTCGCGTGAGCCGCCGCTCTTCATTTTTTCTTCGGGGGTTGCGACGGGCGCAGCTCGATGCGGCTCGCGAGCGAGGACTTGGGGTATTTGTAAAGATCCACGATGGCCCTGGCGATGTCGTCGCCGGTGAGCTTCCACGTCTCACGCTTCTTCGAGCCCGGCTGAGCGGCGAAGTCCGTGTCCACGCTCCCGGGCATGATGGTGCTGACGCGGATGCCGTCGTAGCGCACGTCCTGCATCATCGCTTCGGTGAAGCCATTCAATCCGAACTTGGAAGCGTTATAGGCCGCGCCGCCCGGCATGGGGTTGATGGCGGCGAGGCTGGAAATGTTGAAGATGTATCCGCCCCCGCGCCGCCGCATCCAGGCGGACGTCGGCGGCGAGGCCGTCCGCGCGCCCGCCATTGTTCCGAAGCTCTTCGACCGCCGCCTCGACGCGCCGAGCGTCGCGCCCGCAAACAAAGACGCTCGCACCCTCGCGAACCAGCGCCCGGGCAATACTCCATCCGATGCCCCGCGTGCCGCCCGTAACGACAGCCACCTTGTCCTTAAGTTCCGCTGCCATACCAAACTACCCCCGGTAAACGTAATGGAGGAAAATCGCGGAGCCGCGCGCGCCGCCCGGTCCGGTCAACGCACGGCTTCTCAGGCCTCAGGTGGTCCGGGACAGGTGAACTTATCCAAGTACTGTTCCCAATAAGACTGATTCCTGAGGTCGGTGAAAACCGGCCCCACTGGAATAGACTTAACAGGCTTTTCTTCCAGCGCAGGCTGTGCTTCCACGAGAACAAGCTGGCAGATCGGGCTGCCACAATACAACTTGATAGGGACTTCTCCCAGATTCTGAAGCTCAAGCGTGAGACAGCCCCGCCAAGAGGGATGTACGTAGGTGGCGGTGGCTATCTGAAGACCTGCTCTTCCGAAACTCGAGCGCGTCAGCACAAAGGCACACAGGTTTGGTGGAAGCTTCAGGAATTCGAAGGTGGCGCCAAGGGCAAACTGGTGAGGGTGCAAAGCAACCGCCTGTCCGAAGGCAAGCGTAAACTTTTCTTGAAACTTCAGAATTTCATTTGTGTCAAGAAGACGAGGGTCAATCAAAGGATACTCCGACTTTTTGGCCAGTATGAATTGCGTTCCCAGCGTAAGATTTACCGCGCCGTATTCGATTTGACTCTCGGGGTCGAGAAGAGGCTTAATCTTCAGGTCCTTGGTTTTAAATATCCGATCCCGAATTGCGGCTCGCGTGAGAACACTCATACTCCCCCCTTCGACCGCTTGTGGCATTGGCGCAGGATTTCGCTGGCTTCGATTGCCTTCTGGACAAGTTCGTTGAGGACGCTCACACCCCGGAGTTTTCTCTCCGGCGGCGGACACTCAATCAAACTCTCCAGCTTTTCCGGCGAAAACATATAGGTCGTCCAGGCCCCGTTCAGTATGTCGACGAGGTCGCAGGCGTCAAATGCGGCCTCCCCGTCCCCTGCCCGGTCGATTGGGGGGATGCCGGCTTCCAGGTCGTTCACTACGTACTTCACTTTTTCCGTATACGCTCTGGTCCCGTACGAGAAAGCCGAGGTGTGCTTGCGAACTGCCTCAACCAGTTTCGATTCGTTCTCCTTGATCGCCCAGTACGCCACACGCGTGGGCGGTTCTTCTGGCTCTAGGGGCTGGGTTTCGAGCCATCGCCGCCACGACTCGAGTGACGATCGGACTTGCAATGGACTGTACTCCGAGGAATAGTGCAGGTCACTCAACTCTTTCAACATGAGGTCAATACGCATCGAAGGGGACGGATGGCTTGCGCCCGCCCTTGCGTCCAATCGAAGATTTGCTGCGAAGGTTGCGAAGGAGTAAAAGTACGCCGGTCCTCCCATTCTCACCGCGAATAGGTCCGAAATGAGTTCATGAACCCAGTTTCGAATTATTTGGCCGCATAAAGCGAATACCTGTTGCTCAATTACATCTCGCTGCAGAATCTCTTCCACTCGTGGCTCGACACCGGGCTGTTGAGCGCCTTCAATCTTAGATTCAGGTGCGCCCATGGGGACCCGCATCTGGCAAATCTCTTCCACAACTTTTCGGGCGGCGTCGCTCTGCGAGATGTCGATGGGCAGAAGCTCTTTATAGATGCCCAAGCGGAAGTCGGCGAAGTGAGTTATGCTCGGATGTTGGGAATAGGTAAAGTTCCACGTTGGGCTCGAACTGACTCGCGATGCGCTGCATCGCGGGGAGCATCCACAGCGGGACATGTGGGCTGTCTAGCTTTTCGAGGAAAGGAAAGAATTGCGCTTGCGCGTTGTTAAGCAACTCCATGGTCCAACGGGCGGCGAAAGCGGTCTCCGTCGCTCGCTCCTCCTTTGAGCCAGGTTGGCTTTCGATTGCTTTACAACGACTGGAAAACACCCTTTCGACCGCATCGATCAGGATCCGAACCGCTGAAAAGAACCGGTGGGGGGCCGATTGCGGCGCTTTCCTGGTGAGGTCCAGAAGGAGACGTCGCAGCGCCGCGACCCGTTCGCGGACTAGGTTCGAGTATTGTTCAGCCGAGATTGCCGGCTCTGGCACGGATCGGCTATTCCACTCCCGTGACACTCACGGATTCGAAGCTTCGGTTTTCCCCCGCCATCGCTAGTTCACGGATAGCGGCGAAGAACTCGTGCACGTCCTCCACATCGAATCTGCGCTCCGCCCCAATTTCTTTCAGCTGGCCGGTTAGGGATTCAATAAGCTTCTGGAACGACTCAAATGACGCGAACCTGGCGCGTTTCAGTTGGACCGCTTGGATCGCCTGACCGTACGCAAGAGAGGCCTCCAATGACTCTTCCACCTTCCTGTTCTTTGTTGCATCTCTGCCCTGCAGCATCTCCCTGAGAAGCTTGTCCGCCATGCTGATAACACGACGGTCCCGTTCTACTAATCGCCGGCGTCTCGATATTTGCCGCAGGGAAGACGCAATTTCGTCAGCCAGTAGCGCGATGCGCAGAGTCTCCGAGAAGACCTGGCGGTTTGTGCTTTTGATCATGGAGCCATCCTCCTTCCGACCTCCGTTCCGTCCTCTGGGTCGCAATTCGTAAGCTGCCTTCACAAACAGCAGTTGATCGCACTTATGCCTGTGGGTCTCAGATCCACGCTAGCCTGGGCGCCTCCTTTGGGGTTTGCGCAGTGTACCATCCCGAAGGAGTCCCTGAATACTACTCGCGACAAGTCGCTCTGCTGCCTCCGCTGGATTCTTTCCGTAGAGTCCTGTGGCCACAAGGTTGTCCAGATAGCCAACCACCGGGACCGTCGTCGAGAC
>QHZN01000399.1 GCA_003225365.1 Acidobacteriota bacterium
CGTCGCGAAGCGCCCGGCCGGTGAAAATGTTTGGTTCGTCTTGTTCGCGTCATAACGCCAGATGCCGCCACGGGTCACAAGTTCGGTGCAAGGGTCCGCGCCGGGCGACTTGGGTGTCCGATTTTGAAGCTGGCAAGAATTGGTTGCGGTGGCGACGTCGACGTACATGGATCCTTCGGCGTTGATGATAAACGGATGCATTGGGTGATCGCCCCCCAGAGGCAATCCGGAAACGATTGTGTCGGGAGAATCCAGCGGCGCGATCGAGCCAGCCGTCAGTGAATATCGCACGATTCGATCGTTGCTCTCCGCATAAATCGAACCCTTATACATGCCGATGCCCGTGCCGCCGGCTCCGCCACTCTGAACGGTTTCACCGAAACGCTCAATCACGTCGGCTTTCCCCGCACCTGTTTTGTCCTGCAGAGCCACCAGAAACCCGCCTGCATGGGGCGCCGCATTGCCGTAGTACTCGCCCGACCAGGTGTTTACGTAGACCACTCCGCTCGGTCCCACCACCATGTGGCGAGCGTGACCAACGTCGTCAGCAAATACTGTCGCGCAAAAACCGGCGGGCAACTGCAAGCCGCTGTCATCGTTCGAGCAAGCTTGGCTCTTGGTTTCTCTACCAGGATTGGAATGATTTTGAGCCGGCGCCATTGAACTCACTACGCAAAATGCGGCGAGCACGGCGACGGCAAACAACCGAGGACCAGATACGCGGAGCAATCGCATTGAACCCTCCGGAGATCGAAGGCCAGAAATGCCGCGGTCGAGTTTATCACAAGCTTTGCGGCATCATTCTGGTGGCCTAATATTCGCCATTGAAGAACTGAAGGTGGCACATCGGGCGATGCTCAAGGCGATCGCAGCTTCCAAAGAAGAAGGATAGAATGACCGCGTGCGCAATGTGCCGGGTCGCCAAATGTATTGACTTTCTGAAGCGGCTGGAGTTGCCACGCCCAATCGGATAGGTCCTGCATTGTCGGCTTGTATTCACGACCCGCCTGGCCTGTTGATCCAAACTGACCTGTTACCGTCATTTGCCGTCCAAGGAAATTCCTTCTGCCATAATCCGTGCCGAACGGTTGTTGCGATCGGCATGCTCTTCAAAGCCTTCGGTGGCGCGGTTTACGGGATTGACGCCTACCTGGGCGAGGTAGTTGTCACGGCCAATTACCTATGCTTGTCAAGTCATACGTACCGGAGCGCGGAATAAAGCCTTGGTTATCGCACGGGAAGGTGAGGGGCAAGCATCATCGGCAGCGGGCGAAGTTCGCGCTTAAACGGGTCGAGCATGAATCCCAACACTTCCAACGAGACACTGCCGAGGAGAATGCTATCACCGTCTTCACCGAAGATAACCGGAGAGGTGCCCTTCTCGCCATTTATGCGGAACAGGGCCTCGCCGAGGGAGCGTTGGATTTCAGTGCCGTCAGCGAGGATGAAACTCATTGTCCTTCCGGGTTTGATGCCCAGGCGGCGGAGCAAAGAGGCTGGGACAACGGAATACATGGCCCCAGAGTCAATCAGCAGCCTCACCCGCGCAGTCTGCTTCGGCCGTCGAGGATTTGCAATGGTCGCTCGGACGTAAGTCAGGCCCATCGAAAATTGCCTCTAGGCCGAGTCTAGAACCATTCCAACTTAATGTCCATATAGCTTGCCTCTGATATACTCGCCGAAGCTTTCGCCTTCGGCGGAGCAGCACGCCGATACTGGGGGAAGGCCTGGAAATGCTTTTCAAAGCCTTCAGTGGCGCGGTTTACGGGATTGACGCCTACTTGGTCGAGGTGGAAGTGGACGTTTCGGCCGGGCTTGGGAACTTCATGACCGTCGGTCTTCCCGACGCCGCGGTGCGCGAGAGCCGGGAGCGCATCAAGTCCGCGATCAAGAACTGCGGTCTGGAGTTTCCATTTCAGAACATCACCGTCAACTTGGCTCCGGCGGACGTGAAAAAAGAGGGCTCGGGGTTCGACCTGCCGA
>QHZN01000398.1 GCA_003225365.1 Acidobacteriota bacterium
GGAGTGAACTTCGCGGCGCCGCCTTCGGAGCCGCCCCGATAGACAATTCGGTAAATCCGTCCGCGCACATCGTCCGAAACGTAGAGTGATCCGTCCGGACCGACGGCGAGGCCGCTCGGACGATGTTCGGCTTTGTCGGGAGACTTCACGGCCCCCGCGAAGCCGTCCGCGAATATTTCGCACGAGCCCGATGCGCGGTCGCCGGCAAGCGGCTGAAAAACTACGTTGTAGCCGCCTTGCGCATAGGGGGCTCGATTCCAAGAACCGTGGAAGGCAATGAACACGCCACTGCGGTAGCGGCTTGGGAATTGTTCCTGGTCATAGAACACCATCGCGTTCGGCGCCCAATGGGCGGGAAACGCCGCCGTGGGAGGGAGCT
>QHZN01000400.1 GCA_003225365.1 Acidobacteriota bacterium
TCGTCAGCGCCACTGCCTGAGCTGCGCTGGTGCTACCGACCTGCTGGCTTGCGAAGGTGAGGGAGGTTGGCGTGAGGCCCGCCGTGGTCGTAAACCCTGTTCCCGTCAGACTCGCGGTCTGCGGGCTGTTGGTGGCGCTGTCGGAGACTTGAAGTGTGGCGCTTTCACTGCTCGCGACCGACGGCGTAAAGGTCACGTTGATGGTGCAATTCGCTCCCACAGCTATGCTAGTACCGCAGTTGTTGGTTTGCCCGAAATCGCTCGGATTGGCGCCCGTGATGGCGATGCTGCTGATCGTTACTGCGGCCCCGGTCGGATTCGAGAGCGTTAGCGTCTGGGACGCGCTCGTCGTACCCACCTGTTGGCTGCTGAACGGTACAGTAACCGGCGAAAGGTTGACTTGAGACGAGAATCCCGTCCCGGCCAACGGAACTGTCTGCGGGCTGTTACTGGCATTGTCCTGAAAGGTCACCGCGGCGGTCATGGAGCCCGTGGCGTTCGGATTGAACGTCGCATTGATCGTGCAAGTTGACCCGGCGGCCACGCTGCCGCCGCAATTGTTGCTTTGCAGGAATTGGTCGGCGTTCGTGCCCGTGATCGAGATGACGAGATTGTTCAGCTCGGTGTTCCCGGTGTTCGAAAGGGTCACGCCCTGAGGGCTGCTGCTTGTGCCGGTCTGCTGGTTTCCGAAGCTCAGAGAAGTCGGCGACAAAGTGACGACAGGCTGAACGCCGTTTCCGGTGAGGCTCACGGTCTGCGGAGGGCTGCCAGACGAGTCGGCGGCCACACTCAGCGTCGCGGTCCTTGTCCCGCTGGCCGTGGGGGCGAATGTCATCTGGACGTTACAGCTTTGGCCTTGAGACAGCACATTGTTGACACAGTTTGTGGTTAGCGAGAAGTCCGAAGGGTTCGCTCCGGTAATCGGAACACCGGTTATTGTCAGCGTCAAGCTGCCGTTGTTCGAAACGGTGATTTGTTGCTGGGGACTTGTTGTTCCGACCGTTTGGGTTGCGAAGCTCAGAGACGTGGCCGACAAGGAAGCCGGCGAAACATGTATCTTCGTCACAAAGGAGTCGGCATCCCCTCCGCCAAAGGTCGCTTGATAAGTACTCAGCGTAGGAAAGTTGGTGGATCGCGTCAACCCGACGACATAGGCGTTCCCCAGGGAGTCGAGCCCAATCCCGGTGGCCTCATCGCGGCCGTTGCCCCCTAGATAGGTGGAGAAGTAAAGCGACGTCCCAGTAGAATTGACTTCCGCGACGAATGCGTCCGGGAAACCTGCCCTGGCGGATTGGGTTGCGTTTACGGCCGGGAAGGCATTGGCGTGCGTTAATCCCGCGAGATAAGCGTTGCCATTTAACACGGCGATCGCTTCACCAAAAGAATAGGCGTCGCTCCCCAAATAAGTTGAGTAGCCCAGCGCAGATCCATTAGCGATGATTTGGGTCACGAATGCACTGCTCCCGCCAAGCAGGGACTGTTGGTAGGCTCCCGCGGTCGCGGGGAAGTCAACCGAAAATGTATGTCCTGTCACGTAGGCATTGCTCTGAGCGTCGACCGCGATGGCCATTCCTTGATCTTCGCCACTACCGCCAAGGAAGGTCGAATACACCAGCCCGACGCCATTGGTACTTATTTCTGCCACGAAGGCATCATTGAAGCTGGGGCAGCTCATGCAGAGGCTCTGTAAAGCATTCACGGTTGGGAAATCAGAAGAGCTGGTTGCCCCCACTACGTAGGCGTTCCCTAAAGCATCGACGCTGATGCTAGCGCCCTGATCGGACCCGCTCCCACCCAAGTAAGTCGAGTAAACCGGCGAGCCGCTGGCGCTCAGTTCCGTCACGAAAGCATTCGGCTGGCCCTTATTGCTCGATTGCAGTGGATTCACAGTGGGGAAATTCGTTGAAAATGTTTTTCCCGTGACGTAAATGTTGCCCGTAGGATCGACGGCAATGCCGAGCGCCTGGTCGAGGCCGCTGCCGCCGAGGTAGGTAGAATAGAGTAGCTGGGAGCCATCGGGGCTCAACTTCGCGACGAAAGCATCAGCGCTACCACCGAAGGAAGCTTTCATAGCTCCGGCCGTTACAGGGAAATTGGTAGAAATTGTATTCCCGGTAACGTACGCGTTCCCCAGCGAATCCACCGCAATGCTCGACGCTTGGTCCGACGAATTCCCCCCCAGATAAGTAGAGTAAACAAGCGACGAACCGTTGGAGTTCAATTTAGTCACAAAGGCATCGCTGCCACCGCCCGCGGAGGTGGTCTTGTACGCCCCGGCAGTAGTAGGGTAGGCGGTTGAGCTGGTGAACCCTGTCAGGTACACGTTCCCGGAGGAGTCCACGGCGATGGCGTTCGCTTGATCGTAATTCGCGGTGCCCAGATAAGTCGAATAGCTCAGGACCGGATCGATTACGAGCGGAAGGCTCCGGTCATAGGCGCCCACCTGAAAGCTGACCTGCCGAGGACCTTGAAGGACATACCGGCCCGACACTTGTTGCTCGATTCCCCG
>QHZN01000049.1 GCA_003225365.1 Acidobacteriota bacterium
CCGCCGCAACTCCGCCCATGCCTTTCGCCCCAATCCCGACCATCACCAGCGCGGCGATCACCAGCGCGCAAAGCGTCAGGCCGGAGACCGGCTGATTTGACGAACCGACCAGACCCACCAGATACCCGCCCACCGCGGACAGGAAGAACCCCGTGACGGTCATCACCAGGCCGGCCAGGATGGCGGCAAACCAGCTTCCTGCAAAGTGGTAATAAATGAGGGTGATGGGAATGACCAGCGCCATCGTGGCGACAATGACCAAGCGAATGGAGATGTCCACGTCCAGCCGACTCAGAGCTTGATGGGCGGCGCGTCCTTCCCTTCGGCTCCGCTCAGGGTCTTCGACTTCGCCGGCCGACTCGAAGGCTCCGCGAATGGAGCGAGTAATCGAGGCGCGCATGTCGTAGAGCGTATAAATCGTCCCGACCAGCATCGCGCCGACGGCGATGGGCCGGACCACGCTGTACCAGACCGCGTAGCTCACCACCTCAGGGGTTGCGGAAGCGCCGCCGAGGCGAGCGGGCAAGTCCGGGTCAATAAAAAGGATGAGCGGGATCAGCACCAGCCAAGCAAGCACTCCGCCGGAAAAGTTGATGGCGGATAGCCTCGGCCCGATGATGTAGCCAATCCCGATAAGCGCCGGAGAGGCCGCGGGTGTGGTGTAGGCGATGCCGCCCGTGTAGGCAACGTTCCCGAGCGGCTGCTGCTGGTTCGAGTAGCCGATCAGTGATTTCGGAAAACGCAGGAACGGCAGCGTGACTTCCTCTTTGAAAAGCTGAAAACCCTTTTCGTCCTTGAGCAGTTGCAGCAGGGCGCCCAGGCCCATGGCGCCGAAAACGTAGCGCGGCGCGTCCGCAGCGCCCGCTTGGCCGGCCTTGACGATTTCGGCGCTGGCGGTGCTCTCCGGGAATGGCAGGTCTTTAGCCTCGACGCAAAGCGGCCGGCGAAGAATGATGATGAAAAACACGCCGAGCAGACCGCCGGCCAGAAGAATCAGGGTCCCCACCCAGAAATGAGTGCGCAGGTCGGTCCACAGGCGCTGGCCTCGGATATTGACCATCATAAATGCGGGGATAGTAAAAATGGCGCCGGCCACCAGCGCCTCACCCACCGACGCCGCCGTGCGCGTGAGGTTCTGCTCGAGCACGCCGCCGCGGAAAAACGGCAGGCGGAAAAGCGCGATGGCGATCACCGCCGCCGGGATGGTCGCCGCCACCGTCTGCCCGGCCTTCATCCCCAGGTAGGCGTTCGCTGCGCCGAAGACTGCCGCGAGCAAAATACCGACCAGCACGGCCTTCAGTGTGAACTCCGGCTCTTTTGAATCGGCCGGAACGTAGGGCTTGAATTCGGGCAAGCGGGACCTCCACGAACCGCTGAGTGTGTGCGAATGGTCAGCCGCGGACTATACCACGCCACGGTTTCTTGGAGGGGCGAAGTGATGAACCGCGCGCGAGTGTGGGGCGAGAAGGTGGGCCAAGGAGCAAGCGTAGCGCGGACCTCTCTGGAGGTCCGCGGCCTCTCCCCGTGATCCTCCTTGAAAAGCCGCAGACCTTGGAAAGCAGGTCTGCACTACGTACTGGATGCGCGCCGACTGCATGCTGATAAGCCCGAAGACCAAAATGTGGGTTATACTGACCGACCCGAAGGAGGGCTGCATGGGGAACCGAAAATCAAAAGTCAAAAATCAAAAATAGGAAGGGTCATCAATCACAGTCCATTCTTTACGCTTTACCCTTTATCCTTCACCCTTTCCCCCTTATCCTTCCTTCTTCTACTCCTGGTCGCCGATACCGGGCACCCGCACTGCAGGCGCAACAGCCGCCTCCGGTCATCATTTCGCCCGAGGTCGGCGCGCCGTCCGTAGGCACTGGGCCTGGTTGCGGTCCTTCCCCCGCGCGTGAATCAGAAGCTTGCGGAAAAGGGCATAGACCTTTCGATGCTCTCGAACCTCAAAGGCGAGGAACTTGTCCAGGCGCTCCGCGACCTCAACATGGACATCGAGGCGCACGACGGGAAGAAAGTCCGAATTTTCTGCGAATGACACCGGCCGCAGATGGCGAAGGCCCCGGCTCCGTCGCAGACGATTTTGGAGCGAAGGCGACCCACGGTTATCGAGGCCACCTGCCGGATTCCGCTCGCTCGAGTCAAAGATTCACTTTCTTCGAGCGGAAAGTGCGTTCAAGAATCCTTGCCAAGCGGTTCCGGCTCGGGGTGGAAGATTGCTTCGATGGGCTCTTCGAACAGTCGGGAAATGTTGAAGGCGAGCGGTAGGCTGGGATCGTACTTTCCGATCTCAATCGAGTTAACGGTTTGTCGCGACACTCCGAGGTGGGCGGCGAGGTCCGCCTGAGACCAGTTACGCTCGGCGCGGAGCACCCGGAGACGATTCTTCATGCGTCGGCACAGGCCGGTTGTAACCGTTCCGATGCTTGGCCAAATGCGATCAGGCTAGCCAGTTGCTCAGTCGTGGAATTACCCACCAAGCGATGGTCGCCCACTTCCACCACTGGGACCGACCTGATCCCTTTCGTCACAAGCGTCTGCGGTCTGAGAGTTACATCATGCGTTTTCAAGGTAAAGCCCATCTGCTCTTGCAAAGCCTCCAGCCGTGCGAGAACGATGGGACAGAACGGGCAACTGAAGAAGCTGTAAAAATTCACGACGACGGGTACGGCGCGATGCCTGGCATGCGGCGGGGGAACGTGAGCAAACTTGTCCACGATCCGTCCATAACCCAGAAGGCGGGAAATGTGGGGGAAGAAATGAAAAAGCGCCCAACGTAGGCTTGCCACGCCCGCCATCCAGACCAGGGCAGGAACCCATTGGCGCCGATAACTGAAGTACCCCAAGCCAGCGATGTAGCCTATCCAGGAAAGCGCGAGTCCGATAACGTGGCATTGCTGATCTTTAATTTGACCGTTCATCGGTACCTCCATGCGGAAACGATGTAAGCGCAGGCCCAGAAAAACATCATGGGAGTTCCCAGAGCGTCAGATTTAGCGTGGTAAATTCCCGCCCGGTCGAGGCCGGCGATGACGAATGCCAGGACCAGCGTGAGCATAAAAGCGACGAATACCGATTCAAGGCAGATGCGTTTTTGCAACTCGTCCATTTTCTCGACGGCACGGAAGATCGCCACTACAAATAACACTGCCGGTATGACAGGCAGAAGCATCAGCCATGGAGAGGCCAGCCGCGGCTGCGTCTTCACCAGCGACTGCACCGCAATCTCCGTCAGCACAGCGCCCAGTGCGCAGAGGAACACTGGACGGGTCAGTCGGGAGCCCCAAGTACAAGGTCGTGTGTTAGGCACGGCTCCATAGTAAAGCGTACTTGTCATTAAGTCAAGTTAACTTTACGTATAGATGCCACCAGGTGTCGAACATACCGCTCCCTTACCTCGTCGTCAGCGTCCCCACCCGAGCTAAACTTTACCAATGCCGCGGCAGAACAACCGGTTCGGCCAGAGCCACTTACACTCCCTGACGGCCTACATCCACCGGCGCATTCGTAATCTTCTGTGATGTCGGATACCAACAAGAATGTGTAATGCACCAGTTGCGCCACCAGATGAAAAGTGGAGTGGTAAAGTCGCCGCCGCGCGGGGGGATCGAATAATAGGGTAGCTTTATGCCGCCAGATTGAAATCGGATTTGTGGGTTATACTGGCCCGCCCAAAGGAGGCTGGCGATGGGGAACCGAAAGTCAAAAATCAAAAGTCAAAGGTCGAAGGTCAAAAGTCAAAGGTCACAGGGGAAAAGGGGCATCCTTCATCTTTTACCCTTCATCCTTTACCCTTTAACCTTCCTTCTTCTTCTCCTTGCACCCAACGCTTGGCACCTGGCGCCCGCGCTTCATGCGCAACAGCCGCCTCCGGCCGTCATCTCGCCCGAGGTCGGCGCGGACCGCGGGGTTACGTTCCGTTTCCGCGACCCGAATGCGAAAGAAGTGAAGGTGGCGATCGAAGGGATGCGCGACCCAGTCCCGATGGCAAGAGACGCCCAGGGCGTCTGGAGCGTCACCACCGAACCGCTCGAGCCAGACTTCTACGGATACTCTTTTATTGCCGACGGCGTGGGACTGCTGGACCCCATGAATGCGCTGAGGAAGCCAAACCTGCTTTTCGCCTCAAGCGAAGTCCACGTGCCCGGCCCGTCGTCGCTACCCTGGGAGGAAAACGATGTGCCGCACGGAGTCGTGCACCACCATTTCTATCACTCGAAGGTGGTAGGCGACGACCGCGACTTTTACGTCTACACGCCGCCCGGCTACGACCAAAAAGTGCCCTACCCGGTGCTCTACCTTTTGCACGGCTATAGCGACGACGCGAGCGGCTGGACCGCGGTGGGCCGCGCGAACGTCATCCTCGACAACCTCATCGCCGAGGGGAAGGCCATGCCGATGCTGGTGGTGATGCCGCTCGGCTACGGCGCGCCGGAGTTCGTCCAGCGCACGCCGCAGTTCGGCTCGGTCTTCCGCGACGCCAAGCTCCGCGAGCGCAACATGGACCGTTTCCGCCAGGCGCTTCTCGAGGAGGTCATCCCCGCGGTCGAGGCGGCGTACCATGTTTCCGGCGACCGCGAGAAGCGCGCCATCGCCGGCCTCTCGATGGGCGGCGCCGAGTCGCTCTACACGGGTTTGAACAATCTCGACCGGTTCGCCTGGGTGGGCTCGTTCAGCGCGGGCGGGCTTGGCGAGGACTTCGGCGCCCAGTTCCCGAAGCTCGACTCGAACGCCAAATCGCAATTGCGGCTGCTCTGGATCGCTTGTGGCAAAGACGATACCCTGATCCAGGCGAACCGCAAGTTCCGCGCCTGGCTCGACACCAAGGCCGTTCACCACACCGACGTCGAGACCCCCGGCATGCACACCTGGATGGTCTGGCGGCGGAATTTGTCGGTCTTCGCGCCGATGCTATTCCGGCCGGCGTCCGAGGGAGTCGCGGCAGGCTGGTGAAGCGCCGGTCCCGCAGGCGCGGTCGGCGCTTCGTTCGCGTAGCGCGGGCGTCCCGCCCGCATGCGGGCCAGAGGCCCGCGCTACAGGGAAGGTAAAACGTTCTCATGTCCACCACTCGCCGTCAATTTCTTGAGGGCTCGCTCAGCGCAGTCGGCTCTCTGCTCGCTTCGCGCGAGCGTTTCAGCGCCATGCCGCGGGTGCCGGAAGCCCAGCGCCTTTCGTCGTTTGATCCGCAGGTCCGCAAGCTGCTGCCCACCTTGTCGCTCGAAGAAAAAATCGGGCAAATGACCCAGCCCGACCAGATGTTCTTGAAGAGCCTCGACGACATCGAGACCTACCATCTGGGGTCGCTTTTGAGCGGTGGCGATTCCGACCCCAAGTCGGGAAACGATTTGAAATCCTGGACCGACCTTTATGACCGCTACCAATCGCGGGCGCTCCAGGCGCGGCGGCGTATTCCGCTGCTCTACGGGATTGACGCCGTGCATGGGCACAACAACGTCGTCGGGGCGACGATGTTCCCGCAAAACGTGGGCCTGGGCGCGACGCGAAGCGCGGAGCTCGTGGAAAAGGCGGCGCGCGTGACGGCGGAAGAAATCCGCGCCACGGGCATCAACTGGGCGTTCGGGCCCTGCGTTACCGTCCCACAGGACGTGCGCTGGGGGCGCGCGTACGAAGGCTTCAGCGAATCGCCTGAGGTGGTAAGACTGCTCGGCGCGGCGGCGGTCAAGGGGCTTCAGGGCGCCCGCCTTTCGGATCCCTTGAGCGTGGTCGCCTGCACCAAGCATTTCGCGGGCGACGGCGGCACGGTCTTCGGCACGGGGCTCGCCCAAGGCCGCGGCTCCGCCCACTTTCCGCTCGACCAAGGCGACACGCGGTTGGGCGACGCCGACTTCCGCCGCATTCACCTGCCTGGCTACGTCACCACGGTCGCCGCAGGCGTCGCCACCATCATGCCTTCCTATAGCAGTTGGAACGGGGTCAAATGCTCGGCCAGCCGCGTCCTTATGACCGAAATCCTGAAAGAGGAGATGGGCTTCCAAGGCTTCCTGATTTCCGACTACGCCGCGCAAAAGGCATTGCCCGGCAATTACAAGCAACAAATCGAAACCACCATCAACGCCGGCATGGACATGGTGATGGTGCCGGACAACTACCGCGAGTTCATCCAACTTCTCACCGAGCTCGCGCGGGAAGGCCGCGTGCCGATGTCGCGCATTGACGACGCCGTGACGCGCATTTTGCGCGTGAAATTCGCGGCGGGACTGATGGACCCGAACCGGCAGCTTCTGGCCGACCGCAGCCTGCACCAGACTTTCGGCTCGCCCAAACATCGCGCCGTCGCGCGCGAGTGCGTCCGCCAATCGCTGGTAGTGCTCAAGAACGACCGCGGCGTGCTGCCGCTCGCGAAAGGCCGGCGCATCCACGTGGTGGGCAAAAACGCCGACGACATCGGGAATCAGTGCGGAGGTTGGACCATCTATTGGCAGGGCAAGAGCGGCGAGGTGACGAGCGGGGGGACGACAATTCTCCAGGGGATGCGCAAGGCCGCGGGCGAATCCCAGGTCAGCTACTCGCGCGACGGCTCGGGCGCGGAGGGCGCGGCGGTGGCTGTCATTGGAGAGCTGCCGTATGCCGAGATGAGGGGCGACCGCGAGAATCTGAACCTGCCTCCGGAAGACGTGGCCGTTGTAGATACGCTGAAGCGCGCGGGAATTCCGGTGGTGGTGATTCTGGTCTCCGGCCGGCCGCTCGCCATTGATGATTTGCTGGACAAGGCCGACGCTGTCGTCGCCGCGTGGCTGCCCGGGACGGAAGGCGACGGCGTCGCTGACGTGCTTTTCGGGCAAGCGAAACCCGTGGGCAAGCTCTCCTTCACCTGGCCGCGCGCGAGCTCCACCAGCTTTCACCTTGGCGACCCGGGCTACGAAACGCTCTTCCCCTTTGGCCACGGCCTGGGTTATTGATTTCGGCGCCAACTCTTACATCTTAAGAAGATCGGAAAGTTTGCCGCTTACGAGCCGCTGAGCGTCCGGAGCCAAGCGGCCCAAAAAACGAACGAGGCTGGTGCAGTGAATGGTCGCCAGCTTATGGAGGCGCAATGCGGACGCAACTTTGAGGTTTGTAGAACTGAATTGACGGAGTTGGGGATCCAAAAGGAGGTCAGAAGGCAACACCTGGTCTGGGATAACCGAAGAGATGTAGGCAACTAAGACTTCAGGAATCGCGCCGATGGGGCCCGTGAGCAGCAAAACCGGGCGAAGCTTCATGCCCGGAGCATCCCCGTAAGGAAACTTGGCGAGATAAATCTCACCGGGGGCCATCAACTGGCTTCCCGTCTTCTAAAGTGTAAATGTCCTGTCGTGAATCGGCCAAGTCGTCGGCCCATTCGGTCGCGAGGCCCTGCGTCCACCGAATGCCGGCGTCGTCTTCCGCTGGCACTAGAACGACCAACTGAACGGGGCCGGACGGCACCTCCTCGGGCACCTGAGCTTGCAGGCGATGATGCTCGTCAACGCTGCCGACAACCGTGATCGTTTTCATAAATCTTCGCATGCTGATTATACGACATAGCGACGAGGGCAACAATGCCTTCGCTACGAACTTTTTGAAACTTTTGCCATCGAAATTGGCATTTGGTATACTCCCTGGCATGACGGTTAAGATTGACCCAGCAGGGCGCGTGATTCTCCCCAAGCGGGTGCGAGAGCGGCTTGGCCTGCGGGCCGGGGCGGAGATCGAGCTCACCGAGGCGGGCGGCGAGCTGCGCCTCCGACCGTTTCAACAGAGACCTTCCTTGGTACGCGAAGGCCCCTGGCTGGTCCACACCGGGCGTCCCGCGCCGGGATTTGATTCCGCCGGCGCCGTTGATCAGGACCGCGAGGAGCGAATGGCGCACGTTCTCGCGCAGCCATGAAGCTTTATTTCGACACCTCAGTCCTGGTGGCCTCGGCGGTCAAAGGCCACGTGCACCACGCCCCGGCCCACTCGGCTCTGGAGCGCTTGCTTCGAGACAAGCATCGAGGCTACGTCAGCGCCCACGGGCTGGCGGAAATCTATGCGGTGCTCACACGGGCGCCATTTGTGCCGCCGGTTTACCCGAGCGAAGCATGGCAGATTTTGGAGCAGAATATTTTGCCGCACTTTACGCTCGTTGAGCTGGCGTCAAAAGACTACGTTGGGCTCGTAAAAGCGTGCGCGGCACAGGGGTGGACGGGAGGGCGGGTCTACGACTTGCTCCACTTAGCGTGCGCTCAGAAGGCGAGTTGCGAGCGGATTTACACGTTCAACCTTCAGCACTTCCGGGAACTGGCTCCGGCAAGTTTGGGGCAAAAGATCCACGCCCCTTAAGTTGTCGTTTCAA
>QHZN01000050.1 GCA_003225365.1 Acidobacteriota bacterium
AAACCGTTTCGAGCCTGCTTCGGCGGACAACCCTGTTGATTCCGGCCCTGCTCATTTGGAGCCTGCCGGCCCCGATGCTCGGGGTCAGCCGGGAAATGCTCTACGTGATGCATCAATTGGACGAGATGCGGCAGCAGCTCCAAGCGCTTCAGAAGACCGTGGACACGCAGACCGCCGTCCTGCGCACGCTCCTCGAGCAGACGAATGACAAGGTGATCGCGATAAAGGCAGAGGTTGACGATCTCAAGAAATCAACCCAGAAGGACCTGGAGCGCGGCTTGGCCGCGAACGGTGCGAAGTTCGATTCGATGACTTCCCAGGTCGAGGCCATGAGCGCGAGCCTGGACGAGACCAAATCGCGGCTGGCGAAGCTCAGCGACCAGATGGCGCAACTGCAAAACATGGTTCAGACCCTCAACACTCCGCCGACGCCCGCCAACCCCGCCACGGGCGCGGCCAACGGGACCACGACGCCCGAGTCTCACCCCCCGCCGCCCGATCCGGATACACTGCTCCGCTCCGGAGACACGTACTTGACGAGCGGCCAGTACGCTCTCGCCATCCAGACCTTCCAGCAGTATCTGGACAACTACGGAACCTCGGACCGCGCGCTCGACGCGCAGTTCTATATCGGCGAGGCCTACTACGCGCAGGGGAAATTCGCGCAGGCCGTGGACGCGTACAACCTCTGCCTGGACCGCTACCCGACGGGCGGCAAGCTACCTGCCGCGCAACTCAAAAAGGGGTACGCATTGCTCCAGCTCAGCGAGAAAACCAAAGGCATTCGCGAATTGAGGTCGCTTGTCCAGCGCTTTCCGAGCTCGCACGAGGCCGCGCTGGCGCGGCAGAAACTGCGCAGCCTGGCCGCACCCGCGCGGTGATTCGGTCCGTCGGCTGACGGACCCGGCCGATTTAGGGGTTGAAACTAAAGCCGATTTTCGGTCTGCAAGGCGTTTGACAGAGAGGTCCTTATGGCAGGTTCGGTCAACAAAGTCATTCTCATCGGCCGATTGGGGAAAGACCCGGAATTGAAATTCACGCCCAGCGGCACTCCGGTGGCAAAGTTTTCACTGGCGACCGACGAATCTTTCAAAGACCGCTCGGGCGAGCAGCAGAAACACACCGAGTGGCACAATATCGTGGCGTGGAACAAACTGGCGGAAATCTGCGGCCAGTATCTGACCAAGGGCAAGCAGATTTACATCGAGGGGAGCATCCGCAGCCGCCAGTGGCAGGACCAGAGCGGCAACAAGCGGACGAGCTACGAAATCATCGCGCAGCGGATGCAAATGCTCGGCTCTCGGGCAGACTCCGAGCGCGCTGCGGGCGCCACGACTGGTCAGTCTCCCGAGGCCGGTGCGGTCGAAGATGCTGAGCGCAGCCGAAGCGCCGAGCCGCCCGCCCCTACCGAACCACCACCCTCATCGGAAGGGTCCGACAGGTCGGAAATCACCGATGAGGACGTTCCCTTCTGAATTGCCTCCGGCTGGATTACTTCTAAGAGGCAGTTGATTTGTCGAAAAGCAGATCCTTCGCGGAGTTTACCCTGAGCGGAAATGGCGGGATTCTTTGGGAGATTTACCCTGAGCCCGGAATGAAAGGGATTCTTCCCCTTCGCTGCGCTCAGGGTCAGAGTGACAGACAGCGAAGAGCCTGCCCTGAGCGAAGCGAATGGGGCTCAGGATAAGGGCCTCCTGACAACTCCGAACCAAACAGCGCCCGCTAACTTTTCCCGGGGCTGAGCGGAATGCCCTTGAGGTATCGGTTGTAGAGTTCGCGCTGGGTCATAATCCCGATGCGGATGCTTGACGCCACCAGCTTCCCTTGCGCGTCGGTAACGGCGCGGGCGAAGACGGTGTCGCCGGCGCGCAGATCTTTCAACTGGATGCGCTTCCCTTCCAGGTTCGTGAACGCAGTCTTATCGGTCACCTGCATGAGCACGGTCACTTCGGTGGGCCGCTTCAAGACGATCTGCTTTCTGTTGAGGTCCACGGTCGAAACAATATAAAAGTCCTCTCCGCCAGCCTGAGCGTCCCCGGCCAGTGCGGGCCGGGCGGCCAACCCAGCCGCCACAGTTAGAATGAGAACGGCGCTGATCGGAAAGCTCGGACTCTTTGTGAGCATCCGGAGCCCGTACTTCAAGTCTTGAAGGATTTTGCCCATCTCTCACCTCGGATAGATTCATTGACTCATCGGTTCAGTGAGCGATTGGGTGATTGAGAGATCGACCGATTGCTGGGGGTAATCGAGGCTCCCGGCATTCACTCAATCACGCAATCATTCAATCGCCCGATCACTCAATCGGCAATCACTCATAACGCAGCGCTTCAATGGGGTCCAGGTGGGCGGCCTTGCGCGCCGGATAGTATCCGAAAAACACTCCCACTCCAGCGGAGAATAGCACGGCGACGCCGATGGCTTCGGGCGGAATCAAGGTCGGCCAGCGCAACATGCTGGAGACCGCCATGGAGCCGGCCACACCCAGCATCACGCCAGCGGTCCCGCCTAGCAGGCTCAACACCAGAGCCTCGCTCAAGAACTGCATCTGAACGTCCTCTTCGGTGGCGCCCACGGCCATGCGGACTCCGATTTCCCTGGTGCGCTCGGTCACCGAGACCAGCATGATGTTCATGATGCCGATGCCGCCCACCAGCAGCGACACGGAAGCGATGGAGGCCAGCAACAAGGTCATGATTCGGCCGGCCTGGGCTTGAGCCTGGGCGAGGTCGGAGGGGCTGCGGACAATGAAGTCGTCGTCTTCATCGGGCCGCAGGTGGTGGCGCTCGCGCAACAGCGCGGCCATCTGCTGCTCGGCCGGGGCGATGGCGTCGTTCGAGACGGCCGAGCACATGATGAAATTCAGCCAGTCTATCCCGGAAATTTTCTTTTGCACCGTCGTGTAAGGCATGATGAGCGTGTCGTCCTCGTCAAAGCCAAACGGCGATTGCCCTTTCGACTGGAGCACACCGATTACCAGGAACGGCAAGTTCTGAACTCGCATGGTCTTTCCCACCGGGTCTTCATCTCCGAAAGTATTCTCGACCACGGTTTTGCCGATCAAGCAAACGTTCGAGGCCGCGGCCACTTCGTGCTGGCCGAAGAGGCTCCCCTCCGACACCGGCCATCGGCGTATGTCCATGTAGTCCGGCCCCACCCCGCGCACGCGGGTGTACCAGTTCTGGTTCTTGTAAACTACCTGCACCTGGGAGCCGACGCCCGGTGAGAGCTTGCTGACCAGGGGGACTTGCTGACGAATGGCTTCCGCGTCGCCCACGGTGAGGGTCTTGGTCGCCTGGCTCCCCATATGAACGCCGCCCTGAGTGACGCTTCCCGCCGAAATGAAGACAATATTGTCGCCAAGGTTGCGGATCTGTTCTTGAACCTGGTTCGAAGCACCCTCGCCAATGGCCACCGTGCAAATGACCGCCCCGACGCCGATGATGATGCCGAGCATGGTCAACGCCGTGCGCATCTTGTTGCGAGCCAGGGCCCGCATCGCCACTCTCAAAACCGCCATGAAATCCATCAGGCTTGGGCCTCCGCTCCGTCACTGGCGTCCGCCTCGTCATCTTCATCCACCGAAGCGAGCGTGGGGAGCACTTGCGCGGCGATCAGGCGCCCTTCGATTAGCACGTCGTGACGAACCTTGCCGTCACGAAACGTCACGGTGCGCTTCGCGTATTGGGCAATGTCGGCCTCGTGGGTCACGAGCAGAATCGTCAAGTTGCGCTCCTCGTTCAGGCGCTGGAAGATTTCCATAATCTCCACGCTCGTTCGGCTGTCGAGGTTCCCTGTCGGCTCGTCGGCGAGCAGAATCGAGGGGTTATTCACCAGCGCGCGCGCGATTGCCACGCGCTGCTGCTGGCCGCCGGAAAGCTGTGCCGGATGGTGCTCCTCCCGCCCCGCCAGGCCCACCGTCCGCAAAGCCTCCATAGACCGCTCCACGCGCTGTCGGTGCGGAATCCCGCTGTAAACCAGAGGCAATTCCACGTTCTCGAGCGCCGAAGTTCGAGGCAGAAGGTTGAATCCCTGAAAGACGAAGCCGATCCTTCGGTTCCGAATCGCCGCCAGCTCCTTTTTGGTCAATTGGGAAACGTCCTGCCCCTCCAATAAGTAGCGCCCGCGCGTGGGCCGATCGAGACATCCGGCGAGGTTCATGAAGGTGGACTTGCCCGACCCGGAAGCCCCCATGATGGCTACAAATTCCCCTGGAAAAATCGCAAGCGATACGCCGCGCAGCGCGTGGACTTGGATTTCTCCCAGGTCATACGTCTTGTGAACGTTTTCAACGCGAATGACCGGGGCCGACGTGGCCGCCGCTTCCGTGTCAGGCTTCGATTCGACCAATTCTTCGCGCATGCTCGGGTGCAATTACCGTGGCCCGCCGAAACGCGGCCCGCCCGGCGGTTGAGTGGGGTTGCCGCCCTGAGTTGCCGCGCCCGTCACCACGGAATCTCCTTCCTTCAACTCGCCCTCCAGCATCTGCGTGTTGCTGTAATCCGTGATTCCGGTCTTCACCCCTACCGGTACCAACTCTTTTCCCTCGGTCAGTTTCCAGACCACGCGCCAGCGCCCACCGTGGCCCCCCATTGCGGCCGTGGGGACGTTATATTGCTTGAAGAGGTCCTGAACCTTTGTGCGCGGCAGGTCCGGCGTGAAACGCAGCGCCGCATTTGGGACCATCAGGCAATCGGAGGCATGTCCGGTCGGAACGGTAACGTAAGCCGTCTCTCCCGGAAAGAGCTTTTCCTCAGGGTTGTCGAAGGAAACCACCGTATCGTAGGTGACGACGTTTTGGACGATGGTGGCGTTCAGACGTATCGCGCTCACCTGGCCATGGAAGGTTTCGCTGGGAAAGGCGTCCACCTGGAAAGTCGCCTCCGTCCCCACCTTGACGTTGCCGGTATCGGACTCATCGGTCTTGGCGAACACCTGCATGCGCTTCAGATCCTGCGCGATGGTGAAGACGTTCGGAGCCTGGAGGGAGGCGGCCACGGATTGGCCGACGTCCACGTTGCGCGCCACCACCGTGCCGTCAATCGGGGAAAGGATTGTAGTGTAGCGGAGGTTGGTCTCGGCTTGCCGAAGCATGCCGGTCATGACCTCGACCTGGGCGCGGGCCTGCTCCAGTTGCGCCCGGCTCTGATCGAGTTGCGCTTTGGATTGCAGCAATTGGGCCCGGGCAGCCTCAACCTGCGCATCGTCTTGCCGAAGGGTGGAATGAGCCAGGTCGTTCTGGTCTTGCGAAATGATGCCCTGTTTGAAAAGGTCTTCCGAGCGCTTCGTCGTCACTTGCTGGTACTCGGCCATGGCCTGGAGCTTCGTCAGATTGGCTTGGTTGGTCTGAATGACCGCCATTTGGCCCTGAAGGCCCGCCTCCAAATTCCGGAGGCTGGCTTGCGCGTTGGCCAAATTGCCGCGCGCCTGGATGTCCTGGGCCTGGTAGATGGCAGGATCGAGTTGCGCCAGCACCTGGCCGGCCTTCACGCGAGAATTGAAGTCCGCAAAAATGTACAGGACGGTTCCCGACACGTAGGAACCGACGGGCACGGTCGTCAGCGGATTAATCGTGCCCGTTGCCTGGACGACGGCGGTAATATCTCCCCGCTTGACGGGCGAAGTGAAATACTTTGCTCCGCTCGAGCGGGCGCGCATCACCATCCCGACGGTTACGAGCGCCACGGCGGCGATGCCGACGATCAAGAAAAACTTTTTGTGTTCTCGAATAACCTTGCCGATCTCCATGGTCCCCATCCTGTTTTCAATTGAAAGCGTCGAGCTTCCAGAACTCCCAGGCTTTCCGGGCGGGTTAAGGAGGCGGCCCGAGAGGCCCTGGCGGCCCCTTATGTTCAAAGCGGCGCACCAACTCGTCAAATTTCGTTTGTTGCGCCGGATTCAGGATTTTCCGGATACGCCCGCGGGTTTCGTTGCGCACGGCCCTATACTCTTCGCCGACTTGTTGGTCCAGGGCCCGGTGTTTTTGGAAAGAATCATTAATGATTTCCGTCAGTTGCTGGGTCTGGTCGGCCGTCAAGTCCAATTCCTGGGTCAGCCGCCGAACTATGCGCTGCGGGTCCGGGTGTCCGGAGCGCCGCACCCAATGGCCGGAATACCAGGCGTAAACGAACAGGCCCGCAGCCCCGGCGATAACGCCGCACAGGAAAGTCAGAACGAAATAGAGATAAGCCTTGCGAGTCATTTCTCGGAAGGTCCTGCCTGCGGGATTGGGCGGTGCGGGTTCCCGGTTTGGCTCACCCAAGTGTCGTCGGCGAAGACGATCCCATTGGAGTTTGAAGCCTGGTCCGCCTGCGCCATCAAATCGGCGCTGGCCGGCTCCCGCACTGGTCCGCTGGTCGGCAGCCCAAGCGCCAATAAGGTCAGCGTCGCCAAAAGCATCGTGGCAAAAGCGACGCGCCGCCCCACCCTTTCCACAAATTCCCTCGCGGCGCGCTCCGCCCCGGGAGGGGATGCCAGTCGCCTGAGCAGCCGGTCGGTGAACCCGAAAGTCGGCTCCGGGAGCGGGTCCGCAGCCGCGGCGCGGAAGGCCTCCGAGACTCGGCCCCAATCTTCGGCATAAGACCGGCACGCTGCGCATTTTTCCAGGTGCGCACGGAGGAGTTCCGGCACGGCGTCGGCCCGCTCTTCTTCGACCATCATTCGGAAATCATCGCAGCGCATGGCATGTCTCCTTCCCCGTGATTCATTTCCGCGAGCGCGGCGCGGGGCCCTTGGACCTGTACTTTTTCCAATCCTCGAGCATCCGCTTGCGGGCCCGATGGAGCCTGACCTTCACGGTGCTGACGTTCAAATCCAGGATCTCAGCAATTTCCTCAACGGACAAATCCTCCAACTCCTTCATCGTCAGGATAATGCGGTCGTCCGCGGGGGCGCGGGCCAGAAGCTGATCCACGAGATCCGTTCGCGCCAGCCGCTCATCCGCGCCCTCGCGCCCTTCCTTCGGTGGGCGTTCGGCCCGAGCCTCCATCTGTTTTCGGCCTTCCTCGCCCATTTGCCAGAAGTACCGCACCCGCGAGGCCCGTTCGCGTCGCAGGTAGTCGTAACAGTGGTTGAGGGTAATTCGGGCCAGCCAAGTCCCGAATGACGACTGAAAATTGTAACTTCGAATCGCCAGGAACGCCTTAACAAAGGCTTCCTGGGCGAGGTCCTCGACCTCGTCCCGACGCCGGACGAGATGAAAAATGAGAGAGAAGACCCGCCGCTGGTGGCGTTCGACCAACCTGCCGAAAGATTCTCGGTCGCCGGCCTGGACACGCTGGATCCATTCCACTTCCTGGGCCAGGTCGTTGGGTGTTGTCGCCATCCCATTTCCATCGTTACGCCCACCTCACTGGTTCTCGACGAGTGTGGGGAAGGCCAGGTTACATTCTGCCGTTTCCGAGGGCCCGGGCTTGACATAATTTATGTTGACCCATATAACATGTCGTGGGAGAATCCCCGTATGATCATTGGAACGCGGTTGCGAAAGTTAAGAGAAGATCGACATTTTTCACAAGGTGACATTGAGAAGCGGACCGGGTTGCTCCGCTGTTACGTTTCCCGGGTTGAGAATGGCCATACCGTACCCTCCCTGGAAACTTTGGAGAGGCTCGCCTCCGCCCTCGAGCTCCCCCTCTACATGCTTTTTTATGAGGGGGACGAGCCTCCGGCGTTGCCGAAGCTGAGCAAACGGCAATCCGCGGAAGAACTGGCCATGGCAGAAGCCTCCGCCGAGGAGAGGCGCTTCCTGACGAAAGTCCGGAAGCTGTTCGGCAAGATCAACTCCAAGGACCGGCGGCTGCTTCTCTACGTGGCACAAAAGCTGGCCAGCCGCTAGGCCACCCTGATTAGAGCTTGGCATCCCGGCGACGCTCTGGCGCTCGTGCCGGGAGGGGCGTATTATTCCCATTCAATGGTCCCCGGCGGCTTCGACGTAATGTCGAAGACGACACGGTTAACTCCTTTGACCTCATTCACAATTCTCGTCGAAATGCGTTCCAGCAAGGCGGCGGGGAGTTTCGCCCAGTCGGCGGTCATGCCGTCTTCGGATTCCACCGCGCGCACCGCGATCGTCCAGGCGTAAGTCCGCGCGTCGCCCATCACGCCCACGCTCGATACGGGCAACAACACCGCAAACGACTGCCAGAGCCGTTCGTAAAGCCCCGCCGCACGCACTTCTTCCTCCACCACCGCGTCGGCCTCGCGCACCATTCGCAGGCGCTCCTCGGTGACTTCCCCCAAGATGCGCACCGCCAATCCCGGCCCCGGAAACGGCTGCCGGTTGACGACTTCTCGGCCCAGACCTAGTTCCCTGCCCACGGCGCGCACTTCATCCTTGAACAACTCGCGCAGAGGCTCGATCAGCTCGAACTTCAAATCGCTCGGCAACCCGCCCACGTTGTGGTGGCTTTTGATGACCGCCGCCGGACCTTTCACGGAAACGGATTCGATGACGTCGGGGTAAAGCGTGCCCTGGACCAGGAACCGGACGTCGCCCCGGCTTCGCGCCTCTTCCTCGAAAACACGGATGAACTCTTCGCCCTTCACCGTCATGGTCTCGAATTCGTTTTTCCTCAGCACACCGTTATTTACAAACACGCAAGTCAGACGGTCGCCGAGGGCCCGGCCCACCAGCGTTGCCGCCACGGAGGAATCCACTCCGCCCGAAAGCGCCGAGAGCGCCTGCCCGTCGCCCACGCGCTCGCGCACCCTCTCGACCGTTTCTTCAATGAATGATTTCGGAAACCAGTTGGGCCGGACCTTCGCGATGTCGAGCACAAAGCGCTTCAAAATCTCGTCACCGTGGTCCGTGTGGCGGACCTCGGGATGAAACTCCACGGCGTACATCCGCGCCTCGGGGTTCTCGATCACTGAAACCGCGTTTTCGGTGCGGCCAGTGACTTCAAAACCCGGCGGCACCGCCGTCACGTGGTCGCCGTGACTGTTCCAGACGCGCAGGGGCGCGGGCAGGCCGCCAAGCAACAGGCTCTGAGGAGAGAACTCGAGCCGGGCGAAGCCGTACTCCCGCCGCTCGGCTCGCTCCACCTTGCCGCCCAGCTTCCAGGACATCAGTTGCAGCCCGTAACAAATTCCCAGGATCGGGACACGCATCTCGAAGACCCGGTCATCGCAGGAGGGCGATCCCGGGTCGTAAACCGAGGCCGGGCCGCCACTCAAAATGATCGCCTGCGGGTTCAGTTTCCTGAGCTCCTCCAGCGGAACGTTGCACGGGACAATGACGGAGTAAACGTGCTGCTCGCGCACGCGGCGTGCGATGAGTTGCGCGTATTGCGCGCCAAAATCGAGGATGACAACCGGGCGAGGGGATTGATTCATCAGATCATTGATTCATCGGGGGATTGAGCCATTGTGTGATTGAGCGATTGATTTATCGGGCCATCGGGTCATTTATGCATTGAGCCGATGAGTGGTAGATACAAGCCACGGCCTTCTGACATCCGCCTCCGACTCTCCTACAATGAACCAATGATTCAATCACTCAATCGCCCGATGAATCAATCACTCAATCATTTCACGACGATGTTCACGAGCTTCTTCGGAACCACGATGATTTTGATGACCTTCTTCCCATTAAGATACTGCGCCACCTTTTCCTCCGCCAGGGCGCGACGGCGGATTTCTTCTTCCTCGACACTGACTGCGACACGAATACGCCCACGCAGCTTGCCGTTCACCTGGACGGGGATCTCGATTTCCTCTTCGGCCGCAAGCTCGGCGTCCGCGGCGGGCCAGGGCACGCGGACCAGCGGGCCGAGGTTTCCCAGTCCCTCCCAGATTTCATCGGCGACGTGCGGCGCAAAGGGCGAGAGCGAAATCACCATCAACTCGAGCGCGGCCCGGAAAGCCTCCGCCCGAAGCTTGCCGCGCTCAAACTCCGGCTCGGCTTCCGCCAGCTCGTTCACCAACTCCATGCACATGGCAATGTCAGTGTTGTAGTGCCAGCGTACTTCCATATCGTCAGTTACATGGCGGAGCACTTGGTGCGCCTTGCGAAGCAGCCGCCGCTCGACCGGGTGGAGCTTTTCCGCGCGCCACGCGCCGCTTGCGGCGGGTTTCACGGCGCGGAGTATTTCCTGATGCTTGGCTGCGAGGCGGTACACCCGGTTGACGAACCGCCAAGCGCCCTCGATGCCGGCGTCCGACCAGTCGAGGTCTTTTTCCGGAGGCGCCGCAAACATCGCATAAATCCGCACGGTGTCGGCGCCGTACTTCGCGCACATCTCGGTCGGGTCCACGGTGTTCCCGCGCGACTTCGACATCGCCGAGCCGTCCTTAAGCACCATCCCCTGCGTGAAGAGCCGCAGCACGGGCTCGTCGAATTCGACCAAGCCGATGTCGCGCATGACCTTGGTAAAGAAGCGCATGTAAATCAGGTGCAAAATCGCGTGCTCGATGCCGCCGATATATTGGTCCACCGGGAACCAATAGCGCACAGCGTCGCGGTTGACGGGCGCGGTCCGAATTTCCGGATCCGTGTAACGATAGAAATACCACGACGAGTCCACAAAGGTGTCCATGGTGTCAGTCTCGCGCCGCGCCGCGCCGCCGCACTTCGGACATTTCGTGTTCACAAACTCCGGGACGCTCCCGAGCGGCGATTGCCCCTCGCCCGTCAGCTTCGCGACCTCCGGCAGGAGAACTGGAAGGTCCCGTTCCGGCACAGGCACGATGCCGCAGGCGTCGCAGTAAATCATGGGGATGGGCGTCCCCCAATAGCGCTGCCGGGAGATACCCCAATCTTTCAGCCGGTATTGGACTGTCCCTATACCGAAGCCTTTTGCTTCGGCGTCGAGCGTCATCCGCTCGATGGCTTGCTCGGAGGCCACGTCGGAATACGCTCCGGAATGAACCAGCCGGCCGTACTCCACAAAAGCTTGTGTAGGGGCGGGTTTGCCCTTCGACGGGCTCGGGGCGATGAGCGAAGTCGACCCGAAACCCGCCTCTACTGGTTCCTCGACGGGCACAACAACGATGCGAATGGGGAGCTTATAGGCGGTCGCGAACTCAAAGTCGCGCTGGTCGTGTGCCGGCACGGCCATCACCGCGCCCGTCCCGTATTCCATGAGCACAAAATTCGCGACCCAAATGGGCACGAGTTCCCCGCTATATGGATTGCGCGCCAGGAAGCCCGTGTCCACGCCCTTTTTTTCGCCCGCCGCCCGCGCTTCGCCGCCGAGCGCTGAGGCCTGAATCCGCTCGATATCGGCCCGGAGTTTTTCAGGGGCCTTCGACCGCGAGATGAACTTTCGGACTGCCGGATGCTCGGGCGCCAGGAACACCGCCGTACAGCCGAAGATCGTATCCACGCGCGTCGTAAAGACCCGAATCGGCTCGTCGAGTCCCTCCACCGAAAAGTCCACGAGCGTGCCGGTGGACTTGCCGACCCAATTCTGCTGCATCGCGATGACGCGCTCGGGCCAGCGCACCAGCTTTTTCATGTCGTCCAGGAGCGCGTCGGTGTAGGCGGTAATTTTCCAGAACCACTGCTCGAGCTCGCGCTCCTCGACCGGCGTCTCCTCGTGCCGCCAGCAGCAGCCATTGACCACCTGCTCGTTCGCGAGCACGGTTTGGCACTTCGGGCACCAGTTCACGCGGCTCTTCTTGCGGTAGGCGAGTCCGCGCTCGTACATCTTGAGGAAGAACCACTGGTTCCAGCCGTAGTATTCGGGTGTGCAGGAAGCGATCTCGCGCCGCCAATCGTAGCTGAAGCCCAGGCGCTTTAGCTGGCCACGCATCTCCTTGATATTTGAAAAAGTCCACTCGGCGGGATTGCGCCCGTGCTTGATGGCGGCGTTTTCCGCCGGCAGCCCGAAGGCGTCCCAGCCCATCGGGTGGAGCACGTTCGAGCCCTTCATCCACATGAATCGCGCCAGAGCGTCGCCGAGCGTGTAGTTCCGCACATGCCCCATGTGCAACGCGCCCGAGGGGTAGGGCAGCATTTCAAGCACGTAATATTTCTTGCGCCTGGGGTCAACGTCCGCCTCGAAAAGCTTCTGGTCGGCCCAGCACCTCTGCCACTTCGCTTCGACTTTTTGTGGATCGTAGTTGGTGTCCATGGAAAGAAGCTGTCAGCAGTCAGTCCTCAATTAACAGCAACGTGCCTCGCCTTTTTCACTTTTGCTTTTTGATTTTTGCCCTTTGCCATTTGATTTGCTCTTAATCTAGCTTCCCCAGCGCACGTTCGCCCGGCTGCCAACTGCCCGCTGGTAACTGCTTGTTACGTACTTACTTTCACTGACTTCTCCTTTCTCGAAGATCGCCTCCGAGCTTCCGCATTGTATTGACATTTCGCTTGTCGTCGCCCGGACGATCAATGGGCGTCTCACAAATGAACGGAATACGGCCGAGCTTCGGATGACGCACGATGCGGCGAAAGGCTTCGCGGCCGATGGCGCCGCGCCCGATGTGCTCGTGGCGGTCGGCGTGCGAGCCGAATGCCGTCTTCGAGTCATTGGCGTGAATGACGGGGACGTTTTCGAGCCCCACCGTTCGCTCGAGCTCGCGAACCGTGGCCGCCAAGCCCTCCCGAGTGTGGATCGGGTAGCCGGCCTCAAACAGATGCGCCGTGTCAATGCACGCCCCCACCGGAATGTCGCCGGAAACTCCTCGGACAATTTCCGCCACTTCTTCGAACCGGCTGCCGATCACAGTCCCCTGCCCGGCGGTGTTTTCAATGAGAACCTTCAGGCCGTTAAGGTCGAGGCCGCTCGCCGCCTGCCTCAGAGATTCGATGCAATGTCGAATTGCCTCCGGCCGGCTGCCGTCCCGCGCGCTCCCGGGATGCGTGACGAGATATTCGGCTCCAAGAGCCCGCGCCCGCTCGATTTCGCGCCGGAAGGCCGCGACCGACATCGCCCGCAACCGCTCGTCCTTCGAAGCGAGATTAATCAGGTAGTTATCATGGATGACGAGCGGCGCAAGGCGGTACTTCCGTCGCGCCGCCCGAAAACGTTCGCAATCCTCAGGCGCAGGCTCTTTTGACCGCCAGTCGCGCGGGTTGGCGGAAAAAATTTGGAATGTGTCACATCCGATCTTGTGCGCCCGATGCGCCGCATTCTCCAGCCCGCCCGCTATCGAAGTGTGAACGCCTACTCTCACGAGCTTCGCCTCGCAAAGCTTAAACTCCCATGTTAACAAACGCTTTGGAAAAGCGTCAATGAACGCTCCGCCGCCCGAAACGCAACAACCGGCCCCTGGATTGAATTCGCGGGATCGAGATTTGCGAGATGACGTCTTTTATCCCCGAGGTTTAACCAATTCGGCAAGCTTCAGGCTGAAACCAGGCAATAGGGGGGACGAGAAAAGGTCGCGATGTTTGAGGGCTCGAACCCGCTCCAACCCACTCTTTCCTCTGCGATAAATCTGCGCAGCCGGCACGCCGGGGTCAATGACCCAATACTCTTCCACTCCGTAGCGGGCATAGAGCTTTAACTTGATGGTGCGGTCAACGTCCCGAGTGCTCTTCGACAGGACCTCGATTACGAGGTCCGGAGCGCCTTGGACATTTTTTGGAGTGAGTACGGTCGAGCGCGCCTTGGAAATAAAAAGGACGTCAGGCTCGACCACGTCATAACGCGAGAAGACGACGTCGAAAGGCGAAACAAAGACCTCTCCGAGGCGATGGCGTTTGAGAAAAGAACCGAGTTCGACTGTGAGTTGCGTTACCACCCTCTGGTGCAGCGAGATCGGCGAAGGGGTCACGAACAGTTCTCCTTCGATGATTTCATACCGCTTCCCGTCGTTCGGAAGGAGGCATAGATCGTCGTAGGTTAGGCGGATATCCACGGGCATGAAGAGATTACAGCACCGCTTG
>QHZN01000051.1 GCA_003225365.1 Acidobacteriota bacterium
TTCGGCGAATTGAACCCGCAATCGTTGATGAATTCCGCGTTCACTTCCGGGCGGTGGAAGTAATTGATGAATTCGAGCGCCAGCCCTTGGTGCGGGGCGTTCTTCGGAATACATGCGCTGTCCACCGAAATCGTGCAGCCCTCCTTCGGGATGACGTAGCGGAGGCGCGGCTCGTCGCGGATGGCGAACGTCAGATTGCCGTTGTACGCCTGGGCGATCCAGGCGTCGGCGGCCATCAGATCCTCTTCGAAGTTCGAGCTGTTGTACCCCTTGACGAGCGGCTTCTGGGCGAGGAGCAAATCGCGCGCCTGGCGGATTTCGTCCGGGTTCGTCGAATTGAGCGAGTAGCCGAGCTTCTTGAGCGCCATGCCGATGGCCTCACGCATGTCATCCAGCAGCACGATATGGCCGGCGTATCGGCGGTCGAACAAGACATCCCAACTGTCCACCGGCCCCTTCACCAGGTCCGAGCGATAAGCCAGACCCGTGGTCCCCCAGGCGTAGGGCACGGAGTAATCGTTTTCGGGGTCGAACGGCAGACGGAGAAAGCGCCGGTCCAAGTTCGCCCAAACGTTCGGCAAGCGGGACTTGTCGAGCGGAGCAAGGAGCTGCTGCTGGATAAGAATCTGGACCATGTAGTCGCTTGGGACCACAATGTCGTAGTCCACGTTTCCGCCCTGCAATTTTGCCAGCAGCGCTTCGTTCGAATCGTAGAGGTCGTAGTTGACCTTGCAATGGTATTCCTGCTCGAAGCCGTGGATGAGGCGCGGAGAAATGTAGGTGGACCAGCAGTAGATGTTCAATTGCGGCAGGTTGGCGTCCCTCAGCCGAAGCCCACGCCCGGCGAGCGGGGCCGCCATCAGCAAGAAAATCCCCGCCACCACCCCCAGTCCGGTGCGCATCCGCATGGCGCCGCGCTCCAGCCGCTCGGCGATATAGACGAGCGGAATGGTAGCGAGCAAAATCACCGTCGAAATCGAGTTGATTTCCGGGGTGATGCCGCGCTTGAGCATGGAATAGATTTGGAGCGGCAGTGTGGTGGATTTCACCCCAGCCACAAACGAGGTGATGAGGTAGTCGTCGAAGGAAGTGGTGAAGACGAGCAGCGCCGCTGAAAGGACGGCCGGCAAGGCGATGGGAAGCGTCACGCGCAGGAACGTCTGCCGCTCGTTGGCTCCCAAGTCGAGCGCCGCTTCTTCGATCGAGCGGTCGGTCGAGGCCAGCCGTGCCCCCACGACAATAATCACATACGAAATGCAAAAGGTGACGTGGGCGATGACGATGGTCCAGAGGCTCAGTTGGAAACGCATCAGACTGAAAAAGATCACCAGGGCCACCGCCACCACGATTTCGGGGATGACCAGCGGCAGGTAAATCAGCCCGTCGAGCAGGGCGCGCCCGCGCACTCGACCCCGCGACAGAGCCAGCGCCGTCAGGGTTCCGAAAACCACCGAAATGAGCGTAGCCAGAATCGCCACGGCAAGGCTGTTGGCCAGGGAATTGAAAATCTGTTCGTTGTGCCAAAGCGACCGGTACCACTCCGCTGTGAAACCGAGCCAGCGTGCCGAGAGCCGGGAGCGGTTGAACGAAAACGCCACCAGCACCGCAATGGGCGCGTAGAGAAACACGTAGACGAGGAAAGTGACCGCGCCAAGCGCCGGGCTTTTTCCGCGCACCGTCTCCACTAGAGCATCTCCCTCCCTTCGACTTCGCTCAGGGACGGTGAGCGGAGTCGAACCGTGGTCACCCGGGCGGCGCTACGGAGGCTCGCCATAAGCAGCGCCAGAACCACGAAAGTCAGCGCGAACGCCACCGCGGAGCCGAAAGGCTGGTCGCGCACCGCCGCAAACTGGTTTTGGATCAGGTTCCCCACCATGATGCTTTTCGCGCCACCAAGCAGGTCGGGGGTAATGAACGCCCCGATGGAGGGAATAAAAACCAGCACGCACCCGGCCACCAACCCCGGCACGGATAGCGGCAGCGTCACGCGCCAGAACGAGCGGAAGCGCCCCGCACCCAAATCCGCCGCCGCTTCGAGCAGCGAACGATCGAGCTTCTGGAGCACCGCGTAGAGCGGAAGGATCATGTAAGGCAGCTCTCCATAAACCAGCCCCATAAACACCGCGAAGGGCGTGTAGAGCAATCGAAGCGGCTCGTGAGTCAGATGAAGAGCGAGGAGTAGGTTGTTCACCAGGCCTTCTGTGCGCAGAATGACCATCCAGGCGTAAGTGCGGATGAGGAAGCTCGTCCAGAACGGGATAATCACCAGCAGCAGAAGAGCCGAACGCCAGCGCGGGGAAGCCACCAGCGCGATCGTGTAAGCCACAGGGTAGGCGAGGAGCGCCGTGGCAACGGTGGTGAGCGCCGCCATCCAGACCGAGCGCCAATAGATTTCAAGATAAAGGGGTTGAAACGCCCGGACGTAATTCCCTAAGCCCAAGACCCATTGAATGGTCCCGTAGGGCGAGCGCTCGGCGAAGCTGACTGCGAAAAGATAAACCAGCGGAAGCAGGAAAAAGCCCACGAGCCAGAAAAGGCTTCCTCCAAGCAGCGCGGCCGAGCTCCGGCGCGCGCGACCGCCATTCGGTCGCAAAGCTGGAGCAGCGGATTGGACGCGAGAACCCGGGGCCAAAGCGGAGAAGCGGCTCGACACCTCGGCTCGGCTCAGTGTCTTCGACGCCGCTATCGCCCCGAGCGTATCGAAGCAGCGCCGCGATTGTCAAACCTGGGGCGCATTTGTCGAGGCGCTTGCGCGGACTACGGCAGTGACGTATAATCCGAAGATGGGCGCGGCGATTGCTTACACCAGCGTCTATGAGAAACGGGTAGGAAAGCTACTCCAGGCAGAAGAGCGAAACGCAATGGAACTCCACGTCGCCGGCAACCCTGAAATACACGCCGTTGTGGCGGGAACCGGCGGGGTTCGAAAAGCGCGTTGGGGCCGCCAGGGAAAGGGAAAACGGGGCGGGGTTCGAGTGATCTACTTTTACCGGTCGGTCGCCGATGTGGTCTACTTCCTTGACATCTATGCAAAGGCTGTGAAGGAGGACCTGACCCCGGCGGACAGACAGCAATTGAAAGAGCTGGTAAATCGTTTGAAGGGTGTCCAATGACAAAGACCAAGCACTCCAAGATCGGTAAGCGTCTGATTGCCGCGATGAAGGAAGTTGTCGACCACGCAGAGGGAAGGGCGGCCCTTCCCATGCGGTACGTCGAGGTCCCAGAGGATGTGGATGTGAGGGCGATCCGCGCCAAGCTGGGCCTGTCTCAAGCGGAGTTCTCGCGGCGCTACGCTGTCAGCCCACGCTCGTTGCAGGAATGGGAGCAAGGGCGCAGGCGCCCCGAGAGCGCGGTGCGCGCCTACTTGACAGTGATTGATAGAAACCCAGAAGCGGTCGAAAAAGCGCTCATGAAGAGATCATGAGACCCCGACGGAAGTGATTCCCGGTGTTCCGGCTTTGCTCACTGCAGACATTACAGAACAATGTCTGCGCCACCCGCGTCGCGCTTGTCAAACTTCGTATAACTTAGCAGCGCTTCCGCCTTCCTGCGGGTGACGTGCGCGCCCTACGACAGCCATCAGCTCGCCCAACCGGCCTGTTCCGCCAATTGGCCCTCCCCGGGTGTATCCTAGGTTTGAGAGGGGATTGCGATGTCTTGGCGCCGGATAAAGTCGGCCGCCATGGTGCTCGTCACGCTGGCCTCGGTGCCCGTCCTTCGAGCCGTGTCGCCCGTGGCCCAGAATTCACAAGAGCCCCAGCCCACGGCGGAATTTTTCCTCAAGCAAGGTAATAGCTTTGTTAAGGCGGGCGAGTGGAAGCAAGCGATTGCGGCCTATCGCCACGCCCTAGAGCTCGATCCCAACGCCCTCCCCGCTCACTACGGCCTGGGGGACGCATACGGCGCCGAACGCAAGTTCCCGGAAGCGATTCGCGAGTACAAGGCGGTTCTCGCGGCCAAGCCCGGCTTCCCGGGCATTCACGCCAAGCTCGGCGCGCTCTACGAAGCCGGGGGCAAAGTCAGCGACGCCGTCGCCGAGTACCGGGCCGAGGTGGAATCGCATCCTTCCGACCCGCAGGCGCATTTGGCCTTGGGGCGTGCGTTGACGCTGGCGCGGGATTTTCCCGCCGCCGAGCGCGAATACCACCGGGCGTTCGAACTTAAGCCTGGGGACGCGAAGGTTCACGCCGGGCTCGCCGCGTCGCTCGAACAATCGGGCGACGCCGCGGGGGCCATCGCCGAATTCCGGGAAGCGCTGAAACTCTCGCCGAACGATCCCGCCATCGCGGGACAACTGGCCGGTGCGCTCATTCAGGGCGGGAAAATGGACGACGGCATCGCAGCCTACCGCAGCGCTATGGCGCTTCGCCCCCAGGATCCGGAAATTCACCTCGCTCTCGGGAACGCTCTTCAAGCCAACCAGGACTTGATCGGCGCCATCCGGGAATACCGCCGCGCCGTGGAGCTGCGCCCGGCCGAGACCGACTATAGGTTTCAATTGGCGCTGGCGCTCCACAAGGCGGGCGACTACGGCGGTGCGATCCGTGAGTTCGGCCGGGTCATTCGGCAAAAGCCCGCATACGCGCAGGCTCACGAAGAACTCGCCGCCGCTTACCTTTCAACGGGCAACCACGCGGCCGCCATCGCTTCTTACCACGAAGCCCTCCAATACGAGCCGCTCAACCCAGCCCTCCACGAGGAGCTGGGGCTGGTTCTGAGGAAGACGGGGGAACTGCACCGAGCGGCTGCCGAGCTGAAGCGCGCCGCCGACCTTGCGCCCGACAACCCCGACGACCATCGCAACCTGGCCGAGGCTCTGGAGGCCGAGGGCGACATTCCCGGCTACATTCAGGAGTGCCGCGAAGAAGTGCGCCTCAAGCCCGACGACCCGGACGCGCACCTCCACCTCGCGAACGCTCTTCAGTCCGGCGGCCAGTGGGAGGCGTCGCTCGGCGAGTATCGCGCGGCCTTGAAGCTCGAGCCCGAAAGCCCCGATTTGCACTTTCGCCTGGCGATGGCGCTGAAGGTGCGGCCCGAGGGGGCGGAGGCGGCGATTGCGGAACTCGAGCGCGCGGTCGCGCTGCGGCCGGAGTTCCCCGAGGCGATGGTGGCGATGGCTGAAATGCTTGCGGTCCGCGGCGATTCGCAGCACGCGATTCCGAGCTTCCGCGAGGCGATCCGCATGCGGCCGGAAGACGCCAGCCTCCACGCCGGCTTAGCCCATGCGCTTGAAGCGAGTGGCGACGTGACCGGCGCCGTCGGGGAATTGCGCGAAGCCTACAACATGGCGCCCGACAATCCCGACTACGCTCGCCAGCTCGGCGAAGCCCTTTCGCGCCAGGGGGACTACCGCTCGGCGGCGGAAGCCTTCCGCGCGGGATTGGCTCGCCGGCCAAAAGATGCTGCACTCGATTTGGACCTCGGCATCGCGCTGAGCAAACAGAACGACTGGCAGGGCGCCGCCGGAGCGTTTCAAGAGGCGCTCCAGGCCGAGCCCAATTCGCCGGAAATTCACATCCACCTTGCGCGAGTCTTCCTGGAGATGAAGAACGCGCCGGCGGCCGAAGGGGAAGCTCGCGCCGCCTTGGCGGTTACGCCGAATTCGGCCGAGGGTCACGAAGCGCTTGGGGCGGCATACCTCGCGGAGGGAAAGCCCTCGGAAGCGGACCGGGAGCTCCGCGAGGCGTTGCGGGCGAGTCCTGAGTACCCCGAAGCGAGGCTGGCGCTCGCCCAGACGCTCCGGACCGAGAACAAGCTCGATGACGCTGTCGCGAACGTGAAGGAATACGTTCGCCTGCGCCCCGCCGACCCTGAGGGCCACACGCTGCTCGCCGATTTGCTCCAGGCGAAGGGCGACACGGAAGGCGCGCGCCGCGAGTCCAACGAAGCCGCGCGGCTCAGGACTCCGCCGCCGCCGAAAGAAACGCAGCAGAATTGAATGAGTGCGAAGTCTAGCTGGGTAACGGAAAAGGCTCCGGAGGCTGTCATTCTGATCCCGCGAAGCGGGAGAAGAATCCCTTCCCAATATTTTCAACGCGAACAAGGGATGCTTCTCCCGCGACAGGGGATCAGCATGACAAATTCGCGTCTTTCAGAGCTCTATTAGCGGCCGAGAAGAACTTTGGCGATGGTCTGAAGCTGCATGAAGGACGTGCCTTCGTAAATCTTCCCGATCTTCGAATCGCGCAGATATTTTTCCGCCGGATAGTCTTTCGTAAAACCGTACCCGCCATAAACTTCCACGCACTCGGAGGCCACGCGCTCGGCCACTTCGGAGGCGAAATATTTCGCCATGGCGGCTTCTTTCAAGAATGGCTGGCGAGCGTCTTTCAGGCGCGCGGCATTATAGGCCATCAGCCGCGCAGCCTCCGTCTCTGTCGCGAGCCGCGCAAGCTGGAATTGCACGGCCTGAAAATCGGCGATGGGTTTGCCAAACTGTTTTCGCTCCTGCGCGTAGCGGAGCGCGTGCGCAAGCGCGCCTTCGGCGACGCCGACCATCTGCCCCGCGATGCCGATGCGGCCCTCGTTCAAAGTTTCGATGGCAACTTTGTAGCCTTTTCCGATGTCGCCGAGCACGTTCGCGCGCGGCACGCGGCAATCTTCGAGGATCAATTCACAGGTGGAAGAGGCGCGGATGCCGAGCTTGTCTTCTTTTTTCCCGACCGCGAAGCCCGGCGTCCCGCTTCGCGGAACGAGAAACGCCGTGATGCCTTTGTATCCGAGTTCCCTGTTGACCGTGGCGAAGACGATGAAGAGCCCGGCTTCCTTGGCGTTGGTGATCCAGAGCTTTCGGCCGTTCAAGACGAAATGGTCGCCGTCTTCGCGCGCGCGGGTTTCAAGCGCGAAGGCGTCGCTCCCGGAGTTCGGCTCCGAAAGCGCGTAGGCGCCCACCGTGTCGCGCGCCAGGCCCGGCAAATAATTCAACTTCTGCTCCTCGGTTCCCCATCGCATCAGGGCGTTATTGACCAGCGTGTTCTGGACGTCAATCACCACCCCCGCGGAAGCGTCCACGCGCGAAAATTCCTCGATGGCGAGGATGGACATGAAAAAGCTGCCGCCGCTGCCCCCCAGCCGCTCCGGCACCTCAATCGCCATGAAGCCCTGCGCGAAGAATTTTTCGATGAGGTCGTGCCGGAACACGCCTTCGCCGTCCATCGCCGTGACGTGCGGGCCGATTTCATTCTCTGCGAACTCCCGCGCCGCCGCCTGGAACATGCGCTCTTCTTCGGCCAGTGCGGTAAGCGGCGGAAAGGCGGCGGTTTGCGGTGCAACGGTTTCAGGCATGCTTGTCTCCTCGCCATTGGACCGGCACGAAGGTTTGTGAGATGCGATCCGATGGAATCCTACAACTCCGCCAGTGGCGTTTCAATCCGCTGCGAGCCTGGAGCTCGAAGAGCGGCAGGAGCAGACAGCGGCCCCGGCGCTACGAGGTCGTGGCCTTTTCTCGCCGGCGGATATCTAGGGCAACTTCTTCGCCCTCCTCGAGCGGCAGCGCGCGGTCGGGTTTCAGGCATCCGGCGCGATAGACGGCCCGGAGCCGAAGAGGCGCGCGTGCTGCTTTGCGGGCCCGAGCGGCCGACGCAGGCGTGAGGGCGCCATCGAGGGCGCGATTCGCCAGCCGATCCGCCTCGCGGTTTTCCTCGCGCGGAACGTGGCGGAAGGAGCAGGATTCAAATGCGGAGGCCGCCCGGCGCGCCCGCTCCCAGAGCGGCTTCAACCCGTCGCTCTTCACCTTGTACTGCCCGCTCATTTGCCGCACGAGCAGCTCCGAATCGGAGAGGATGCGAAGCCGCGTGTAGCCTTTCGAGCGCGCGAACTCGAGCGCTGCAAGGAGCCCTTCGTATTCGGCCTGGTTGTTGGTAGCCTCACCCAGGAATTTTGAGACGGCCGCGACGGGCGCGCCGTCCAGGCTTTCGGCGACCACGCCGTAGGCCGCGGGGCCGGGGTTGCCGCGCGAAGCGCCGTCGATGTGGAGGACAATTTCCTTTTTTGCGAGCTCAGAGGCGCGTGGCATGGCGAACGAAACCCGTCAGCCGAGGGTGAGCGGAAATTCAATGCCCCAGAAAGTTAGAATAGCACTAGTGTGCTGAGTTATAGATTCGTTGCAGAAGTCCGAATGTCATTCCGAGCGCAGCGAGGAATCTGCTTGTGAGAGGAGCATTGAAAACAAAGCAGATTCCTCGGGCCGAACGGAAACGTTGGCCCTCGGAATGACAACGGCCCGCACATTATTTTTTCAACGAACTTCTAATTCAGCACACTAGGCGGAGGCGTGCGTATCTTTCGCCGGCGCTTCCGGCCCCGCGTCAGCGGGAGCGGCGGGCGGAACGTAATAAAGGATGCGGCTGCAATTCTCACAAGTGACCAGAATTTCGTTGGTCCTGACCTCATTATAGGCTTGGGGACGCAGGCGAACGTTGCACACTGTGCAAAAGCCGTCGCGGGCCTCGGCCACCGCGACGCCGTGACGCCCCGCGCGGACGCGTTCGTAAATCGAGCGAACCGTCTCGCCGAGCGCCGCGTCGAGTCGTTTGCGCTCGACGAGCAGGCCTTCGCGCTCTTCGAGATCGGTCTCGCGGTGAGCCTCGAGCTCGCGTGTCTCGCTCTCGACCCGCGTTTTTTCGCCCTCCAGGCGCGCCGCCGCGTCCGAGATCTGATTCTGGAGCTCCTCGGCTTCGATCATCTTTTCGAGGATGCGGTCCTCGACACTTCGCAAGTTCCCCTCTTCTCCTCCAATCTCCTTGAGCATGGCCTTGTACTGCTCGTTCGTTTTGACCTGGTAGAGCTGGTCCTTGTGCTTGGCGATTTTCTCGCGAATGACCTGAGCCTCGCCTTCCAAGTCGCGCCGCTCCTTTTGATTGGCGGTCAAGCGACCTTTGCGCTCCTCGTGTGCGTGGATGAACTGTTTCAAGGCTGAGGCCAGAGCTTCGATGCCCGCCGGATACGCAGCGATGCGCTCGCCGAGCTCTCCGGTTTTCAAATCAACTTGCTGGAGCTCGATGACCGCTTTAAGATCGGGCAGCACTTCTTCTCCTGTCTTCAACCATGATGGCACAAAGCTCCTGCGACGACAAGGCGGGCCGGCGCCAGCGGCGAGGCCCGGAGCGCCGGTCCCGCGCGCTCCCGTCAAGGCAGGAATTTATCCGCGCCGCCGAGAGGGCAAAGATAAAACTATTTTTTGGTTAGACTCTCTGGACGCGACTGAAGTCGGGCCCTGACGCGCTGGTCGTTTGAACCGCACTTGGCGCGGGGGGTATAATCTTCCGAGAAGCCGGCAGCGCAGGGCGGCCCGATGACGATTGACGAAGAAATCGCCAAGCTCGACGAAAACATCCGCCGCCTCAAGATCGAATACGAGGCCTATTTCAACGGCGGCATGCCCCGCCCACCCCACGAAACCGCCTTTCGCGTTGAGAATGCAATCAAGAAATACGGCGACGGCTCGAAGCTGAGCTACGGACAGCGGTTCAAGTTCAATCAGCTTGTCCAGAGGTACGCCGTCAACAACGACCTCTGGCGGAAGCGGCTGAAGGACAAGGAAGAGGGGCGCGGTCGGTTCCGCGCCCAGCGGCGCGAAGAAGAAGCGGTGGTGGCGGCGGGCGGGCCGGTGCGGGTGGTCTGCGCCGACCCGGATAATGAAAAGGACAAGGTCGAGCGACTGTTCAAAGCCGTGGTCGAAGCCAAGCGCCAGGTGGGTGAACGCGTGGATAACATAGACCCCGCGGCTTTCGCCCGGCTCGTCAGCGAGAAGACCAGGCAGATTAGAAAATCCCTGGGCTGCGCGAAGGTGCAGTTTTCCGTGGCCGTGGAAGACGGGAAATTCAAGTTCAAGGCCGTGAAGATCGACTGAAGGCCTGCACGTAACCTGATACGCTCGCCCGCTCCCATCTCTCCTCTTCTATTAAAGGAGCTTTGATGAAAAAAATCCGGAGGGCGCTCATCAGCGTCAGCGACAAAGCCGGCGTGGCCGAGTTTGCGGCCGGCCTCGCGGGGCTGGGCGTCGAGATTGTTTCGACCGGAGGCACCGCCAAGCTCCTGCGCGAAAAAGGCATCGCCGTCCGCGATGTCTCCGAGCTTACGGGCTTTCCGGAAATGCTCGACGGGCGCGTGAAAACTCTCCACCCGAAAGTCCACGGCGCGATTCTCGCAGTCCGCGCGAACCCCGAGCACGAAAAACAAGCGCGCGCCCAAGGGATCGAATTCATTGACCTTGTAGCCGTGAACCTTTACCCCTTCGAGAAGACTGCGGCGAAGCCCGGCGCCGCATTCGAGGAGATCATCGAAAACATTGATATCGGCGGGCCGGCGATGATCCGCTCGGCTGCGAAAAATTTTGCGCACGTCGCGGTGGTGGTGGAGGTGGCCGATTATTTGCCGGTCCTCGAAGAGATGCGGGCGAACGGCGGCGCGCTCTCGGGCGCGACCCGCTCGCGCCTGGCTCGCAAGGCCTTTGCCTCAACCGCCGCTTACGACGGCGCCATCTCCATGACGCTCCAGAAGCTCACCACAAGCGCCCGGCCCGCCCAATCCCGCGCAGGCGGGACCCTCCCCGAAAACCTGCACCTTGACTACACAAAATTTATGGACCTGCGATACGGCGAAAATCCGCACCAGGAAGCCGCGCTCTACCGCAATCGCTCCGGGAACACCGTGGGACTTGCCCAGGCGCGGAAGCTCCAGGGCAAGGAGCTTTCCTTCAACAACCTTTTGGACCTGCAAGCCGCCTGGGAGCTGGCGTGTGAATTCGCGGAGCCCGCGACTGTCATTATCAAACATACGAACCCCTGCGGCGTCGCGACCGGGCAGTCACTCGCCGCGAGCTACCAGCGCGCGCACGATGTGGATCCCGTCTCCGCCTTCGGCTCCGTCGTCGCCGTCAACCGGCGGCTCGACGGGGCCACAGCTGAGGCTATGTTGAAATTGTTCATCGAGGCGGTGGTCGCGCCGGGCTTCGAGCCGGAAGCGCTCGAGCGGCTGGCAGCGAAGAAAAACCTTCGGCTGATGGAATACCCGGCGGGCGGTTCAGAGGAAGGCGGGCTCGATTTCAAGGCCTTGGGTGGCGGTCTCTTGGTTCAAACGCCGGATTGCCTGCCGGCCCAGCCTGAGAATTGGACGTGCGTCACCGAGCGCGCGCCGAGCGAGGAGGAAAAACGGGCGCTGGTTTTCGCCTGGCGCGTCGCCAAACACGTGAAGTCGAATGCGATCGTCTTTGCGCGCGACGGCGTAGTGGTGGGTGTGGGCGCGGGGCAGATGAGCCGCGTGGACTCGGTGCGGGTGGCCCTCACCAAGGCGCGCGAGTTGAAACACTCGCTCGAAGGCGCCGTGGTCGGCTCGGACGCTTTTTTCCCGTTTCCCGACGGGGTCGAAGAGGCCGCGCGCGCCGGCGCCCGCGCCGTCGTTCAGCCTGGCGGGTCCGTGCGCGATCCGGAAGTCATTGCCGCCGCAAACCGCCTAGGCCTCGCCATGATGTTCACCGGCGTCCGCCACTTTCGGCACTAGTGCCGCCTCGGGCGGCTTCGCCCGGGTGGTGGTGTCATTTGGGATGGGGCTCCCCTCGACCCGCCGCGGCGGGACACCGCCACACAGCGGGCTCGCCTTTGGCAAGGGCTACAAGTCACATGGTAGACTGGTTCTGTGCCGGCGCTATTACGGGTTGGTGGTTACCGTTTCTTTACAGTCTCGAGGGAAGAGAGCCACCGTACATCCATGCTGCTCACGCCGGTCGTTATGCGAAGTTCTGGCTCGATCCGGTTGCGCTCGCGGACAACCGCGGTTTTCGGGGTCACGAATTGACCGAAATCCGCCGAATTGTCATCGAGAATCAGCCATTCTTCCAGGAGAAGTGGCATGAGTACTTTGGTCGAAAGAGCTGAGGCACTGGCCGTAGATGTTTCATGCACCGAGGACGATCTGCGCGTGGTCATTTCCGACGGCCGGACGGTTGCGGTTCCCCTCGGTTGGTTCCCGCGGCTGGTGGGGGCGACGGAAAAGCAAAGAGCCGAATGGGAACTCATCGGCGGGGGCGTTGGTATTCACTGGGAGGCCGTGGACGAAGACATTTCAGTTGCCAGCTTGCTGCAACCAGAGAACTTGATAAGGCTCCCTGACAAGGCGCTACGGCCGGCCAGCCGCGCCCCGCGCCGCGGCAAGAAGGTCAAGCCTCCCCGGCCGGCTCGCGTCTGAGCGCGGTATCACCATGATGTTCACCGGCGTCCGCCACTCCCGACACTAGTGCCGCCAACTTGTTGCGCCGCGCGGCCTGGAAATGCCGCAGGGCCGGACAGCGGGTCCCGCGTTACACGTTCTCAATGATCTTGCGCCCTTCGTCCGTGATCCCGTAAAGCTCGCACAGAAGATTATCAATTTCTGCATCGGCGGGGCGATTCCGTGCTCGACGCGGTGGGCGGTGTGACGCTCGCGAAAAGTTACCAT
>QHZN01000403.1 GCA_003225365.1 Acidobacteriota bacterium
AAGAACCATTCGATCCGGTTGTAAGCCAGACCGACGAACGGGAACCATTGCAGCAGCGTCATTCCCAATCCGTCCGGCCGATCCGGGCCTTTTCCAGGGCCTCGAGGGCCACGCTTGCGGCGTCGGGAGCTCCCATCACCACCTCTTTTTCCAGGAGCGCGAGGCCCGGCTCGCCCATCGTTGCCAATGCCCGCGCGGCGGCAACCGCGACGCGCTCGTCGGAATCCTGGAGGCGCGCCAGAAGCTGTGGAATCGCCTCTTCGATCCGGCGCTTTCCGGCTGCAACCGCTGCAGCGCGGCGGACCAGAGGCGCTTCATCGGAAATGCGGCTGACAATCTTTCCGTTAATACCATCCGTTGAGGCATAAGGCGCCGCGCGCAGGGCCACGGCCCGAACGATCGCGTCACCCGAATCAATCAGCCCCGAAACTTCCGCCACGGGCACTGCGCGTCCCCAGCCCCAGATAATGTCCAGCGCCGCAAGCACGAGCGACTTGTCGCCGGACCGCAGGACTTGGGGCAACGCCCTGGCCGCAAGAATTTGCATGTGAGGCTTGAGGTCTTCGGCTACAAGCGATCGAACAGCCGGGGTCTGCCGAAGGGCAAACTCAAAACTGCGGTGCACTTCCCTGACGTTCCCGCCGGCGACTAGCGCTCTCGATGCCATCACGCGGAGCCATTCATCGCGATCATCGAGCGCGCGCCGAAACACTCCCATTGCCTCGGGACTGCCCGTCACAGCCAGCAGTTCCAGAGCTCTCCGGCGTTTGGAGACCCGGCGGGATCGAAAGCGTTTCGTCCAACTCGCGACCAAACCCAGGTCAGCGGCCAACTTCTGAAGACGCTCGCGCTCCATTCCCCTGAGGCTTGAAAGAAAAGCGAAGAGCGAGGTCTCCACAACCTCCGGATAGCGCCGAAGAAAGAGCGCAAGCCGCTTCCTTCGATTCTCACCGTTGGCGTGGGCGGCCAGACACGACTGGATCTCAGGTGCAACTTTCATGCCCCGCCGCATCAAGAGGAGAGTGAGTGTACGGCTTACAAGAGCACCGGAAAGGATGATGGCCGCCAAAACGAACTGGACGCCCGTGAATGCAAGCGTCACGGAAAGCCCCCACTGCGGGAAATGCGGCGCCGTCACGAATCGGTTCGCCGCCCAGATCAGTATCCCGTACGCTGCAGTCACAAGAGCGGTGCTCATCCAGACGCGCGATCGGGCGCCGAAAGGCATTCTACTTACGCACCGTCAGGCTGATGCCGAAGCTGTTCTGAGTGGAGCCAGTGTCCCTGCGCTGGTAGGAGTAAAACGTTCCGAAGGTGAGACTTGAAACTGGCTTGAAGTCCACGCCCCCGATGAATGTATTGGCCCTGAACCGGCCCAAGCGGTCGATCGATAGCGCCGAGTAGCTCTCGTTGCCGCGAGCATAACCCGCATGCAACACCAGCGGAGCGATCTGATGGTTATAACGAACACCGAAAGACTGGGTCGCTATCCTTGAATGGCCGGGAACGTTGTCATCAGTCCATGCCGTGAAAAGGGCTGCCTGCACCCAGACCGGTCTTTCGAAGTAATACTCCATCGACGGACTGGCCACATGAACCCGTGAACTCGCAAAGCGCAGATACCGGTAATCACCACCGGCCACAATCCTCGGCCTCACATTGGCGGACAAGCCACCACTGTAGTCTTCTCGGGCTACAGCGAGGGCGCCAGGCGCAATGATGGCGCCGCCCCTCAGCCACACGGATCTCGCAAAGCGGTGGGTCAGGGTGATTCCACCTCGATGCGAAACATCGCCGAATTTGTTCCATCCTTCGTAGATCAGGGCAGCCCGCGTCGCCGTACCGGTGTAGCCGGCGGATATCGATTCCACAGTCGCAGGCGACGCAAACGAAAACCGGTCCTGGCCAAAACCCAAGGACATCTCGAAACGATATACCCGCGGCTGGGCATCGATCTGGGCATTGAGCTGGCCGGCCTCGCTGTTGCTCGGCTCCGCGGCGAGCACCTTCTCGACCTGCTCCCGCGCCTCCTTCACGCGTCCCTGGTAAAACATGTTTCTGGCCAGGGCCATCCTGAGATCGACACTTTCCGGAACGATCGCCTGCGCCCTGTCGAGAAGCGCCTGTGCGGAACTGTATCGCCGCTGGTGCAGGAAGAGGTAGGCCTTTGCGATGAGGGCATCTGTGTTCCGCGGTTCCCGCTCGAGCACGGTATCGAGCGCCGCCGATCCGGTGTCATAGTCTCCCATCCAACCGGAGATTCTCCCGACCCATATAAGGTGGTCGGAATTGAGAGGATCTTCCGCGGCGAGCTGGCGGTAGAGAACGCGGGCTTCGGCGAAGCGCTGCGCCGCAACGGCCTGCTTTGCGCGCCCCTCAAGGTCTTGTGACGGAGCACCCGGCGTTCCCTGCATGAGGATCAGCGCTGCAAACAGCAATTGATTCATCGCGACTTTTGTCTCCGCGCCAACCGGCGTACACGAGCCACCAGCTCCATCGGACTGAAGGGTTTGACGACATAATCGTCCACACCGAGCCCGAAGCTTTTCATGATGTCGGTCTCCTGCTGGCGCGCGGTTAGGATGACGATTCCAGAACCTGAATAGGCACCTTCGAGTCGACAGGGGCAACGGGACCACCGGCGACAACGCTCCCCGCCGCGGACAGAAGCCGTTGGCACCGGATCACGATCTCTTCAGCCGTCCAGGGTTCGACGAGCAGATCGTGAATGTTTTTCCCTCCGTCAAAAGTCCCCTCGCGCAGGACCTCGTCCCCTCCCGCAAGAAGCACCGGCGCACCCGATCCTTTGAGGGATGCCGCCACTTCCTTCAGTGCCGCATTGACGATAACCATTTCAGAGGAGACAATTTTGTCCGGCGAAAGGGCGGTTCCATCAAGATCTGCCTCATCGATCGCCAAAGCTGTGGCTCCGGCTTCCTGTAGGGCCCTGATGATCCGTTCCGCATCCCGCGCGGCAAACCCGATCAGGCCGATGCGTCGCCGCTGCAACAGCCCATGTCCCCATTCCGGCAGGGCTGCTCTGCGGTGGATCCTTAAGGCTCGATCGAAAAGTGCTGCAAGGTCGCGAAGTAGCCCTTCAAGTGCGGCCTTGTGGGGTTCCGGCTTCCGCAAAACACATTCGATTTCAAAGGCAATTTGGCTGATCACCGGAAAACCGAGCGTGCCTGCGGTACCTGCCCAGCGGTGGACCACCTGGCGGGCCGCATTCAAGTCCAGACCCGTAGCGTATGACTGCACCAGCAGCACGCTTTGCTGGACGCCCTCGGCAAGAAAGCTTTCGCAGATTGACGCCAGTCCATCCAGTCCGATTTCCCTGGGAACCTGAGCGCCGCCCGCAAGCGCCCTCGTCACCGCGGGGGCGATTTCCTCCAAGCCGACTGTGCTCGAAACTATCGAATTGGCGCCCATTTTTTTGGCAAGCTCTTCATCGACATTTTGCACTGTCCCTGAAGTGGTCAGGACAACCGGGATCGAAGCGAACCGCGGATTGCGGCGGACAGCTTCGCAAAATCTGAAACCGTCCAGCCGCGGCATAAGGATGTCGCTGACGATCAGATCGGGCAGGATCTGACCTGCTTTCTCCAACCCGTCGACACCGTCATTGGCGGCAACCGTTGCGAATCCCGCCTTCTCGAGAGCAATAGACACGAGCTTTCTTTGGACCGGATCGTCATCGACGACCAGCACGCTCCTCTGGCCGTTCTGCGGGCGGCGGACGGTCGAGGAAGCGGCGGCATCGAGATAGGTCCGGATCTGC
>QHZN01000088.1 GCA_003225365.1 Acidobacteriota bacterium
GAAGACCTCGGCCACGGCCTCTTTAAACTCCCGACCCGCATCCACCAGGCGCTGAACTTCCTCGACCCATTCCTTGGGGATGCGCTCGACGCGCTTCTTGCCCCCGGCCATGAAGGTGAGAGACCAAACGGGGTGTCCCTTGTGGTCGGTGGCGCAGTGGCAGGTCGGCTGACCACAACGGCGGTGGGTGAGCGAAAGCGAACCGGGCAGCAGGTCCGACGGGATGGGGAAACGCCGGAGGAGTTCGAACTTGCGCTGGCTGAGTCGGGCGGCTCGGGGTCCTTGGGGTGCGATCTCCATATGAGTGTAATCATACACACATATGAAGCCAAGTCAAGCCCTTTTTCGGGAGTGCGAAAATAGGAAGGGCTCAGGTCTAGCGGGGCCGAAACACCGGGAGGTGCATGGTTCTTAGCGGTAGTCGGAACGGCCTATTTGTCGTTTCCGAAGCTGCTGCCCTGCAGGCCCTTGCGCCGAGAAATAATGATGTTGAGAGCTGGACTTCCGAAATTCCCTATCGGAATGTATGGGGCGAATCTGGCGGTCGAATTCGATTGGCTGGGGTGCAGCGTCTCGGGGGTGCGATAACAATGGCTAGGAGGCTTGAGACAACCATACAAGAAAAAATGCAATGAGCAGGGCAAGAAAGATTCTGAGTTTCGACCTAAGCCCCCGAATTCAAAAACAACTTGCTGGCCCTCATATGTGCTTCGTCCGTATTGAAATCGGTTCGGCTTATCCTTGATCTCCGGACCCCGTCTAACCCTCAAATGCACCGTTACTTCGAAGTGCCGGCGGAACTATTCACCTCTACGTACCGCTTCAAGGCTTTTCCAATATGGTCCCGCATGAGGGCCTTCGCAGATTCGGGATCCCGCGCCCGAATAGCATTTAGAATGAGCACGTGCTCGTTGTATGCAATCTCCGACGCGCCAGGAGATGCGCTTACCTTCGCTGCATTGGACGCAGTTTCCGTCTCCAGTGCGAGCCGAACTTTCATCAAGTTTTCGACATTCTTTCGCTCTGTCGCCACGCGCCATTCCAAAACTTTTCCAATGAACTTGTCACGATTCATCGCCAGGAAGGTGCCCTCGCCGACTCTTGTTTCCAGCACTCCGACGATGGTAAGGCAACGAAGAGCCTCGCGCAGAGACGACCTTCCTACCCCGAATCGCAGGCAAAGTTCCCGTTCCGAGGGAAGTTTTTGTCCGGGCATTAGGTCACCACTGGAAACTAAACTCATGATTTGACCTGCGATTTCTTCACTGAGTGAAGTCTTGTCAATCGGCATGAATTTGTTCTGTAGTATGGTGGATTCAATATTGGCCATGATTCGCAAACCTCCCTATTAATCCCCCGATAATGGCTTATTGTAATGGAGTTCAACTTATAAGACAACCTGAACTCCAAGCCGCCTTCGACGGGCCTAGACTGCGGTCCTTCCAAAACTTGTAGCCTGGAAGGCAAGAAAGCCCATTTCAAGATCATTCCCTCTGGCCTGCCCCTCCCCAAAATCTCATCCGTACGTAAGATGATGTGCATAGCCTGTCGAACTTTTGAGGCCCGGCCGTCAAACTAATCGACTGACCTTACGCCCTGACCCACGGAAGCGTCGGTGCCAATACATCCGGGAAGTGAATTTAAGGAATCCGACGCTCCTTGCGAAGGAACAATAGCGGCCCCTGATTGTTATCCGGAGTTCCTTTGTGTTCCGGTGGATTACGTGAAATCACTGACTTAACCGATTTCGGCAGCCGCGAAAAGGCTGGCGTCCGCGGATTGACTCCGTCCCGCGGCACCATTTTTCTCAAGAACTTATCGGACACAAGAATTGGAACTGTGGGAACAATAAGTTGGGTGGAATCTATGACACCAACTTTGTTCGACGGGGTTTCTGATGGGCGAGCGCGATGGTTCGAACCTGATCAATCGCACCACGGAGCTGAAAGTCTTAGGAGAGGCCGCATAACCGGGAGCTGCGTCATCGGGATTTTAGGGAAGCACGATGGGCTGCGTATAACGCCGCCAATTTTAAGGGCTTGACGCCCCCAGATTTGGGGCAACAATTGGAGACAAACCGTGCGACTTGCTCGATTCGCATATACTTCGGGAGGGTTCCGAATGAATAGAGTGGGGTTCATGTTGAAAGTAAAGCAGGACAAGCTCCAAGAATATAAGGAGCATCACCACGCGGTCTGGCCGGAAATGCTCGACGCCCTACGGCGTACCGGATGGCACAACTATTCGCTCTTCATGAGGAAGGATGGCTTGCTCTTCGGTTACTTCGAGACGCCCGAAGACTTCCAGTCTGCCTTGTTGGGGATGTCCAAGGAAGCTGTGAATGCAAGCTGGCAGCAACTCATGGCACCATTTTTTGAATCACTCCAAGGTGCACGCCCTGATGAAATGATGCTCGAGCTGGAGGAGGTTTTCCACCTCGACTAGTGCTCTGGGTTTGATGTCTGTCAGCAAACCGGAAAGAACGAGTTAGCCTGCACTGGGGGCATAACAAATTGCCATACCCTCCCAGGGTTCCAGGCAATTTTGGCCGGAGGGATTCTGCGGGGCCGATTGTCCCTAATGGTCCCGTCTTAGTGAGCATTCTGCGTATCAAGTTCCTGCTTCGTGACTCCTCGTGGAGATGAGGACTCCATGAAGGTTTTCTGCTCTTCTACCCTTTGGGCGTGCAATCGCTGGAACTCCGCCAGTGCTGCGTGCTGCTCGTCCGTATTGCCCAATCCCTTGTAAGCAAGCGCCAATTGAAAATAGGTAACGTCGTCTGTCGGGTTCAGGGAAATGGCCTTTCGGAGGTGGCCTAGCGCCAAATCAGGCTTTCCCATAGCGATCAACACACGGCCCAAACCTGTCTGACCTTCATCAAAGTCAGGATAGTATTTCACGGCAGTTTCAAATAACTCGCGTGCTTTCCCAAGCTGTCCCATTTTGCGGTATATTTCACCTGCCTCATAGGCTGCATTGGCATTGGTGGGATCGAGTTTTAATTCTTGCTCGAATTCCGCCAGGGCATCCTGTTGTCCCTTCAGTCCTTCGGACGATAAATTCGCTTCCAGCGATCGAGATAGAAGCGCTCGACCTAGCCGGAAATGGATACCAGCTCTTTGTGGCTCCCGCGCCAACATTTCCCGGTACTGCGTGATTGCAAGGTCATAGTGTCCCTGAGTTTCGAACAGTTCGGCCGACGCCTGAAGCCTCCAAATCGAATCTGGAGCCACCGTCGCGAGCTTTTGCATGGCCAGGTAGGCGAAATTCCCGCTTAATCGGCCGGTCTGATAAAGGACCTCCGGGTCCTTCGGATACAGCCGGGACAATTCCACTGCCACTTCGACTGCGTCGTCATCGCGCCGCAAACCCGTATAAGCACGCTCCAAGTGAAGGCCGAGCAAACGCCTCAGGCCAGGATCGTCGGCCCCCTTGAACCCCTTCTCAAGAGCCGGCAAAGCCTCTCCGTAGCGGCCCAGCTCGGACAGAGACATTGCCAAAAAATACCGGGCGTTCGGCAAGCTGGGCTTGAGTTTCAAAGCCTGCAGCAAAGCCGGGACAGCTTCCTTGTACTTTCCATCCTGAAAGTAAATCAGCCCTAGATTGGCGTGGAGTTCGGCGATTCCCGGGTCCAGTCTGACCAACTTTTCGTAGGCACGCTCCGCGTCGGGATAGCGTTTCTCCGCCAGCGCTCTCTGGCCCTCCTGGGAATAGTGCTGTAACAAACCGGCATCGGGCTGTTGCGCCGCAACGCAAGGACACCACAGGCAAAGGGCCAGGAATGCACTCTGAATGTCCTGTCCACCCGTGTGAACCATTGATCCTAGTCTACCGCCAAAAGAAAGAACCGCCAAGTCGAAGCAGACATGGCGGTTCTTTTCCGAAGATGGGTTAGAAAAGGAACTTCAACCCAAACTGGAGCTCTCGAGCATCATGGGCTGTGCCGGAAATTTGACCGTAAGTCGTATCCGACATTGAAGTATCTGGGAGGTCATAAATAGCGTGATTGAAACTATTGAACGTCTCCACTCGAAACTCCATGCGCGCGTACTCTGTAATTGAAAAGGTCTTGGCCAAGCTCAGGTCGAAATTGCTGAAGCTTGGCCCTCGCAAGAAGTTCCGGGAGGTGTCGCCAAAGTGGGCCACCTTAGGCTGAGAAAAGGCAGCCGTATTAAACCATTCTTTAGTAGTCTTCGTGCCCGATGGGAATGGGTTTTGGTTGGGGACCCGGTCGGCCCGGTTTCCAAAGCCAAAGATGACATCGTTGAGGCCGAAAGGATCCTGGCCGTAAACCGAGAAGGGGAATCCCCCTTGCAGGGTCACGATGCCGCCCAACCTCCATCCGCCAAGAACAGCGTCTGCCGCTTTGTTCGAGCTCGCCAGATATTGCTGCCCCCGGCCAACAGGCAATTGATAGAGAAAGTTGGCGACGAAACGGCTGCCCACGTCGAAATCAGACAGCCCGTAATCGAGGTTCGGATGATGGTTGTCCATGAAGCCGTTCCACCCCGCAACCGCGTTGCCTATCCCGGCGGCGGCGGACTTGTTATCCAGGCTCTTCGACCAGGTGTAAATCGCCTGCATTGACAGGTTGGAGGTTCGCCGCTCCAGCTTGATATTGGCGGCATTGTAATTCGAAATTCCCTGCCACTCGCTGTCAATATACACTCCGGTAAAGTTGGGGTAGGGCCGCCGTGCCGCCACGGGGCAATCCCCATTGTTCAGGTTAATGTAATTGCCGCTGGCATCCTGGGCGGAGCAGAAGTCAGGATTGGATGGCCGATTGGCCTGAGCGATCTCGGTGCGGGCCAGCAAATGGGTCCCCTTGTTACCGAGGTAGTTCGCTTCCAATGTTGTGTTCGCCGCAAGTTGGCGCTGTACGGAAAAAGACCACTGCTGAACATAGGGGTTCCGTGGACGCTCCGAAATAATCACCGCAATGAAGGTGACTGCGTCGGGGCTTACTGGTTTAATCGTCGTGAAAGCTGGATACAGTTGATCCGTCAACTTAGGCGAAGACGCTACTGGCTGGGTCGCGGGAGAAAGAATTGAACGGACTTCATAGGGAAAAATATCGCCGGAGTCGTCAATCTCGCGGCCCTCGGCGGAGTCGAAGAAGACTCCATAGCCGCCACGCACTACCGTTTTGTCACCGCCGAACGGACGCCAGGCAAAGCCGATTCGAGGAGCAAAGACGTCCTTAGAGGAGTCGGCAGGGTTGCGTCGGCCACAGTACCTGTAGAAGCCGTTTCCCGGCGGCGCCACGCCTTTGGTCACCAAGGATTGGTCCGCGATGCACAGGCCACCCAGCGGGTTGGTCACGTCCAGCCAGCCCATCTTGTTGCTCTGTTCAAAAGGCACAGTGCGGAAGTCCCAGCGCAAACCCAGGTTCAAGGTCAGATTTGGCCTGACTTTCCAGTCATCCTGAACATACGGCGCAAAATACTGGAAATGGTACTGGTTCAAATTGCCGGCTACGCCCGGCTTGCTAAACGGCGCAGGTTGAAAGATGCCCGTGTTTTGGTAATAGCCGAGCAGAAAGTCCGCAGCTGCATTCCCGGTCCCGCATTCAGGAGTTGGGCATCCGGTGCCGTTAACCAGGACAAGATCGCTTCGATAAGTGAATGTTCCGAGGAAGTCCGCGGCAAGGTTGCGATTCTGGACCCACTGGCGATAGTCTGCCCCTATGGACAGGCTATGATTTCCCCGAATGGTCGAGAAGGAATCGTCGGCCTCCCAGGTGGGTATGTAGCTGAGCGTGGTGTCATTGGTCGGGCCTCCGACATCCGAAAAGGGAGCAATTCCAATACCGCCTGGGTACGACCGCGCGCAGTCGGGCAGATTCGGGAAAACTCCCGTAAACCCGAGGGCGTCAATATCAGACTGAGGCGCAGGAGTGCCACACTGATTTGCGGTCGCCTTCAAGCGGGCAAAACGGAAATTATTAACACTCCAACCCCCAAGGGTGATGGTATGGGAAATCATCCAGTCTGTTTCTTTCTCGATGAAATTGTTATTCCCCAACGGCAAGGTTGCGGTTCCCAGAGTCGTACTCGAAAAGTTCGAGCGCGTTACACGGCCGAAAACCTTTCCGTAACGGCCTAGGTCCTGATCACCCCTGTACGTTTGCTGATTGAAGGTGGTGGGAAGTGTGACGAGCGCTTTGAAGTTGTTTCCCGAGCAAACTGCGGGATCGCAGTTGGGTGTCGGGAACATCTTCAGAGCCAGTGTCTCTTTCGCAAGCTTCGAAAACCTGCTGGACGGGATCATGTTGCTGGTGAAGGGCAGTCCCGTCTGCGGGTCAATCGGCATGCACGGTAGGTCCTTCGTCAGATTGGTGGAGCATGCCGCTGTCCCGAATGCAGGCAGCCCTGAGCCGGAGAAGTCGCCAGTCAGTGTGGTGGGATCTGGAAGGCTGGCCTGCAGAATATCTCCCCTGTGAATTCTCCAGCCTTCGTAATTTACAAGCCAGAAGGACTTATTCCGCCCGTCGTAAACCTTCGGGATATAAACAGGTCCCCCGGCGACGAAGCCAAATTGATTCTGTCGCAGCACAGGCTTACTGGCTGCGAAGGTGTTTCTGGCGTCGAGCGCGTCGTTCCTGAGAAATTCGAATACTGAACCATGCAACTGGTTCGTTCCGCTTTTGCTCACGATGTTGACCTGGTTAGCACTGAAGCCGTAGGCCGCCGAATAGGTTTCGGTTTGCTCATTGAACTCTTGAATCCCGTCCTGCGACAAGATGACGGCCGGCGTGTTCAAAGCGACATCGGTATTAATGACGCCGTCCAGCGTGTAGTTCAGAGAGGTGGGCCGGGCCCCGTTGATGCTGTAAGAACCTCCTTTATCCTGACGCATCGCGGCCTGTTCCCCGTTGCGCCTGTCAACCGCACCCGCCCCAAGCAACAGGAAGTCAACGAAGTTTCGGCTGTTGAGAGGCAGCTCGCTGACTTGCCTGTTGTTCACGACTTGCGACACGGCCGATGTATCTGTATCGAGCAAGACCCCGGCCCCTGTCACTTCCACGGTCTGAGTCATCTCGCCGACCGCCAACTGAAGGTCCGTGCGGATGGTCTGGGCGACGTTAAGAGTAATGTCGGTCTGTTTGGCGATACGGAACCCAGTCTTCTGCGCAGATATTGTGTAGACCCCGACGGGGAGAAGTGTAACCGTGTAAGCGCCGGCATCGTTGGTCATGGTCTCGCGGGTGGAGTTCGTTTGCTGATTGGTGACCGTGACCTTAACTTGCGGGACCACCGCCCCGCTAGTGTCCGTGACCGTGCCAGTGATCTCTCCTGTTGCCGTCTGAGCCCTCAAAGTGCCCGCGATGCCAAGCAAAAAGGCAAGCGCGGCGCCGAACAGCACAAATTTTCTCGATGTCTTCATTGGCTAGTCTCCTCCTTTCGCAGAGTCCTCTAGACACCGACGCACCCACTCCCGCGCCTTTCGAGGTTCCGCTATTTGACCCACACTCGACGCAAGGGAAATAACAATTAGGAATGCTTCAAAACCTGCAGAATTTTGGGATTACTCCAGCCCCCTTGCTTTACGACGGCGCTTGTACCCTGGGTAAGCTCCCGCGTCAAGCGATAGACAGGTGTTTTAAAGCGTTCCGCGCCTCGAAACGAGTTTGGGGTCTGCGATGATGAAGCTTAGGAATTGAAAACTAATGTGGTTAGAGCCACCAGATAGCAGAAATGTTAGTCAGTTCCTAGGGTGGGAGAACTGACAAATAGTATCACAATGCAGAATGAGATTCTTGCCGAGACAAAACCTAACTTGCCCATTCCTCGTCGCCGCCGTACAGCCGTGAACCCGTATTTCCTTGGCCAGGTTTCAGTTGTACTCGCGTGCCAACCGCGGAAAGAGCGAGTCGTTGGGATAGAGACGATCCACATTCAGGGGGGTGATCAATTGGTGCGTCGTAAATGCCGCAGGCGGCACGTTCTTCCCCAACAGAACATCCGTTGCCAGTCGAACAATGACATCCCCATACCTTTCCGGAAAGTAGGCCACTGAACCAATGAGTCGGGTTCCTGTCTGGCGCATTTCAGCGCGCGCTTCAGGCTCAGAATTCTGTCCGACCACCGCACAATTTTCACTCCGGCCACATTCCTGAAATGCTCGGAGCGCACCCAATGCGATCGGATCGTTCGCCGCGCCGACCAGAATGCGTTTCGCGGTGGTGTTTCGAAGGTATTTCCTGGCGCACTCGAGTGAAGCCCTGAACTCTCCCTTCGCATCGAGCCGGATGACTCCCCACTTATCCGAGGTGGGGACAATTTCCCTAATTCCCGCCAGCATGCCGTCAGTCCTCATCCGGATCAAAGGGCCTGCTCTTGAGATCTCAAGGAGCAGTATTTCGTCCGCGATGCCCTGCCATTGCTGTTTCGCGTAGTGGCCCAGACAGTGCCCACCCACAAGCCCTGCCGCATAATTGTCGGCGCCAAAATAGACCGCACCCGGGTGCGGGATATCGATCGCAATCAGGGGGATTCCAGCGCTCTGGAACCTCGAAGCTATGACAGGCGCCGTTCGCTCGTCACTCTGGAATTCGACGGCCAGGTCCACATGCTCCCGCACCAACCGCTCTGCGTTCTTCACCGCCACCTTCGGGTTGCTCCGGTTATCAACCATGATCAGTTCCACCTGCGCCCTCTGGCAAGCCCGAACCAGTCCGTCGAAAACCTCCTGAGAAAACGACGAACTGCGGTCCTGGTCCGCATAGCCGATACGAAACTTGCGATGTCCGCCAAGGGGGAAGGCCAAGCGGTATTGGTTCTCACCCACTTTTTCTAGGAGTCCACATTCGTGCATGGTGTAAAGCAATCGGAAGCACATCCCTTTCCCAAGTCCCGATCGCGAAACCACCTCGCGGAGCCGCAAGACCTCGCCCGGCGACCGGAAAGAAGCGAAGATCGCTGATGCATGCACGACCGACTTGACGATATAACGGTCACGGCGGCCAGCAGAAATCTGGGTCGTTCCGTCCATGGTCTCATTTCGCACAGTGACACGCACCTTGTCAAGCCCGCGCCTGTCTCAGCTTGATGGGAATTCGTGCATGACTGTGTTTAAGCTCCTGACATTTCAATGGCTTAATTTCATGTATTTTATCCCTCTTGTCGTTTCGCAGCACAGAACTTCTGGAACGGAAGTGAATACGCTTGTGCCTCAGTGACGTTAAGGCTAAAAGGCAAGGCCGGAATGTAACAGGCAGATGAAAAAGGCCGTCTTCAGTCGCTGTCGCCGTTCTATGAGCGGTGAAGCCAACGAAACGAAAAAAGCGCCGGTCTACAAAAGAGGTTCTTCGTCAGCCTGCTAGAGGTATGGACCGACTGGCGCCTTAGTGGTGGGAGGACTTATATATGACGCTTTCCAAGGGCTTCATGACAGAAACCTCTGCCGCAATGGCGCAAGCTCCTGCCCCGCGAGCCGGCAAAATAGGGTTTCGAAAGCACGGAATCTGACGGTAAATAACCGGCGAGTCTTGCGAACATGGTGAAGTCGGCACAAGGAACATGCTGAGATGGCCAAGTTTTCCGAGCAGCAGCCGCGGCGGCCGGGACGGCGGGGCATCTTTTTCCCGTGGACGGCGGCCTGACGGAAGCCTTTCTCCGATGATGCCCGTCGAGGCAAGCGATGATCGAAGAGGTCGGTTGGCATCGCCTGGTCGTTCACCATCGCTGCTCCTATGGCTACCCTACGACTGAGTCCCTCGCTGACTTCGTAGAGGCTGGGTCAGGGGGCAATAACTGGGCTAGCGATCGTCATTCTGGGCATCGTCATCTGTTCAGTCGCCGGGCGTCGTTGCAAGCGCCAACTATCCACACAAGCGGTGAGGACCGGCGGGGCTAGCTTCTGGTTAGGATGAGTTATTTCTATCCTCTAATGAGGTGGCCTCACATGCGCAAAACTCGATTGGCGGCGACTCGAATTCTGGCCCTTATGAGTTTGGTTATAAGCTTGGCGGCGTGGGGAACCGGCCAGGGCCCGCAAGACGCTTTGGCGAACGGCTTCAAGAACCCTCCCGATTCAGCCAAGCCTCGCGCCTGGTGGCATTGGTTGAACGGAAATGTCACTCGGGAAGGCATTACGGCCGATCTGGAGTGGATGAAGCGCTCCGGCATCGCTGGCATGCAAATGTTCGACGGCAATCTGGGCACGCCGCAATTCGTGGACAAGCGCCTTGTCTGGATGACGCCGGATTGGAAGGCCGCCTTCCGTCACGCGGGCGCGGAAGCCGATCGTCTGGGGCTGGAAATGGCCATGGCGGCCTCGGGAGGGTGGAGCGAGACTGCCGGCCCTTGGGTGAAGCCCGAGGAGGCCATGAAGAAAGTCGTGTGGACCCAAACGGTGGTGGAGGGCGGAAAAGAGTTTTCAGGGGTGCTGGCCCATCCACCCTTCGTAAACGGGAAGTTCCAGGACATGCCCATGCCTCCGGAGCTGAACTTTCCCTCCGCCACCAACCTGCCTGGGGCAAAGCCGACTCCGCCTCCCCAGCCCCCCCAGGCGGAGCCGACGTTCTATCGGGACATCAAGGTCATCGCCTACCGTCTTCCCGAAGGGGAGGTGAGCATGGCGGAGGCGCATCCCCGAGTCACGACCAGCGCTTCCGGGGTCGACACCGCACTGCTCACGGACGGCGACATGGCCACGCCGGTTTCACTGGCCGTGCCGGAAGGGGAAAACCAAGTCTGGGTCAAGGTAGAGTTTCCGCAACCCTACCGCGCGCAAGCCATCACGATTGCGGCAGGCAGCGTCGCCATGTTTGCTGGCGGTGCCATCCCGGACGGCGAAGTGCAGTTCAGTCAGGACGGCACGAACTGGCTCACGTTGGTCAACCTGCCGGGACCCACTCAAACCACGGGAAACTTTCCCGTCGAGACCTACTCGTTCCCTGAAACGACAGCCAAGTCTTATCGCCTGGTGCTGCGCTCCCCGGCACTGAATCCCATGATGGTTCAAATCGCAGCTCAACTCGGGTTTCACCTCCCATCCGCACGGAGCGTTCGTCTGGCCGAGGCCGAGTTTTCCGGGCCGAGGGTGAATCACTGGGAAGGTAAAGCGGCTTTTGGGAACACCATCGAATTCCGGTCCCTCGCCACGCCGCACGTGCCGAAGAGTGAGGCCGTGGCGCTGAAAGACGTCCTTGACGTGACCTCGAAAATGCAACCCGACGGCAGGCTCGACTGGGATGTTCCTTCGGGGAAATGGGTGATCTTGCGCCTGGGCTACTCGCTGACCGGGGAGGTGAACCATCCTGCGAGCCCTGAGGCGACGGGTTTAGAAGTGGACAAGCTGAGCGCTCAACACGTTCGTAACTATGTAAAAACTTACGTGGATATGGTTTCGGGTGCTCTAGGTCCCTATTTCGGTAAAAGCTTCCGTTATTTCCTGATGGACAGCTGGGAGGCCGGCGTTGAGAACTGGACCGATGACATGATCTCCGAGTTCCAAAAGCGACGCGGCTACGATCCCACTCCCTATCTGCCGGTGCTCTCCGGCCGAATTGTGGACGGCACGGAAGCTAGTGACCGATTCCTGTGGGACTTTCGCCGCACCATTGCGGATTTGCTGGCCGAAAATCATTACGGTGTCGCGACCAAGTACTTCAACGAACACGGCGTTGGACTTTATGCGGAAGCGATGGGGACAGACGCCCCCACCACGGGCGACGGTCTGCTTAACAAGGGCCTCGTGGACGTGCCGATGGGCGAGTTCTGGACGCCTCCCGTGGGGATGGCAGACAGCGCCACGCACTCTGCGGATTTGAAGGAGGCGTCCTCCGCGGCGCACATCTACGGCAGGAAATTCGCCGGCGCCGAATCGTTCACCACCGCTCCCAACGCACCGGTGTGGGCTTCTCCTTATTACCTGAAGCCGCTGGGTGACCACGCTATGGCCCTGGGCATTAACCGCATCATTTTTCACACCTCAGACCAACAGCCGTTTGTGGACGGCAAACACAATCCCGGTATAACCCTGGGCCCCTTCGGTCAGCATTACACTCGCAACGTAACGTGGGCAAGGCAGGCGATTGCGTGGAATACCTACCTGGCGCGGTGTTCGTATCTGCTCCAGCAGGGCTCGTTCGTGGGCGATCTGGCCTACTTCTACGGCGAAGGCGCGCCGGCAACCGTGCCCTTCTGGAAACCCGTGAACCCTGCTCCGCCCGAAGGCTATGACTACGACTGGATCAACGCTGATGTGCTTCTGAATCGGATCTCGGTTAGGGACGGCCGCCTGGTGCTTCCCAGTGGCATGGCCTACCGCGCGCTGGTGCTCCCCAGCTACGTCGATCAAGTTACCCTGCCCGTTTTACGCAAACTTCGTGACTTGGTGGCAGGCGGGGCCACCGTTGTCGCGCCGAGGCCAATCCACTCGCCGAGCCTCGCCGACAACGCTCACGGGGAGGAGTACCGATCCATCGTCAACGAGCTTTGGGGCCCGGTGGACGGCATGGGCGCCTCGGAACACGACTACGGAAAGGGGAAAATCTATTGGGCTAAATCGGTGGGAGAAGTTCTGGCGGCTGCGAAGACCCCGCCAGACTTTGAATACAGCCGCCCAGAATTCGATTCTGAGCTGGTCTGGATTCATCGTCACGATGGAGACGCGGACATCTACTTTGTGGCGAACCAGAAAGAACGCCCTGAAGATCTCGAGGCGAGCTTCCGCGTAGAGGGCCGGGAGGCCGACCTCTGGCATCCGGACACGGGCGCGATCGAACCCGCCACGTACAAAATTGCCAATGGTCGCACCACCGTCCCGCTGCATTTCGATCCCTATGGTTCGGTCTTCGTGGTGTTCCGAAATAAGCCCGCGGCGCTGTCGCGCACGCTGCCTCATCCCGTGCGCACGGAACTGGCGACGGTTTCCGGGCCCTGGCAGGTCAGCTTCCCGCCTGACTGGGGCGCGCCACCCAAAATCCACCTCGACAAGCTGATCTCGTGGACAGATTATCCCGAAGATGGCGTGAAGTATTTCTCCGGCACCGCTACCTACACCAAGGATATTGAAGCACCCCGCGGCTGGTTCAAGCCGGGAGAAAAGCTGTTCCTGGACCTCGGAGGGGTGAAGGAAATCGCGGAGGTCACTGTCAATGGCCGGGGGCTCGACGAGATTCTTTGGAAGGCGCCTTTTCAGATTGACGTGACGAGCGTGCTGAAGCCGGGAGTGAACCGCATCCAAATTCAGGTCACGAACCTCTGGCCGAATCGCATCATTGGCGACCAGAAACCGAATGCCAAAAAGCAGTACGCGTGGCTCGACTACCGACCCTTTCGGGCCGACACGCCTTTGCTCGAGTCGGGCCTGCTCGGCCCCATCAGAATGGTGGGGGTGACCATGCACTGAGGGCCGATCGCTGCGCAATTGCGGCTCCCCGGCCATGCTCTCCGCGGCTTCTTGCATGGAAAGGTGGTCGAAATCCAATAGCGGGCCTCGATGCGTTCTTCCATCCTGGAATCTCATTTCTCCGCTTCAAAGGCCAATCGCAGGCCACGGCCCGAATCTCTAAAGTTGGCTGAGCAATTTCAAGCTATCTCCGCCTGTTTCGGTACCGGCCCGCGTTTCTGGGGTGGCATTCAGCCCGGCCAAGGCAGGGAGCGTGAGACGGAAATTGCCCCGACTTCACTTGGATACTTGCCGGACACGGCACAATAGAAATGGTAGAGCGAGCCTTTCCAATAAACGATCGAAGGTTTGCGAGCGAATGTAGAGTTGTGTGTCATCAAAATGCCATCACGGAACAAAATCAAGCGGTGCCCGTCTACCTGTTACCTGCGGGCGCCCTTCAACTAAGATCGAGCCATGGTTTCCCTTGCCTGTGCGGTGGTTGCTTACCTGCGGTTCGTTTTCCTGCCACGTCACAAACTCGCTCTGGAAGCCGTCGCTCTTCGCCAGCAACTCGCCACCTTCAAGCGGAAGCAGCCCCGGCCCAAAGTGGACCGCCTTGATCGGCTGTTCTGGATTGTACTCAGCCGGCTGTGGAAGGGCTGGTCCGAAGCCCTGATCATCGGTAAGCCGGAGACCATGGTTTCCCGGCATCGTGCCGGATTCCGGCGGTTGTGGCGGTGGCGGTCTCAGCGACGTCGACCGGGGCGACCAATGGTGGATGAGCAGATCCGCCAGTTAATTCGACGCCTGAAGGCGGAGAATCCCACCTGGGGGGCGCCTCGTGTTCATGGCGAACTGCTCCAGCTCGGGTTCGAGATTTCCGAGCCCACGGTTTCGCGTTATCTTCAGAACCTAAACGGTTGTCGGGATGTGGGCAGAGCAAAGCGCTGGCTGGCCTTTTTCAACAACCACCGCGAGGTCATCGCCGCATTCGACTTCTTCACGGTTCCGAACCTGACGTTTCGCACCCTTTACTGCTTCTTTGTTATCGAGCATGGTCGCCGACGGATCCTACACTTCAACGTCACGGAGCATCCGACCCGCGACTGGATCGTACAGCAATTGCGCGAGGCTCTGCCACTTCCCCGTCCCAACCGCTACGTCCTGTTCGACCGTGACGCCAAGTTCGGCGGCAATGTTGTCGAGTTTCTGCAGGCTAGCGCCATGAAACCCATTCGCACCAGTGATCGGAGCCCGTGGCAGAACGGAGCGGCGGAGCGCTGGGTCGGCAGTGTTCCCCGCGAAGAGCTCGATCACGTAATCCCACTGAACGATCAACACCTCCGGAGACTGGGGCGTGAATATATCGCCTATTACCACGAAGACCGAACGCACATCGGCCTAGAGAAGATGACGCCGGTGGGCCGACCGGGTGAGCCTCGCCCGACCGAACCACGCCAACCTCGGGCCCTGCCTCACATCGGCGGTTTTCATCATCGGGACACCTGGCCGACGGCTGCGTGACCGAAGCCGGCCACGTTCGGGTGACAGCCACGGTCGGATGAATGCCGTGCCTTTACATCGAGCTATCGAACGGAATCCTTCTCGGTCCGACCCAACAGAACAGCCGCTCGCCGGGGCATGCGCTGAGGGTACGGACCATCCTATGCGGCGCAGATTCAATTTTGATGACCGACTGACTCGCCGATCAGTCTACCACTCGATCAATCCAATGCGAGATCTTGCTTCGCTTAGAGTTTGTGACTTTTTTCGAACCTCGATTACGTTGCAGCCCCAGGTTATTTGTTTCTGTGGTCCGGAGCGGTGGCCGTGGAACGACCAGGGGTTCCTGGCCTCAGCGGGTGGCCCGGTTTTTTGTCCCTGGCCTCCCCGTCGAGCCGTCTCAGGTACGCTCTGGGCGTTCGCTACGCCCGCAACACCCTGGCGAAGTGCATCACGTTGTATGCCAGGGCACACCAGAGCGCGACGCAGCGGGCTTTGGCCAGCCCTCGCACCAGGATGCGGCTCAGCCCGCGATAAGTGCGCAAGTCCGCGTTTGACGGTTTCACTGGTTGCCGCTCTTTGTTTATAGATCTGTTTCCCCTCCTCACTCTTCATGCGCTGCTTCCACGCTTCCACCGCTGCACTATCTCCCGCCTTGGGCTCCAATTCCTGCCCCCGCCTCTGGGGATGGCGCGCCGGCTTGGGCGGCACGAACAGGGCCACGCCCTGCGGGTGGGCCTCCTCGAGGTCCTCGCTCCGCAGGTACCCGCCATCCAGCAGATGTTCTTCCACCTTGCCGCCCGTCCGCTTTTCTACCTGTTCCCGCATCGGGGCGCTCAATCCCGCCGAGTCCGAACCTTGGTTGCTCACCTCCACGCCCACAATCGCCCCGCTCGCCGTGTCGGTGGCCAACTGCACATTCACCGCCGGGTTGTATCCCCCGTTCGGCATCTTCATCACCCGCGCTTCTGCATCCGTTGTGCTCACGCGCGGTTCCTTCTCCCGAATCTTCTTCCCGCGCTCACCCTGTCCGGCCCGCCTCGCCGCTTCCTCCTGCCGCCGCTTCAGTTCCGGCAACTGCGCAATCGCCTGCTGCAACCGTTCCTGTTTCTCCCGCGCCGCCCGCTTCCGCGCCGCCGCTTGCCGCGCCGTGATCGCCGCTGCCGGGGAGGCCGGCGAGTCCAAGCGCCGATGCAGCTCCTCGACGTGCCGCTTCGCTTCCTCCAGCAGCTTCTCCAACCGCGCTTCCCGCCGAAAGCTGCTCGCGCCCGCCCCCACCCGCACCCGCACTCCGTCCTGGCTCACCCGGCTCACCTTCACCACATCCCTGTCCACCAACGAGGCCACCACCTGCGTCAAGAGCTGGTCCAAGGCCTCCCCGTGGTCGGTGCGAAAATCCGACAGCAAGCGATGGTTCACGCTCACGCCCCCGCACAGCCACCGAAACGCCGAATCCTCCTCGCACTGCCGCGCCGGTAGTGCGGCATAAAGTGTGTAAAGGGACTAGGAAGGGGAGGCGGCTGAGAACTCCTGAAGTGATATAAATCTTTTGGGCAAAAGAAAGTAAATCACTGAGGAGGACAACCGCCGTGCTGAATATTACCACTGAGTCGGTCCGTTCGGAAGCGGACGGGCCGAGAAGCGCTGAGAAAAAGAGTTCGTTGAAGCAGTATGTTTTGGAGAAGCTGCGTACTTGGGTGAATAGTTTGTTGGAAGCGGAGCGGGACGAGTTTTTGGGTCGCGGGCGGCATCAGCCTTTGGATGAGGAGCACGACAATTACCGCAATGGTTATCGACCGAGGCGGATCAACTTGTTCGGGTTAGGAGAAATCGAGTTGCGGGTGCCGCGGGATCGGCGCGGGGAGTTCGAGTCGGCGTGGCTGCCGGAGAGGAAGGGCCAGGACCCGGAACTGGAAGCTTTCTTAGCGGAGGCTTTTCTGGCGGGCTTATCGACCCGCGATTTGGCGCGGATTACGGAGAAGCACTTGGGGCAGAAGTACGATTCCAAGCAGGTTTCGCGCATCGTGGCGCGAGCGACGACCGAGCTGGAAGCCTGGCGGCAGCGGCGGCTCGAGGGAGCGCGCTACAAGTTTATCTACGTGGATGGGGCCAACTTTCAGGTGCGGATTAACGGGCACGTGAGCCGGCAAAGTTTTTGTGCGGTGCTGGGCGTGACGGAAGAGAACGAACGCTTCGAGGTTTTGGCTTTGGAAATGGGCGACCGCGAGCGGGCCGACTTGTGGGAGAGCGTGTTCGGCGGCTTAGCCGATCGCGGCCTGGACCGGCAGGCCGTGGAACTGGGGATCATGGATGGGCTGCCGGGACTGGAGAGCGCCTTCCGCCGCTTCTTTCCACGCGCTCAGACGCAGCGTTGCCAGAAGCACGCCAAGGCCAATGCCTGCCGGCGAGTGCGCAAGAATGAACGCGAGCTATTTTCGAAAGCCCTCAATGAGATCTTCTATGCTCCTACCGAGAGTGCGGCGCGCGCCGCCTTCTTCACCGTGAAGGAGCAATGGGGCCGGTTGTTCCCTTCCGCGGTGCAGGTGATCGAAAGTGACCTGGACTCTCTGCTCACGTTCTTTCAGTTCGATCCCACGTACTGGACCGTGTTGCGCACGACCAATCCCATTGAGCGCCTGAACAAGGAGTTCAAACGCCGCACCCGCGCCATGGAAGTGACGGGCGGAGAAATCTCGACGTATCGCTGTTTGGTGTACGTCTCGCAAACCATGGAGTATCGCTGGAGTTTTCACCCGCTCTCCCAATGGTCCACCGTTTACACACTAAATGCCGCTTGACCGCCGCGCCAACTCGCGCGCCGAACCGATCCCTCGCACACACGCGTACAACCACAGCGCGATCAAGAGGCTCGGATCCGTCGCGTCGCGCCCCGCCACCCCTTCCCGCGCCTTGATCGGCTGGCAAAATCCTGATACGTCCAGATGCTCCACCACCTCCGCCACTCGCCGCACCGGATGCGTCGCCGACACCAGATCGTCCGGACATTCGACCACCATCGCCATCTGCCGCCGCTCCGGCCGCCGCAACCGCACCGCCGACGCGCCTTCCTCAGCGGCTCCTCCCCCTGCCCGCTCGGCGAGCGAGCTTTCTTCCCGGCCGACCGGCCGCTCCTCCAGCCCCATCCCTAACTGCCAATCATCTTCCCGCATAATGTTCTTCATACGGACATAATAGCTAAGATTACCCAGAAATCACCAGGAAAGTCAGGGAAGTTTCTAAAATATCTGTGGAAACATCCGCGAACTCTCTCTCCAACACACTCCTCGCCCTTCCCCTTTGTCTGATGCCCTACAGATTCCCAAAAAAGTCACAAGCTCTCAGGTCAGGGTGTGCCGAATGCGCGCGACTCGGACGCTGCAGCCGGTATTTTCATACTGGTTACGGTTCCTTCATCAACCGCCGAGCTGCCGATTTATGGAACGTCCGCCGCGCTCGTTATCGACAAGTTAAACCTGTTCTGAGGCTCAATAGACCGGCACGGTTATGGGCCACATCTGGGCCACAACTGCGCGGGAATAACGGATAAAACGGGCCATCAGCAGCCAGACGAGGCCCTTAGAAATCAACACCGGGTACAACTCTGACATGCCTGGCAGTCATGAGGTCGAGGGTTCGAACCCCTCCAGGTCCACCAGCTAATAAACTCATTCTAAATTGGTTAGCCGCGCATCTGGGACAATCAACGAACAATTCTGACCTCATGATTGCAAGGCATGCGGTCGGGCTAATGTTGATGAAATCGGTCAGTTTCGATTCGCCGTGTGGAGAGTCAAAACAGATAATTGAAGCGGGCTGGTGAGAATGCAATGAGAGTAGTCCTCACTGGGCGCGCGGAGAGATGACGCCAACCAAATTCGTGGCGGCTAGCCGCGACCTGACCTGCAATTAGCCGAAAGCTCATCTTGGGGTTGTTGCATAAAAAGGCGGCCGCTCATCCCTATCACCGTGCCAGCTTCCGGATGACCGGCAATTCTCGCATTAATGGTCCGGCCCGCCATGACGTCTGGCGTCAGCCCATGCTCTGCTCTGTTGCCTCTCACTTCCGAAAGCTCTAACGAAACACCGCCCTTCTGCCTGAGAACGCCGCGTGCGCTTGTGACATCCATATTTTTGGCAGGTGACGAGGTACACGACCGGGTTTCTCGCCGCGCCGACACCGCCGGGCTACCCGCTTGACCGGAAAGGATGGAGGGCGTATGGTTCCTCGCAAAAGAATAGGGGCGCCCGGGGACTCGGAAATATATGAAAGCCTCGTATAAAGCCGTTTTGTTCTTCCTATTCTTCGCTACCCGAGTGGTTGCTCAGCAGCCGCTCTTCCGCATCGTTGATATTGACGTGGGCGCGACGGAGCATGTCCAACTCTCAGATGGCAAGCACGCGACAGTGAAACTACTCTCGATCAGCGAAACGCGGGACAAAGCCCGTTCGGCAATCCGGGAGGCTCGCGCAGAAGTGCAAATTGACGGCACGCGCTCCACCCTTCCTTGCGGAAACTACCGTCTGCCGGTGACCGTGGGCGAGGTGCAGGTGGACTGCACCGTGACCAAGGCCTACTATCAAAATACCGATCACGATCACTGGGGGCTAGATAAAGACGCCCGCCTGCGCCTCTGGCCGGCGGGGTCGCCTTTCATGCCACCAGGATCGATGGAATATCCGGTTCGCCAGCGGTGGTTTGCCTCGCGAACTCAAATGGCGAACGAACCGACTTACGTTGACGGGGGCGAGCGCATCACCTCCGCCAAGATCTATTATCATGCGGGACTCGATATTGGCGGGACGGAAGGTTTGGTGGATGTGCTCGCGGCGACCGACGGCCTTGTCGTGGGGCTGGGGACCGTGGTGCTCGACAAAGAGAAAAACAACGCCAATCTAGACCACCAATTCAAAGACACGATTTGGGTCGAGGACGAGCGCGGCTGGTACCATCGCTATACGCACCTGGTCTCGTTTGATCCTACCGTAAAGCTGGGTGGCCGGGTTGTGATGGGACAGAAGATCGGCACCCTTGGGAAAGAGGGCGGGAGCGGCGGCTGGTCACACCTCCATTACGAGATCCTCAGCCGGCAGGCCTCCGGCAAACTCGGCACCCAGGAAGGGTATGCGTTCTTGTGGGAAGCCTACCAACGGCAGTACAAGCCGCACCTGATCGCCGTCGCGCGGCCTCACCAAGCGGTCCTGGTGAGAGAAACGGCGATTCTGGATGGGTTGCAGTCGTGGAGTGAGTCGCGCATTGCCCACTACGAGTGGACGTTCACCGATGGTGACAAAGCCTCGGGATCGAGGGTTGAGAAGTCTTTCTCGCAGGCCGGGACGTACAGCGAAATCCTGAAGATCACCGACGAGCACGGACGCACTGCTTACGATTTCGAGACGGTCAATGTCCTCGATCCGAAGCATCCCGAGCAGGTGCCGCCTTCAATTCAAGCGACTTACTGGCCGACGATGGGCATCGCGCCGGGAAAGCCGGTCACCTTCAAAGTGCGGACATTCGGCACCACAGTTGGCGAGGAGACTTGGTCGTTCGGCGATGGCGCGACGGCCACCACCAAGTCCGATGGTAACGTCGAGGAGCACGCGAAGAACGGGTTCGCCTCGACCACGCATGTTTTCACGAAGCCTGGAGACTATATTGTACGCGTGGAGCGCTCGAACCGGCTCGGTCAGAAGGCGATCGCCCACCTATGGGTGCGCGCGGGCGGCTCCGAATTGGCGCAGGAGTGAAACATGGAGATGGATGGCGGCATCTCGGCTGAAGCGGGACCGATTCTGCTCACTGCTCCATCCTCAGCCGCGGACAAGAACTCCGGCCAAACTCGGGCCGCCGAAGGCCGGCTCGCGTCGCTCGATTTCTTCCGCGGCCTGATGATGTTCTTGCTCATCGGAGAGGCGACCGGCCTCTACGAGTTGCTCAGGTCCCCGGCATTCCATGGCACGCTCGTCGGCGGCATCGGCTGGCAGTTGGAGCACCACCCTTGGAATGGCCTGCATTGCTGGGACCTTGTCCAGCCTTTTTTCATGTTCATCGTCGGAGTGGCCATGCCCTTCTCCATCGGCAAGCGCTGGCAGCGGGGGGATAGTTGGCAGAAGACTTTTCATCATGCGCTCATCCGTTCCTCGCAGCTCCTGTTCTTCGGCTGGGCGCTCTATTGCATCGGCCCGGGACACCTGACGTTTGAACTTTGGAATGTCCTGGCGCAGCTCTCTTTTACCTACCTGGTCGCTTTCCTGATGATGCGCAAGCCGGTGCGTGTGCAGTTGAGCTTTACCTTCGGCCTGCTCATCTTGACCGAACTCCTCTATCGCCTTTGGCCGGTTGCGGGCTTCAATCAGCCCTTCCTGCCGGATCATGGATTCGGGGCTTGGGTGGACATGGCAATCATGGGAAAGCTTTCCGAAGGGCACTGGGTGGCGTTCAACGCGGTGCCCACCACGGCTCATACCATGTGGGGAGTGCTGGCGGGCCAAGTCCTGAAAAGCCCCCGTGTGCCTTGGCAGAAGATTCGGATGCTCGCCTTTCCCGGCGCCATCGGCGTCGCAGTCGGGTATTCCCTGAATCCCCTCACGCCCATCATCAAACGCATTTGCACCAGCTCATTTGTGATCGTGAGCGGCGGGTGGTGCTTGCTCGCCCTGGCTTTTTCGTATTGGCTGATTGATGTGAAAGGATGGAAGAAGTGGACCGTCTTCTTTAACATCGTCGGGATGAATTCAATTTTCATTTACTTATTCACGAATACGGCAGGAGCAGAGTGGTTCCACAAAATCGCAAAACCATTCACGATGGGATTGTTCGCTTGGGCCGGGCAGCTCAATGCAGAGATTGTCACGAGCCTTGTCGTCTGGGCAATGCTATGGTCCCTTTGCTTCTGGCTGTATAAGAAACGCATTTTTATAAGGATTTGAATCCGGCTTGGCAACTGGAGCTGTCGTCGAGGCGCACTCGCACATCAACCGCAATCCCCAATCGGTGTCGGCGGGGAAATCAAGCAACTCAATAATTCCGATTTGGCTGGAGCGCGCGATTCCGGTACCCGCGCCGCGCCAGCTGCCATTGCGCCGATCGAACCACTGCGCCCGGTAAGTGCTGCTCAACTTGGCGCTGCGAATTCGGGCGCGGGGCATGCCTTTCTCGAATTAGGCCAGAAAGATTTCCTTGTCCGCCGTGCGAACGCAGTAGGCCCAGCCTTCGTACGCTTTAAATTTATGGTCCTCGTTGGGCGAAACCAGGTCGGGGTTCGGTTCCAATTCCTGATAACGCCTGCCAATCGAAAATGCCAAATCGCGCAGGTAGTTCATTTGCGCTCCCAAGATCCTGTACCTGCCAAAAACTCGATCGGCCGCAAAGAGTGAATTATTCACAGGAGTGTCCAAGGGTCAAAGAATTGCCGAGTGGCTCCAGGCTTCAGATTTGAGCGCGGGGCGAACTCGGGGAAAGTCCTGTTCCCGCCTGGCGGGAATCTTCGCGGACCTCGGTTGACTCCCTGTTGGGAGATACCTTTCTTCAGTTCGAGAACAACTCTTCAAGCCGCTCGCCGCTCGTAACGGTGATGCCGTTCGTAACGGTGGTGCAGTCCGCCGACCTCCGGTAGTTCAACGACTGACCCCAGCTGCGGCGGTTGAACCGGTCTGGTCTCCGGCGCATCCTTCTCCAGCGACAAATGCGTCCGCGCCCAATGGTAATAATCGAAATACGACTTGAGAGTGCGTCGCAAAGACGATTCGTTGAGCACGATTAAGTGGTCCAGACACTCCCGTCGGACGGATCCAATCAGGCGCTCCACATAAGGACTCTGCCATGGCGACCTCGGGGCTGTCAGGATTTCGCGAATCGCCATCCCTCGCACTCTTTGCCGAAAGATGTCGCCATAGACGCTATCGCGATCATGGAGCACATAGCGTGGGGCCGTGTCCCAAGGGAAGGCCTCGGCAATCTGCTGGGCCGTCCATTCCGAGGTGGGATGGGCGATGACATTGAAATGAATCACGCGACGCCGGTGATGAGCGAGAACCACAAAGACAAACAAGACTCGGAAGCTTACGGTCGGCACGACAAAGAAATCTGTCGAGACCAGGCTCCTAACGTGATTGTTGAGAAAAGTGAGCCAAGTCTGGGAGGGTGGCTTTCGCTGGCGAGCCATATACTTGGCGACTGTCGCTTGGGACACCTCGATTCCGAGTTTGAGCAGCTCGCCATGGATGCGCGGTGCTCCCCAGAGCGGATTCGCCAGGCTCATCTTCCGGATGAGGTCTCGAACTTCACGCGACATTTCGGGCCTTCCCGGCTTATCCTGTCGACTCTTCCAGGCCCAAAACAGGCGGAATCCCCGGCGGTGCCAGGCAATGACGGTTTCCGGCTTGACGATGATGAGCGCAGAACGCCAGCCAGACCACAGGTGCAGCAGCCATGTCCACAACAGGCGGTCCACCCTAGTGAGTCGAACCCGCCCACGCTGTGCCCTTCGAAGCACGTTAATCTGGTGGCGGAGGGCAAGAATCTCCAACTGCAGGGCCGCCCGGGTCTGGAAGCAGGAGCGGAGGGTGCCCAGGAAGGAAAAGAATAAGGTAAACATGGGAGCGGGCAGCTTAGCAGCAGGAGCGAACCAAGACCAATGATTTCAATCTAGACGGGATCTTTGGCAGGCACAGGTGCTCATTCGGATCGAGCACAGTACTTTTGGGGTGTGTCAAGCCTTCCGACGCCCCATCGCTGAGGCGCGATTGACGGCGGTGCCCTGGACACGCCTCTGCCGCGACTTCAAGGAGCAGGGGCGGCCTTAAGGAGCGCGTGCATGCGTACATGCGCTAAGGCGTGTAAGTCGAAAAGACGTAGTCCACACGTTTCTGGGAAGCATGGCAGTCGACGCAGGGCTTTGCATTTTGCAGAGACCCCTTCTGTTCGTCGCCTTGAAACACCTCCCATGCCCAGCCGCCGGTTGAGGCATTGAGCTTGGAGTTCTTTTCCATCACGGCGACGAGCTTCCGGCCTCTTGTCTCGATCGCGCCCTGCGCAGACTGGATGTCAAAGAGGTCGAAAACGAAAACTGTCCCGTCAGGGTAGGCTCTCCCTTCCTTGAGTGATGTCAGACCTGCGTCATTCACGTAAACATTGTGGAGCCCTCCAAAATGGTTGAATAAGGGATGCTGATTGCCGTAGATCGCCATTGTTTTCACATGCGTCCAGTGGCGATAGCCGGTAGGGAACGGCGACGAACCCTTCTTTTGGGCAAGACCCGAGAGCGCCCCCAGCGCGATGGCGGCGGCCGTCGAAACGGTGAGCGGAACACTCAACCGGGAATTCATAAGTTTCACCTCCTCTGGGTATGAAGTGTCGGATCGGAAAGCTCCCGCCTCCATCTCGTGAAACCTGCGTGAGCTTTGACAAACGGAACTGGAACCTAAGGAAAGTCGAGCCGGTGCGGGCCTCTTATACGCCCATCCCACGCGCCCAGTCAAGCCGGACTGCGAAGCTGGACTGCGAAGCTGACCCTTTCGCAATTCGGGAGTTTGAGAATTCAATCGAACGGTCGTTTACGGAGGCAACCGCGAATACCGTTGAGTGAGTATTTTGTGATCGCAGATTTTGCCGGTCCGGGGTGGCGTTGCGGAGCATTGTCGTCTTACGGAAGCTGCCAGTCGAGCCCTAGATTTCCCTCGCTGCCGGTGTGGGCACTGGCCGATGCGCAGGTCAGCACCCAATTGCTCTCAAGAATTTTCAATCATCCACACGTTACTATCGATGGTAGGGCCTCGTATCGCCAGGTCCTTGCCATCAGACGAAGCCGCACCCCAGTTTTGAAGGCTGTCCTTGCCGGAGAGGGTAGCTGCCTGTTTATCCGAATATTGTAAATACACCATGCTCTGCTGATCTCAATCGTTTGAAGTCACCAGCTCAACCACTGTTCGTCCTTGGCCTGCCCAGAAGGCCTTTTAAAACCCCTCAATCATCCACACATTGGAATCTGCGCTCTCGCCAAGCATGGTGATATGGCGGCCATCCGGCGAAGCTATTCCCCAGGTCTGGTTCGGTTGGGGCTGCTGCCATACCAATTGAACATTCCCGACCAAGTTCACATGCAGCAGCGCGGCCCCATTCGGCCCCCAGGTCCCGGCATAGACACTCTTCGAATCCGCAGCCCAATCGAGGGAAATGAGGTTGGTGTATCCCTTCACTGTCACCGTTTGGGTTGAGCCGCCATGGAATGGAATGAAGCGGATCGTATTCGCGTTCCAGTCGCTCTTGAGAATCGCAAAAATCGCTCCGTCAGGAGACGGAGCGGCGCCAGTGTAATTGCCACCGGGCTCGATGGGAACACGCAGCAGTTCTTTGCGATTGCCGCTCATTGGGTCAAAGCCTGTCACGACCAAATCTTGGCCGTCGGCGGACGGTGTGTAGTAAGTGCAAAAGTTCGCCTGCCGGCCCGTGCAGTGAAGCCCGACGAGACTCGCCGGGACTTCAAAGAGGGGTTGACCTGCGCCTCCGGTAACAGGCACTCGAAAGAGCTGACTAGGTGTCCCCGGCGGCGCGTTGTGAGGAGTAACTGTGATGACCACAAACGAACCATCGGGAGCAAGGCGAACCCTGTCCGCGTCCAGCCTCGGCGACTGAAATACTACCTCGGCAGGCCCTCCCCCAAGGTCCTGTTTGTATACCCCCCGTGTTTCCCCTCGAGTGGAAAGGAAGATGACCTCCCTGGAATCCGCAGTCCAGCAACGGGGGAAGTTGAGGTAATCGTCAATGGTCAAGCGATGTGGATCATCGATTCGGTCTCCATGGTTCACAAGGCTTCCTACAAATACGGACGCGTGCCAGGTGCCTCGCAAGAAGGCCAGGTGCTTCCCATCGGCGGTTGCAGTAATGTCCTCCACCCAGAAGCCGGACCAGTCCGTCAGTCGTCGCGGCTTCCTATGTGCCACGCTTGTCCCCCCACTGGCCTTCAGTTCCCAAAGATTGCTGACGGGAACCGTACTCTCCCGGGTCCATTCCGAATAGACGAAGCGGTCCGGCGATATCCAAGCGAAGCCCGCAACTTGGAGATTGGTGAGGATTGTCGTCTTGTTCGCGCCATTCAGGTCGCAACTTTCGACTGTCCATTCTAGGTTATCACCCACTTGATGGACCCGTGAGTAGGCGATGCGGTTGCCTGTCGGCGACCATACGATGCGGCGGAATTCGAACTGGTCTCCGGCCGCCAGTATCTTGTGTGGTGATTCCCCATGCGGACCTATCAGCCAGATCTCGCGCGTCCCGAAACCGCTCAGCCCCCTTGAAAACGCAATATTGGAGCCGTCGGGGGACACGACTCCTCCTCCATCCGCGTTTCCAGCAAGTTCCTGCGGCTTCCCTCCCAAAATCGGAACTGACCATAAGCTGTTTTTCATTCCAGGAGCGGCAAGGATTGCCGTCAGCCGCGTGGAGTCGGGATACCAACCCGCCACTTTCCAGAAGGCCTGGCCCGATTGAGTCCCGGCAGGCAAGGGCATGGTTTGCGTATCGCCCGTTTCAAGCAATTGCACGTGGATGCCTTGCTGGTCCGAATAAGCCAGGTACTTGCCGTCCAATGAGATGGCTGCCCCGGTTACCGGCACATCCTGCGCGTTGGCAGTGAGCTTGCGCTGCTTGAATTGCGGCACGGGCTCTGCTCGGTGCGTGAGGAACCAAGCGATCCCCCAACTGGCCACTACAACGAAAGCAACCAGCGCGGCGATGAAGGGCCATTGTCTCCGTTGCGGCACCGTTATCGCGGAGCTCGCCACGCCAGGCGCTAGCGCCTGCCCTGCACCGACCGCCAGACCCGACACTCCGACTGCGCCCGAGCGCCCCGAACTGGTGTCGCGCTTCAGACGTTTCAGATCGGCACGCAGCTCGGAGGCGTGCTGGTATCGCACCTCCCGATCTTTCTCCAGCGCCTTGTTGACAATCTCCGCCAACTTGGGTGGTGTGTCAGGATTCACGGTTATGGGCCAAACAGGAGCCCGATTAAGAATGGCATTGTGGATCGCGGCCGTCGTCGTACCCGCGAAGACCTGGCGGCCAGTCGTCATTTCGTAAAGCACGGCTCCAAAGGAAAACAAGTCGGTGCGAGCGTCGAGTGGCTCGCCCAGTGCCTGTTCCGGGGACATGTAGGCCACGGTGCCCATGGCGACTCCCGGACTGGTTAGAAGCTGTTCAGCCGTTGCGGTCGGCAAATTCGAAGCTCCAGCGCCTTCCGCGAACCGCCGTCCCACCGCTAATTTCGCCAACCCGAAATCCAGAATCTTGGCCTGCCCGCGCTGCGTGACGAAAATATTGGCGGGCTTGATGTCGCGATGGATGATACCTTTCTCGTGCGCGGCGTCCAGCGCGTCGGCAATCTGGATGGCGAGGTCGATCAGCGTCTCGATCTTGAGCGGCTTTTTTTCGACCAGGGTCCCGAGGGTGTGTCCTTCCAGCAGCTCCATGGCGATGAAGGGCTGGTCCTCGTATTCATCAATATCGTGGATGGTGCAGATGTTCGGGTGATTGAGGGCGGAGGCCGCCTCGGCTTCGCGTCGGAATCGCTCCAATGCCTGGCGGTCCCTCGCGAGGCCCTCGGGCAGAAATTTGAGTGCCACGAAGCGATGCAGCTTGGTGTCTTCGGCCTTGTAGACCACACCCATGCCGGGCCTGCGGTCGGTTTGGGTGGCGCTTGTTTTCTTCGGGCCTATAGAATACCCTTCAGTCCATCTCAGCAAAGGAGGATGCATCCCATGCCCCAAGCTAAAGCCGCGAAAGCGCAACCCGAAGCCCAAGACCCGGTCAAAGTGGACCCGAAACACTACAAGGTCGAGCTGGAAAATAGACAAGTGCGAGTCCTGCGAATCAACTACGGGCCTCGCGAGAAATCCGTGATGCACGGACACCCTGCGACGGTTGCGGTCTTCCTGACCGAAGGTCGCGCGCGATTCACCTTCCCGGATGGCAAGACCGAGGATCGCAGCTGGACAGCGGGCCAGAGTCTTTTTATCCCTGCAGAGAACCATCTGCCTGAGAATCTGAGCGACAAACCGATTGACCTAGTTTTGATTGAATTGAAACCGTAGTCGGGGCAAGCTCGGCTTCTCGGAATTTGGAGATGCTACGTTACGACTATCCGCCAGCCCCCGGTTTTTCTGGGAGTCCAACGTGTGGCCCCTTTTTTCCATCGATAAGGATTGAACCTGGAAAGTGTATTTGAAAATTCCTGGGAGGAGGAGTTCTATGAAGCGAAATCGGTGGGTTGCGTTTCTCGTGTTTTCGCTGAGCCTTGCGGTGTTGACGGTGGCGTGCCGGTAGAAGGAGGCAACACCTGCGCCGGATACACGCGCCGAAGATGAGCGAGCGCTCCGCGATTCGGATGCCCAATGGTCAAAAGCAGCCGGTGCCAAAGATGTCGAGGGATTTGTCTCGTTCTTTGCCGATGACAGCTCTGAACTCCCACCAAACGCTCCGATGGTTACGGGGAAGGAGGCGATTCGCAAGTGGGCATCCGAGCTCATGGCGCAGCCAGGTATTGCTGTGAGCTGGCAGCCCACGAAAGTGGAGGTGTCCCGCACAGGGGACATCGGATACGAGCTTATTACCTACCAGCTGACGGTGAACAATCCAAAAGGAAAGCCTGTCACCGACCACGGAAAGGGCTTAACAGTCTGGGAGAAACAGCCCAGCGGGAGTTGGAAAGTTGTGGCCGACACTTTCAACTCTGATCTGCCGGCGGCAGGCACCGCTGCGCACTAGTGACGCTGATGGGCGGAGAGGCGGCTGACGGTTTGGTCGCACTCATTTCGTAATTACGCCGCACGCGATGCGCGCTCCTGCATTGCCCGCAGGGTCGGTCACGTTGTCGTCCGGGCTCGCGTGGATCACAATCGCCGTGCCACCCTCGTGGAACAGGGAATTCGGGCCATCGGACAGCGTCACTTGCTTGTTAACAATTTCTGCAGTACCCGTTCCATCCGACCCCACCTCAATGTTTTCCATGTCTCCCGCGTGTGGCCCATCGGGGTTTTTCAGTCCGTGCATCTTGTTGTAGGGATTGAAGTGCGCCCCGGCCGACTTAAAGTCCGGACCCTCGCACTTGCCCACGCTGTGAATGTGAAAGGCGTGCTGACCAGGTGCAAGTCCGGAAACGGTCAGCGCAATCTTTACGCCGTCCGGCGTCTGCGTGAGGTCCGCCGTGCCCACTTTCTTCCCCTGAGCGTCCGCTATATCGGCCTTCGCCGTCGTCGCAACATCCTGGGCTGCGAGCATAGCGACGGAAAGTATGAGAACACCGAGACTCGAAATCAAGCTCTTCATGGCTTTGCACCTCCCGCTGTTTCGATTGAACGATTATCTCCCTGGATCGGGGCGGGTTCAAGCGTGGGCTGTGAAGACGTCATACGGTCAAGTGTGGGTTCCCGGATAGTTCCACATCGTGGTCATTCGCGGCAAACGCGAGTCATCGGGGATAGCGTTGGGCTGAGTTTGGCAGCGCGGAGCACTAATCGGTTTTGCAGCTCTATTTTCCCGGTGCGTCGGCGCCCGCCAGGGCGACGGCATGGTCGTTCTCGACCGTGCTCCCACTGACACCGATCGCGCCTACGATTTCGCCTTTGGAGTTCTTCAGGGGAACTCCTCCCGGGAAGGTAATCAACCCGTCGTTGCTGTGCTCGATTCCGTATAAAGGTCCGCCGGGCTGCGAGAGTTTCCCGATCTCTCCGGTGTTCATGTCGAACCAACGAGCGGTGCGCGCCTTGCGGATCGAAATGTCGATGCTGCCGAGCCACGCTCCATCCATGCGCGCGAAGGCTTTCAGATTGCCTCCCGCATCTACCACGGCTATATCCATGCGAGTATTGAGTTGCGCCGCCTTCTTTTTTGCCGCCGCAATGATCTTTTCCGATGCTTCTAAAGTCAGATCGTCTGCCATTCGTCACCTCGCTTGGGAAAGTGGTCAGACATTCTTCCTCTCTTGGTGGCGGAAATCAAGGGACCTGTGCAGTGCGTGGGTTTTTTCACGGTGTGTGGGAGGGGCGAGCCGCTCGGTGGGGAGCGCGTGGTCCAGGCTCGGGGGGGCTTGTGCTTTTCGAGCCCAGGGTCTATTCTTTTCGCTCACACCAAAATCTTTCGAGTGAAGGGAGGGGCATATGGGTACAGCTGCTACAACTCAACCGGCGGCTCAGGACCCGGTGCAAGTGGACCCCAAGCATTACCTAGTCGAATTCGAGAATGGCCGGGTCAGGGTTCTGCGCGTCAAATTCGGACCCCATGAGAAATCCGTGATGCACGGGCATCCCGAAGGAATTTCGATTTCGCTCACTGGGAGGGACATGAAATTCAACTTACCGAATGGCAGGATGCGACACCTTCTTGGGAGGGCCGGTGACGTCGTGTGGTACCAAGCACATGAACACCTGCCCGAAAACCTAAGTGCCCAGCCCTATGAGGGTATCCATATCGAGTTGAAAAAGTAGGGCGGCGATCCCGCGGGGGGCACTGGCGAGAAAGGAGCGGAAAGCATGGCCAAGACAAGGCAGCTCGCTGTTCCTGGTGAAAACCGGTCAAGAACGCTGGCCCACGTAGCGAGGGTTCTGGGAGACGCGAAGGTGAATATCGTTAGTTTTCTGACGACGACTTCGGGAGCCGAGGGTTCGGTGCAGCTCGTCGTGGACAATGCCAACAAAGCGAAGAAGGCCTTAGATGGCGCTGGACTCTCCTATATCGAGGCGGATGTCATGCACGTCGAACTTCCTCACCAGCCCGGCGCACTTGGATATTTTGCGGGAAAACTCGCCGCCAAGGAGATCAACGTCAACTCCGCCTACGCGACAACCGTGAAGGGTTCGAAGAAAGCGAGTGCGGTGTTCGCGGTGTCTGATTTGGACAAGGCGGCTCGGGTTCGGTAGGCATCCGGCTCCTTAGCGCAATCTTCCCCGAGGCACGGGATATGGACAGAATGGAGTTGGACCTATACAAGCAACTATTGGTGGCCAAGCGCAATGAGTTGTTGCCTGACAAGCTCACAACCTTATTCAATGCGGGAAGGGCAGAGGGACGTCCCGGAGATTTTTCCGATCGGGCGAATGAAGAAGCGCGGATGGCCTTCGAGGCGCACTTGCGCCAGAGCAAAAGTCGCCTTTTGCGGGCAATCGAAGAGGCGCTCATTCGGATCGAGCACAGTACGTTTGGGGTGTGTCAAACCTGCCGACGCCCCATCGCTGAGGCGCGATTGAAGGCGGTGCCCTGGACGCGCCCAGGAAAAGTGTGCCCGCACGTGGAAACTGCCGTCCCGATGGCCCGCTGTGACTCACGGCAAACCATCGAACCCGAGCCAAGCATCCCTTTTGCCAGCCTATTCATTCCAGCAACAACCGCCCGTGCCGCCAATTCCACACATCACCAGTAGAAAAAGTTAATCCAAACGCCATAGCCCGCCGCGTCCGCCGCAAACGCCAGCGGCTTCGTTCTAACGGCTCAATCGGGAGTGACCCCCTTCAGCCTACTCTCGCTCCTAAAGCCTCCACGCGCCGGGTCACTCCCGATTGAGTCCTATCGTTACTCGCGATTTATTCAGCGTGTGGTATGCCACCACAAACTTTCTCGAATGGGACTCCGAGGGGAGTGGCGTGCCCCATCCAGATTGACGAGGTGCGGTTGCCGTCGCGGCGTCGGCATGAGAAACTGCCCATGGTCAGGGCGGCACTGACTGCAGCTCCCCCCTACGTTTGCCCCAGCGGCGAAGGAGTACGATGAAAAAAACATTTCTGCTTGTCGCGTCCGTGCTCATGGCAGCGATCGTTTGGGTGCTGTCCCTACCAACAATCTTGTTCGCACTGAATCTAGGGAAGTTGGCGACTGAGAGTGAACTGTCCTTGAACATGCTCGATCCGGGAAGGCGCCTCGGTTGCGACTTGGCCTAAACCCGGTTTTTGTGGACGAGAACTGATGGATGTTGAGATCATCCAATTGGCGTACGACTACGGC